>JAISXG010000070.1 GCA_031270605.1 Oscillospiraceae bacterium | reverse complement strand
ATATGACAAATGCCTTGCGGTGAAAGGTCCCGAGGGTGTTTTCGGCGTGGGCAACTATAATCTGGTGCTCAAGGATTCCGCCGGCGTGAAGGATGTTTTCAACCTTTGGTTCCTTGACTCAAACGCTTATGACACCGAAAACGGCGGCTATGATTATGTGCATGATGATCAAATTGCATGGTATGAAACCACAAGCGCGGCGCTTGCCCAGGCGAACGGCGGGTTGCCGCTGCCCTCGGTTTTGTTCCAGCACATCTGCGTGCCTGAAATGTATGATTTGCTTGTGCCGTCAAAACTGCCCGGAATCTATTCTGTGCAGGGCAACGGAACATACAGCGACCGTTTCTGGAAGCTTGACCCGGGCAACAGCACGATTGAGGGCGGGCTTTGGGAGCCGCCCTGCCCGTCTGGCACCAACAACGGCCAGTTCGACAGCTGGAAGGCAATGGGCGACGTGCGGCTTGCGATTTTCGGGCACGACCACTCCAATAACTTCTCAGGTGAGGTTGACGGCATTCGTTTGATGTTTGCGGGCGTTGCGGGTCTCGCGGCATATGGCAACGGCGCGAACCATCAGGCCAGCCTGATCACCATTGATGAAGCGACGCAGACGGCTCAGCGTGAAAACATCAAATTTGTGGATGTCGTTGGCCCGAAGTTCAAGCATTTCGGCTTCTTTGATTATTTTGAGCAGGACTGCTGGCGGAGCCTGCTGCGCTTTGACCCGCGCCCGTTCATCAAGTGCCTGAAAATGGCAGTTGCGGCGACGTTTTAATTTGGGTTTTTCTTCATGAATTTTTTCAGCTCTGCCTTCACGGCCGAAACCGTGCGGGCAGAGCTGTTGTAATTTTAAGGTGTGTTGCATTCTAAAGCAAGGACTCAACCGTCGGAAGAGCCTTATTCAAAGAACAGGTTATTGTTTGTTCAAAAAATTCTTGATAAAATGAGAGCAGAACAGCGCTGTTCACAAGAAAAGGAGATGATTGTGTGGATGCAAGTGTGATCGGAACCAATATCAAAAAACTCCGTGACGAGCGGGCGGTGACGCAGCTGCAGCTTGCCGATGCGGTGAATGTGAGCTTTCAGGCGGTGAGTAAATGGGAGAATGGCGCCGCGGCGCCGGATATCAGCCTTTTGCCTGCAATCGCGGAATTTTTTGACGTCAAGATTGACGATTTATTCAAGCCGGACATGACGGCATACCGCCACAAGCCGCAAAGGCTGATGGCTGTTTATGAAAACAACATCCGTGACAACGAAGCTTTTGGGAAAGCGGACAGTGAATATCAAAAACTGTTTAGGGCAGAGAACATTGAAACGTGTGATTTTACGGATTATGCTTATTTGCATGACCTGCGGGCGCGGTATCATGACGAGGTCGCGGAGCAATATTACTGCCATGCGCTTGCCTGCGGGGAGGCTGTGCGTGACAATGATTATTTCAGATGCCAAGGGCAATACCCTTGCATTTCTTGCCCGCACGGGCAGGCAGCAGGAGGGCGTGGAGCGCTGTGAACGGATGATCAAAGAAGAACCGCCTCACCCCCGGAACTATGTTTTATTGGCTTCGGCATACAGCAAAGCGGGCGAGGAGGAAAAGGCGCTTTGTATTCTTGAGGACGGTTTGCGCCAATTTCCGGATCATGCAATTCTCATGAGCGAGGCGGGCGACCGCTGCAAAGCCCTAAAAAAATTTGATCAGGCCTTGCACTATTGGGAGCAGTCTTCTGCTCTTGACCCCGAGGCGATAGACACACGCTATGCGACGGCTTTTTATTTGATGGAGCAGGGAAAGAACCGTGAGGCCGAGAAAGTGTGGGAGCAAATTATCGCGTGGCTTTTACAGCGGGGCTTTGATGTGCAAAGCCAGTGGCCTATGCGTGAGCTCGAAAAGCTGCGCCAGAAAACAGAATGACGCGGTGCAGTCATCGGTAATACTAATCCCTCATAAAAACCTTACTAAAAAATTTGCGCAAAACCGCACAAATCAAAGCTTTTGCTTAATTTTTTAGAGGTTTTTTAATTGGGAGTTAGTATAAGAAACCAAAGCCCCCGAAACAAAAGCTGTTTCGGGGGCTTTGTATAAAAAAGCGGATAGCCCCGTCAGGGGTTGTGTGACCTGTTCATGGGGTGTTTGCCAGAAAGAGGTGACGATGATTTGCATGGAAGGAGAGTATGGAATCACTGTGTCTTTCCGCTGCTTTATCGCAAATAAGACGGAAAAAAGCAAACAACCAATCAGCACGACCACCCGCGGATACTCCACTAATTGTATTGTATGCTTTTTTTGTTTTTTGGTTTATATTGTTTTTGCTTCTGCCTGTTCTTTTTTCAAGGCCGGTAGGGGCGTGCCTCAGGTTCATGCAAAAGCGGTTTTCGTTATGAATCGAGTGTTGTGCATTGCTCCTGCTCCTGCCACTGGGGCCAGCTGATCCACATATCGTGCCATTTCACGCCTGTGATGTTCTCAAGACGCAGGATGTCGTCGGGTGAAACGGCGGGCGGATGCCCCGTTTCATGTTTTTGCGCAATCAACGTCCTGATCAGCTCGTGGTCCGCCTTCGTGAGCTTATAGCGTTTGATCAGGAAATACATGATGAGCGCGCAGATTGCCGGGAATATGGTGAAGTTCAGGCGCAGGCCGAGCGTGGACAGCGCGGTTTGTTCGGTGTAATGTTTTTTGCTTGTGTCATACCGGAACACATGCTGCAGCATATTGCCCAGAACAAAGCTTGTGCCGCTGCCGATCGTCTTTTTGAAAAAGGAATTTGCCGTGCTGATCACGCCCTCGCGCCGCTTGCCGCAAATGAGTTCGTCGATGTCGGTGATGTCGGGCTGAATGTTTTGAATCGTAAAGCCGGGGCCGGAGAAACCGAAATTGTAAAGAATCGCCGCAATATAAAGAATAATGGACGGGCTTGTGGGCTTGACGAACCAATTGAGCAGCAGGCCGGCGACCATCACGGGGGTGAGCAGGTCGCCGCAGAATTGCTTGCCCTTGTGCTTTGTGAGCATGTAGTTGACGGGCGAGCCTGAAAATTCGGCGACACCGCCCACAACATTGAGCAGGTTGAAATATTTGTATTTGTCCGCAACGCTGAGAATAAAGAATTGGTCGGTGAAGGAGTAGAAGCTGCGGCTGAGCATGTTGAACAGCCCCATAAAGAAATATTGCCGGAATGCGCGGCTTTTGAACACACGGGCATATTCCGCAAAGGCCGCTAAAATATAAGCTCTCTCACGCGGCATATCCAGCGACGAGGGCGCTTTTGTGCCAAAAAAGGTGGCGATCGGCGGCCACAAAAACCAAACGGCAAGCACAATGCCCACCCACATGTATTTGCCGCGGTCAGCGGGAGAGGGGTCTGGCATGTTGGTGCCGCCCAGCACAAGGCCCATGAGCAAAAACGAGCTTGTTTGCCCGATGGAGTTGAAGGCGTATTCCACAATTTTAAACTGTGTGCGCAAAAAATATTGCGGCGCCACCTGCGGCAGCATCGCGTTATGGGGAATTGCCATAACAGTGTAGGATGCGCCGTATAACAGAGAGGCGCACAGATAATATAAGAAAATGGCATGCGTGCCTGCAGAGCTTGAAAGCCCGAAAGAGGTCCACCGCATGATAAAAGAAATAGCAAACGGCAACGCGCCCCAAAGCAGATAGCGCCGGTGCCGGCCGAAGCGGGAACGGGTTTTGTCTGTCATCGCGCCCATGACGACGTCTGTGAATGCGTCCACAATGCCGCTGATGCCGCCGATGTTCGTGGCGATGCCGACCGGCAGGCCCTCAACAAAGGTGAGATATTGCTGATGGTAAAGCGAGAGCGTGTAGCCCGCGCCGCCAAGCGTAATATTTGCGGCATTGTAGCCGACCATGGGCTTTAAAAATTCCCACGTTTTGCCCTCAATGCCCACAACGTTTTTTAACCGTTCGCCAACACCCACACGACCACTCCTTTTGTTTTCTGCCCAAGACCAGTCGAAAGGCTGCAATGACAACAGCTTTTTGATTGGCATGGTGAGCAATGACCCTCCAAAAACGAACGGAGCGATCCCCCTGCGCCGCATTGTTTTAATAATATTTTATAATACAGTACTTGCCTTGCAATGTCAACCGTGGAGCGGGTATAAAATCGGCGAAATGTCTAAAAAAAGCGTAATTTTTAGTAAAAATTGCCAGAGGTGCGGTTCTTCTTGAAAATCCACCCGTGCGAAGTATTTTTGCATTCTTTTGTTTTCTTGCTATTTTGCAAAAACAAAACCGGGGAAGAATATCCCCGGTTCGGCTTTGTTATGAAAGATTGTCTGCCTGCGGAACGTTGAAGGTTGCATCAGCGAGATAATATTCAAAATCTTCAATGCCCTCAAGGGCGGTTTTGTCCACCTCTGCGAACAGGCCGTAGAGTGCAAATCCATATATGGAATCACCCGTGCTGTAGGGTTTTGTCAGGCAGAACTGCAATGTGTTTTCATCCTTTTTGATTGCGTCGAGCAATATTTCCCCATCTGAATCATATAGTGAGCCATTCACAATCAGCAACACCTTGGTTTTGAAATAATCGTCGTCATATTCTTTTAAGATGTCAGACAGGTTAAATTGCTTAAGCTGCTCAATTTCTTTTTTTAACTGGGGTATGTATTGTTCTGTGCTTGCAACATACTCTTGCAAATCCGGATCAGGCTGGTCTTTTTGAGAAAGCAGTAATTCTTTGTCTTTGGCAAGCTCTTCCTCTATAAATAAAAGATCTTCGTTCAGATATTCCAGCCAGGCTGGAACAATGGTTTCATAGAACTGATATAAACCGAGAAGCTCATCTTTGGATTCCACACAGAACACAAACGGATTTTTGCTCACATTTGTATAAGAGTTTACCAAATAAGATGGATTGCTTAAAACATAGAAACCATACATTTTGAAACCATCGACATCGTCAAAATTGTTGAAATCGCTGAAAAGACCCTGAACGTCCTTTTGTGTAAACGCGACATTCTCCCCTGTGGGGAAGGCGTGGATTTGATTCACATCATATTTGCTGTATTGTGCTTTGACGAAGGCCTTGTGCCATGTTTCATATTGGTCAAGACCCGCTGAAACGCGCAGAATGGAGCGCGCGTCAGCCGCGGTGATTTTGCCGTCAAAATTCACGTCGCATAAACCAAAGGGTTCGTATTCAATTCCCGCGGAAGCGCGCAGGGTCAGCCGGGCATCGGCTGCGGTAATGATGCCATCTCTGTTCCCATCGCCAATCAAAGTGAAGGCGGCGCTGTCCACAACGCGCCCGTCAATTTTCAATAATAGATAAGCTGCCCCGCTCTCGCCCTCTTCAGAGTAACTCATGGGTTCGGCTTCGGTATAATGCAAACCATATTCTTCTGTGAGTTCGTCCAGCGTCATGGGCTTTGGCAAAACAATGCCCCAGTCAGAAAAAATAAAGTCATCATGCCTTTGATAGCCGATCTCAGTCTTCTCTTTCGGGTAGGACTTGGTTGCCACGGTCTCAGCAACATTGTTTGTTGTGACAGTTTTGCCGTTTTGCAGCACAAAATCCTCCGCGCGCAAATCCAGCCGCAAATAGCCCCCGTTGCTGCTGACAATGAAAATAACGTCAAAGAAATTCTGCTCTTTGGTGGTCTCGGTTTTCAGTTCACAGGTGAAATGCAAAACCAATTCGCCCTCTTTGACAAGGGTGGGTTCAACGCTCATGCCTAGCAGTCTGGCGTTTGTCTGCACGGCGACGCTCTGATATTCCAGCACCTCGGGGTTGTAGCGGATAGTCGTTTTGCCGGACTTCACTTCGCTTGACAAAAGGCCGACACGGCAGCTGAATGCCTGCCCCGCGACAGCGATATCGCTGCTGAAAGAAAGGGGGATGGATTGCGCGGCTTGTGCGTATACCGAAAAAGTGAAGGCAGACGCGAGCATGAGGCAGGCCAGCAATGCGGCGCTGCCTTTTTTTATCAAGACCATCAGGAAAACCTCCTTCGTTTTGGAAACATTTTCATAATAATATAGATTTATTATTTTGTCAATGAATAAAGCGCATCTTTAAAATTTTGTTGAAATAGCACAAATTTTGCGCTCAGAAGTCAAAAAGTTGCGTTGATCGTTATGCCTGCGCTGCTGTTTTGCCTGCCTGTTACTGTTTTGTTATTCTTTGTAATTGTTTGATATTGTTGTGTTCTTGCTTTGTAATTTCTTTTTATATATAATTAAAGAGAAAGGTGATTACGGGCAGTTTTATTTTGAACAGCATCCAGAGTTCACCAAAGGTCTGAAATCATCTTTTTTATTTGACAATTATCAGTTCCTTGCCGGTTTACGGCCGCCGGGTTTTCGGCAAAGCGAACAGGGCTGCTTCGACACAGCCCTGTTTGTTTTTTTATGTAATTCTATTATATGACTTCCAGCCCGTCTTTTGACGGAAGAGGGGGCAGGGGAAAGCCGGGCAGGCTTTGATACCAGAACGCCACGGCCGAAATATCGTCCTGCAGCGGCAAATAGCGCCTGCCGCTTCTCCACCCCAGCGCCTGAATGGTGACCTTGAGATCCTCCTCAAAATACACCGGGTCTGTGATGTGCCAGCGGTACATCCCGAAGCGGGTCTGCGACGAATAGACGCCGTCGGGGCGAATCACCTGATGCAGCCCCGCATAGGGGGTTGAGAAAACCTGATATTGCCGCGTTTCGCGGTTTTCAAAGTTATAAGAGCCGCAGAAATAGTCCTCTGTGCCCGTGCCGCAGATGGTAGGATATTCTTTGTCACCGTCAATGAAAAATTTGATCTCGCCCTCGCCCCACCAGCCGGTGTTGTTCACGCCCCATGCCATATAGGTGCCCACATATTTGCCCCTGCCCTTTACGCCGTCCAGAATGGTGAAATCCTCTTGATAAGGCAGCGGGTTTGCGCGGCGGAAGCTCGCGTGAAAATAAGCGGTGTTTTCGGGCACGGGGCACAGGCAGTAATTGATTTGATAATACAGTACCATGTCCTCCGCCGCGATATTCGTCATCGTGACGCGGCAGCGCTTGTGAAACGGCATGATCCAGTAGCAGTTGAACGCGCTGCCGGGATTCACGCAGACGGGCAGCGAGGAAAGCAGCGCGGTCTTTTCCCACCCGTTCGCGAAAAAATCGCCCACGGGGCATTCGACGGACGGGATATCCTGACCGTCCCAATAAATACGCAGAATCGAAAAGCGCCATTTGCCGGTGGGGGTCATCCAGATTTGCTGGATCGCGCCGGGGCCCTCAATGTCCGTCAGCGTGAAGGTTGTTCCTGCCTTGATGACGACAGAGGGCGAAATTTTCCACCCTTGCCCGAGGTCGCGCCCGGCATCTTGCCCGGTGCCCTCGGTGGCCATGCCGCCTCTGCCTTTTTCACCTGTGAAATTTTCGGGGCTGATCGAACGGGACTTGACGTCTGCGTGCAAAAAAAGGTTGCCCATGCCGGAATCGAACCCGTGAAATGTGTTTTGCATATGTTATTCCTCCATTTTTATTACATTGTTCAGTCTTTAGTATAGCGTATTTTATGACAGGAAAAAAGAGCTTTTTTGATTTTGTATTAAAACACGAAAATTCATTGATTGTGTGTATAAAAATCATCATATATTGTAATATTGTATATAAAAACGCTTTGTTTCTTGACTTCGCTTGGTCGTTATGCTAGAATTTGGACGAGGTGATGAGAAATGCAGATCAAGGCATGGTTTCTTGCGGTGTTTGCCGTGTTGCAGAATTTTTTCATAATGGTGGGCGTTTTGCCCATGGGTACGCCCCATGTGGAGTACGGCGGTACGCCCTATGAGGCGCAGGTGATCGCCGAGCCGATGGCGATCGTTGAAAACGGCGGGAGCGATTACAAAATTGTAGTGTCTGAATCCGCGTCCGCCTCAGAGGTGACGGCGGCAAACGAGCTGCAGACCTATATTGCGCAAATCAGTGGCTGTACGCTGCCGATTGTGCCCGACACCGCTCCTGTTACGGAACATGAAATTTGCGTGGGCCTGACCTCCCGCGAAGGAGAGTACTACACCCTTGACCGCGGCGGCCTCGGCGATGAGGGCTTTGTGCTCAAGGTGTTTGACGAACGGCTTGTGATTGCGGGCGGCGCGCTGCGCGGCACGCTTTACGGCGTTTATACCTTCCTTGAAGAGCGGCTTGGCTGCCGCTGGTTCACGCCTGAACTGAGCGTAATTCCCGAGAATTCCGATATTATTATTGACAAACAGCTTGACGATAAGCAGGTTCCTATTTTTGAATACAGGGACGATTTTTGGACTGCGGTGCAGGACGCCCCCTTTAAAGCAAAGCAGAAGCTTAACTCCAGCGCAATGAACATTGCGCCCTTGGGTGAAGAATACGGCGGCGGCGTCTCCTATGCCGATTTTGCGCACTCGATGGAGCGATTGGTTCCCGATTCTTTGTTTGACACCCACCCCGAATATTTCTCTTACCGTGAGTCTGAGGGAAAACGGACGACGCGCCAGCGCTGCCTGACAAACCCCGATGTGCTCGCGCTGACGATTGAGACTGCGAGGAACACGCTGAACGCGAACCCCTCCGCAAAAATCATGTCGATCACACAAAACGACAATCAGGACTATTGCCAGTGTGAAAACTGCAAGGCGATGGACGAACAGTACGGCGGCCCTTCCGGCACAAACATCTGGTTTGTGAATGCCGTTGCCGAAGCGCTGGAGGAGGAGTTCCCGAACGTGCAGTTTGACACGTTCGCCTATCAATACACGCGCTCCGCGCCCACAGGCATCGCGCCGCGTGACAACGTGATCGTGCGGCTGTGCTCGATTGAATGCTGCTTCGCGCACCCGCTTTCAGAGTGCGGCCATGAGCGGCATGAAGATTTGCTTGAGACGGTTGCAGACAAGCCGTCCACCTTTGCCGCCGATATCGAGGGGTGGAGCGCGATTTCAAACACGCTCTATGTGTGGGACTACACCACAAATTTCCGTGAATACATGCTGCCGTTCCCGAACCTCCATGTGCTTTCGGCAAACATGCAGTATTTTGCAGAGAACAACGTGAAAGGCGTGTTTGAGCAGGGCAACCACACGGGCGGCAAGAGCGGCGAGTTCGGCGAGCTGCGCGCGTATATTATCGCAAAGCTTCTCTGGGATCCGTATGCCGATGTGGAATACCACATGACGGACTTCATGAAAGCCTATTACGGCGAAGAGGCCGCGGGCTATATTAAGGACTATATCGATCTGATTACCTATAAGGTCAAGGAGCTCTCGCACCTGTTTATTTTTAACAGGAGCAACGAGGTGTTCACGCTTTCAAGAAAAGAGGCCCAAAAGGCAGACGCGCTTTGGAAAGCCGCTTTGGAGTCGTCGGACATTACCGAGCAGCAGCGCCTGAATATTGAGCGCTCTGAGCTTTCTTACCGTTATTTTAAGGGCTGCGTATTCCTGAGTGAGTTTTCGCTGTTGAATCCGAACAGAGTCAAAGAGAACGAAAAGCTCTATAACGACATCAAAGACCACGGTATCGCCCGGCTGACGGAGTGGACGGATCTTTCCGGCTCGCCTTCTTTCCTGCTGCGCCCGTCTGACTGGTCTTGACGGTTATTGAAAAATATCAACACGGCGCCGGGTTATTAGGCCTTGTTTAAATCTTCGGCGCCTGTTGTCATTTTTTGTATTATTTTGTATTTTTTATGAATAAAGAAACCCATTTAAAAAAATATTTATTTTTGGCTTGACAAACGCCGAATTGTGTGATATACTAAAGAAGTATTCAAGATAAATGTTTTGTCCTCACATGTTGCGGATCATTGTTCTTTGATGGTTACGTTTGCGTGTGAGTTTTTTCTTTTTCTGGGTACAAAAAATTATTAATGGAGGTACCCAATGAATAAAGGTACTGTAAAATGGTTCAACTCTGAAAAAGGCTTCGGCTTTATTTCAAACGATGATGGCGGCGAGGATGTTTTTGTGCATTTTTCTGCGATTATATCCAACGGATACAAATCCTTGAACGAGGGCCAGAAGGTCACGTTTGATACGGAAAAAGATCCCAAAGACAGCCGCAAGCTCAGGGCGATTAACGTCACGGCTATCTAAACCAAACAACAACGGCATGGCTGCAACTAATTTAGTTGCAGCCATGTTTTTTGTTTGATCGTTCTTCATGTGAATCAGGAAATTTCTGTTATTGAATTGAAATCAAGTGTTCATAGTTTATTCACAGCTTGTTTTGTCTTTTTGTGATAAAATAGATTCAGAAGCTTCGCTTCTGAATCATTGGAAGAATGCTGACGGGTCTGAGAACCCGTCTGTCGCAGGCTTCACCCGCGCCACCGCATTCTTTAAAAAGGAAAAAAACAAAATAGATTCAGAAGCTTCGCTTCTGAATCATTGGAAGAATGCTGACGGGTCTGAAAATCTGTCTGTCGCAGGCTTCACCCGCGCCACCGTATTCTTAAAAAAGGAAAATAATAAAATAGATTCAAAACTTCGTCTGTATATGAACAAAATAAATACAGCCAAAATTAATAGTTTGGGAGAATTGGTAACATGGCAACAGAAGAACAAAACATCATTGTGAGCGACAATCAAACTGCGTGGGAAGAAATTATAATCTTGCCGGCAGAGGAGTCGCCGCCCCCTGCCAAAAAAAAGCTGAACAAAGCCCGGATATTGAAAGTCGTCAGCATTTTTGTCATGGTTGCCGTGTTGGGCATAACCGCCTATTATATTCTTTTTCCGCAGCGGGGCTTTTTTCACTCCGATTGTGCGGACACAATTCTCTGGGCCGAGGCATCCTATGATGCGGGCGCGGTTTTTAACGAGGACTTTGGGTATGCCTGCAAGCTCCCCTTCGGCGGGCACCTGATTATGATTCCCCTTGTGGCAATTTTTGGCGTTTCGATGACGGCGCATGTGCTCGGCATGCTGATTTTCTTTGCGCTGTTTGTGCTGGCGCTTGTTTTCATGCTCAGGCAAATACGGTGGAGCACGCCGTGGACATGCATGACGGTTTCGGCGCTGGTGCTCACGCTTTCGGTGAGCGAAAAGCTGCGGGAGATTTTTTGGGGACACATCATCTATTACAGTTTGGGGATTTTTCTGCTGTTTGTGGGTATGGGGCTTTTGGTGAAAACCATAAAGGCCGCTGAGACCGCCAGCTTGAAAAGCCGTGGGTTTCTTGTGCCGTTCTGTCTGCTGTTTGTTTGGGTCACGCTGGGCGCGACCAATCACATTGAGGCGCTCACGCTGTTCATTCTGCCTGTTCTGGCGGGGTTCTTCGGCGAGCGGTTTTTTGATTTCGGTGCGAAACTCCAAAAAAGGGAACTGCGGAATTTTTCTGTGATTTTGGGCGCCGTCATTGTGGGCACGGGCCTGGGGTTCGCGATTGGCCTTGTTTTGAAGCAAGGGGTGGCGGCGGGCTATCAGGCCGCGTATTCTGATTTTTCGAACCCGGCGGACTGGCTGAATAATGCGCTCAATTTTCCCGCGCATTGGTTCACGCTGCTGGGCGTGACGGCTGTGGGCGACGACCCGCTGTTTGACGCTAAAGGGATGATCAACATTGTCAGGATTCTTTTTGGCGCGACGCTGGTTGTGGCGCCGGTCATTGTGACGCTGCTCTATCCCAAGCTCAGGGACAGATTTTCTAAGATGCTCATTTTGGCGCACTGGGCGATAACCGCATTGATTCTGATCGCTTACATATTCGGCAGCCTTTCCACCGCGAACTGGCGGTTGAGCCCGATTGTTTGCACGGCCGTTCTTTTGACAATGATTTTAGGCAGGCATATTTATCAAAAAACAAACAAAAAACGGTTGCTGCTGTTGCTGTTCGTGCCGATGCTGATCACGGGCCTTGTCACCGCGGGGCAGATCGTGACAATGCCGCCGTCTTACGGGCAGGATACCGGCGCTTATGCCCTGGCGGATTATCTTGAGCGGCAGGGCTTGAGCTACGGCTACGGAACGTTTTGGAACTCCCATGTGCTCACCGTGGTCAGCGACTCAGAGGTGAAGGTGCGCACGGTCAGTGTGGATGAGGGGCTTCTGCAAAAAACCGGCTATCAGACCAATCGGAACTGGTATCACGCCATTCCCGGGCAGGACCGCTATTTTCTGCTGCTTTCAGCCGAGGAATATGAGCGGGTGAAAACCGCGGGCTTCTCCGGCATTGAGGACAGTGTGCAGACTTTGCAATTCGATTCTTATTATATTCTTGTGTTCGAACGGAATTTGTTCGAATGAAAATTTAAAAAAAACGAATACTATAGTAATGAAAAATCCTGACAAAAAACCGCGCGGTTTTCTGTCAGGATTTTCAAAAAAAAGAGGCTCAAATATTTGCATATATTCCTTCGATTGACAGATAATAAACTTGAATTCGTAATGAATTACCATTGTGTGACTGCAGGGTAAACGCCGTGCGGCTTTGCAATGAACGGGCTGCGGCAAGCTTTTTCGCCGCGCCCAAAGCTGACCTGAAAAAGGCAGAAAGAAAGAAGCATTGAAGGAATACAATCTGGAAATTTTGCCCTTTTTCACCTATGCGAAGTATTTGCACAAGGCAAAAAAGAGGCAAAGCACCACCTTACAGTGAAAGGATGTTATGAGAATGAAAGCCACAGGCATTGTGAGAAGAATCGATGATTTGGGCCGTGTTGTGATTCCCAAGGAGATCCGCAGAACTATGCGGATCCGCGAGGGTGACCCGCTTGAAATATACACCGATGCGGACGGCGAAGTGATCTTTAAAAAATATTCCCCCATGGGCGAGCTTTCGGAGTTCACCTCCCAGTATGCGGACGTTCTGTTCAGAGCGACCAATATGCCCATTGTGATTACCGACCGCGACCATGTGATTTCTTGCGTGGGCCTGCCGAAAAAAGACGCGATGGACCGCAGGATTACATCTGCGCTGGAAACCATCATGGAAAACCGCTCGAGCTATGTCGCCGGGAGCGACACCCACCCGCTGTTGCCGGTCGAGGGGCTTGACAGAATGGCTGCGGTCGCCTACCCGATTATCGGCTCGGGCGACATCACCGGCTCGGTCGTGCTGCTGTTCAACGAGGGCGGCGCCGCGCCGTCGCAGACAGACATCAAGCTCGCGCAGGTCGCGGCCTCTTTCCTCGGAAAACAAACAGAGGAATAATTTTTAATCAATTGAAAAATCGATATAAGAAACGCCTGCCTCTGTAAAAACAGACGGCAGGCGTTTCTTATATCGATTCGCTTAAAAGTGTTCTGGATTTTGCGAGGATGTTTTGTTTCCGAAAGGACAAAAACACAGGAATACTTTCGTATTCCGAGCATTTTGGACGTGTCGGGGGGCGGAAAAAGACCGCAAAGGTCGGGACGGTTTTGAAGCGAATCGGCCATATATCGGTCAATTTTTCGCGCGGACGCGGAACACGCGCACGCCGTGGGGCGGAATTGTTGCGGTGAGCTTTGCTTTCTTGGTTTCAAGCACTTTGTTCCAAACGTCAAACACGTCATAATATTCGGTTTTGGGCAGGTCGATAAAACTCTCGTTCGTCAGCTTTGCAAACTCGATTTCAGCGTTTGCCTCGCTGCCGCCCTTGTTGAAAAAGCACACGGCAAGCTCCTTGTTCTCAAGGGGCTTCGCGAGAATGTCCATCATGCCCGAAACAACCTTGCGGCCTTGCATTCCTCTTTTGTCCTGATCGATCGCGATCATGTCCTTGTTTGTGAGGATTTTGAGCACCTTATTGTCCTTGTCCACAGTACCCTCTGCGTCCACAAACCGCCGCACGTCGTTGCCGAGAATCAGGGGAGCGGCGAGCATGCACCAGAGCGAAAAATGCGCCGTGTTTTCGTCGTCTGTCAAATTGCCGTTGCCCACCTCGAGCATGTCCGGGTCGTTCCAGCCGCCGACGCATTGATATTTGTAAAGCCGCGCGGTGATTTCATAAATTGTCACGATCCACGGCCAGATGGGCTTGATGTCCATCGTTGTGCGCCAAAGATTGCCCGCGGTCGCTCCCCAGCGCCACGGCAGGTTCAGGCCCCATTCGCAAATGGAATAGACGATCGGCTTTTCTTCGGTGCCGTGCTTTTCGGCAAATTCCCGTGTGGCGCGGCGCAATTCCCGCCCCATGTTTGTGTATTGCTTTGCGGCGCTGTCAAACCGCGAGCCGATGGGGTTGTGAATCAGGATGGAGTTGCGGCCCTCTTTGAACTGCACCAGAACCTGCAGCCGCCCCTCGTGGGTGAAGCCCTTTGTGGAGGGGATCGTGACGGGGTATGTGTCTTCGCCGTTGATGACGATTTCGGCATATTTTTCCCACATACCGGCTTTGCGCAGGCCGACGGTGAGCACATATTCGCCCGCTTCGGGGAGCATAACGTCCTGAAAAATCAGCTGCCCGCCCGAGCCTGAAAGGCCGCCGACATATTTGCCCGTTTCAAGGTGTGCGTCTTGGAGCACTCTCGCGCTGCCGCGCGCTTCGCCGTCCTCCGCCTGCAAGGTAAGCTCATCCCTGCCGTGGGGGCGGCCGATGATGAGCTTGTCAATTTCGGGCGCGGCGGTCGGGATCGTTTTGTTGTGGCAGAAGTCATATTTGAAGTATTCGATGCCCCATTCGGCGAGGGTGTCCGCGTCCAGCGCTTCGTTGCCCAAAGAGGCGGGCATCTCTTCGCAGGTCAGCGTGCCGTTTGAGGAGTAGATGCCCGCGCGGAAACCCTTTTCGTTGAGCTTTCGCACCAGCGAGGGGATGCCGCCGGGAAAGGTTGTGAGGTCCGCCATCAGTTTGCCCTGCGAGTCACGCAGGGAGGACTGCCAGCAGTCGTCGATGTTCACATATTGATAGCCCGCGTCGCGCAGGCCGCTTTTTTCCATTGCGCCGGCAATTTCCAGAATCAAATCCTCAGAAATTTTGTGACGGAAGGTGTTCCAGCTCGACCAGCCCATGGGCGGCGTGAGCGCCACGCCGTTGTCATACGCCTCCCGGGCAAACGCGTTCACGCGCGTCGCCGACATTGCGCGCTTTGCCACGCAAATCGGGCAAACCTTCTTTTTCTTCATATAGGCCGCCGCCGCTGCCGTGGCTGTGCCGAGCGCCAAGACCTTTTTTAGTTTTTTATTCTTACTCATGATGAAGACACCCTTCCGTTTTATGACACAATACTTCGTGCTTTTTTAATCATGTAAACTTTCCACAGGGTAAGCGATCATGCAGCCTCTTTCACAAAGAGGGTCATATTCGATGACGGGCGCTTTATCGGGCGCCCATTTCAGATTCCGTGCGGCAGGGTTATAGCTTTTTGCCTCGGTTTTTAATGCGTCGGTGGCCCGTTTCAGCTCCTCAGGCGGGAAAGGCCTGCCGTGAAACAGCAAGTACAGGCACGCGTCAAGAACGACCGTATCCATCCCTACAGGCGGCGGCGCGTTGTAATGCAGGGGTACTTCGATGCCCATTACGTATTCAGAGGTGTGGGCGGGCCTTAAATTTTCAGCAAACCACATTCCTACCGGTTCACCGAACAAAGAGGGTTCAATGCTTTTTAATACGTTCCAGTGCTCAAACCCGACCTCACTGCCATGCTCGAAGTAACCTGTCGCAGCCCGCGCCCTTTTCAGGATGCATTTTCTCTGCGGCCGGTAAATCAAGGAAACAACAGCCTGTTCATCCATCTTATATTACCTCCGGATTTCTGTGCGTCATGAGCATATTGTATCAGAATGCCATATTGCTGTCAACAAAAGCGCAGGACATATAGTCGATTAACCCAAAAATCGATACATCTTTGCGGTCTTATTTCCGCCGACCTGCGTTGTCGTCTTTGCTTTACGCCAGTAAGGCTGCGTCCTCCGCCTTGTTCGGCAAAAATAATCCTCGCAAATCTTGTACCGCTTTTTAAGTTAATCGACTATATCACATTTTGCGTACATTTTAATATTATAAGAATAAGTAGGGCTGTCGCTATGCGAAAACGCGAGGGCGTTTTCTTAACGTGGCGGACAGTATGCCCTGAAAAGTCTGAAAAAGGAAGGTTTTACCCATGTATATGGACCTGCAAAGTGTTTCGGTTGAAACAAAAGAGATACAAAGAGAGTTTTTTTATGACGGCGTGCAGATGGTGCGGGCAAGCGTGGAATACCCTGTGTTTTCCTCGCGGCGTTTTGCCCCGGCGGTACAAAAAATGAACGCCTATTATCTTGCCATGGCTGCGAGGGCGCTGAAATATGCCGCGACCTCCATGCGCCACTCGGCGATCGCCGACTATAAATACCGCAAGGCAAACGGCTACCCGTTCAACAGCTATGAGCTGGATTTGAACACCGTGATCACATATAACCACAACTGCGCCGTGAGCCTGTATAACGACCAGTATGAATTCACCGGCGGCGCGCACGGCAATGTGATCAGAACCAGTGAAACATGGAATCTGCGGAGCGGAAAAATAATTTCGCTGCCGGAGCTGTTTCCGGGCGACCCGCGATATGCGGAGCAGATCAAGCGCGAGATCAAGCGGCAGATCGCGGCGCAGATGCAGACGGGCGAGGGCGCCTATTTTGAAAATTATGACGAGCTGGTGGAGCAGACCTTTAACGAAGAGCAGTTTTTCCTTTCGAACGGCGCGCTTGTGATCTATTTTCAGCAGTATGACATTGCGCCCTATTCGAGCGGCCTGCCGGAGTTTCAGATTCCCCTAAACGCCATTCCCGCGATGCGCATGCCGTCTTGCAGATAGGCGGAAATTTTCACATGAAAAAAGGCCGCGTACCGTGCGGCCTTTTGGTGTTGCTGTGCGCGAAAGCATATCAGTGTTTTCTTCTGTTTGGGTTATAAAGATAAGGGACCGTGACAAGCACCACATTACGGTGCTTGTTGAGGGTGCGCTTAATAAAATAGGTGGTCTGGTTATGCAGGATGTTGTCATACCAATGCTCTTCCACAAACTTGATCAAAACGACCGAAATATCTTCACCCGGCTTGAGCTCGGCTTCTTTTTGCGAAATATATTCTTCAATCGGCGGCACGATTTCACGGAAGGGCGATTCAAGGACTTCGAGAGGAATATCAATTTCATGCTCCTGCCACTGGCGGCGAAGGACCTCCGCCTGTTCTTCGCTTTGCGCGATGTGCAGCGCCGTGACATTTGAGGACATGCCGTTGGCGTAGTTCATGGCCTTGAGCGTGGAACGGCTGAGGGAGCTTACGAGCACAACGCAGGCATTGGTGTCTGTGCTGACGCTTTTGTGATAATTTTCACGGAAGTTTTTGATTTTCAGCTGTTCGCCGATAAAATCATAGTGCTTTCTGATTTTGAACATGAGCAGCGAGATGGCGGGAATGACAATGGCAAGCATCCATGCGCCGTCCGCGAATTTTGTTGAGAACACCACGATCGCGCCCACCGCGGTGAGGACCGCGCCCACGGCGTTGATCAGCATGCGGTGCTTCCAGCCCGGCTTTTTTGTTTTGAGCCATTTTACGACCATGCCCAGCTGGGAAAGGGTGAACGACAGGAACACGCCCACGGAATAGAGCGGGATCAGGTGGTGGGTGTCCGCCTGAAACAGCACGATCAAAATGCCGGCCGCAAAAAAGATGAACAGAATACCGTTTGAAAAACCGAGCCGCGCGCCGCGCTGCGCAAACTGGTTCGGCACATATTTGTCGAGTGCCAAAATCGAAAGCAGGTTCGGCAGGCCGCTGTATGCGGTGTTTGCCGCCAGAATCAAAATAAAAGAGGTCGCAAACTGCAAAACGTAAAACAGCGTCCCGTTACCGAACACCGCGTGCCCCATTTGAGAGATGACCGTTTTGCCGTGCACAGGTGCGACATTGAGCTCCATTGCGAGCAGCGCCGCGCCGCCAAACACGAAAATAATCACGCCCGAAAGGATGTAGAGCACATGCTTTGCGTTTCGGATGGAAGGGTCGCGGAAGGAGGGCACCGCGTTGCTGACAGCCTCAATGCCCGTCAGGGCCGAACAGCCCGATGAAAAAGCCTTGAGCAGCACAAACACAAAAAACGGGTCCAGCTTCAGTTCGGCCGAGGGCGGGGCGCTTTCATAGACGATCGGCTTCACCGAACCGTTCAGAAGCCCTATAAAGCCCGTGACGATTAAAATGCCCATGATAACAATAAACGCGTAGGTCGGCACGCCGAAAATTTTTGAGGATTCATTGATACCGCGCAGGTTGAGCAGGGTGATGATGCCAAGGCTGATCAGCGCGATGAACACCGGGTAATCCTCCAGTGCGGGAAACGCCGCGATGATTGCCGCGCTTGCGGAGGAAAGGCTCACCGCGACCGTCATCACATAGTCGACCATCAGGGCAGAGGCCGCGATCAGCGCGGTCTTTTTGCCGATGTTTTCGGCAGACACGTTATAAGCGCCACCGCCCTGGGGGTAATGGCTGATGATTTGTGAATAGGAAACCACCAGCACCAGCAACAGAAAAATAATGGGCAGGGCCACCATGCCGAGGTATTTGACCGAAGCGAAGCCGAGCACTGGCACAAGGACCATCAAAATTTCTTCAATCGCATAAGCAACCGAAGAAACCGCGTCGCTTGCCATGATCGGAACGCCCCAAAAGCGGCTGAGTCTTTCAGAGGAGAGCTCGTTGCTGCGCAGTGGCCTTCCGATCAGCAAATTTTTAATTCTCATGATCTTATAACATCCTTCTTGTATTTTACCGAAAAATTCAAACAGACTGTGACCTGAATCACATTCAAATCATAACAAAAAGATAATGCATATTGACAAAATAAGCTTTTAATATAATTGTATACTACATTAGTACTGTTTCCAACGCTTATTAATATATGAATTGATATAAAAACAGGTTCGGCTATAAAAAAGAACCCTATACTGTAGCAGGTTTTTTAGAGCATTTGGCCGCGGACATGCAGGCGCAAACCGAGCCGGAAACTGCTCTGCGGTGAAACAATGCTTGGTCCAAGTATTATTTTTGTTTTGATTTTGAGCTTATTGTAACACAAAAAAAAAGAAAATCAATGCCCTTTTTCGGCTTTGGTCGTTCTTGATAGAGTTTAGAAAAAAAATATAATTTTTTTAGCAAAATGGTATAATTTGCAATTCATTAGAAAATAGCCATAGGCTAAAATTATGAGGGCGTGTTTTGATGTTTCTCAAACACGCCCCATTATTTTTAATTATTTTTTGTTTCGGGTGCCGCCGTTTCACGCGTCGGAAAGCTGTGTTTCAATGCCCAACGAAACCTGCTTTGCAAGCAGCTGCAGCAGGCGTTCGCGGTAAAAGGCGTGGCTTTGAATGGCAAGCACGCAGGCGTCAATCACGCCGCCAAGGTAAAAGGCAACGGAAACGACCTTTTCAAAATCGCCTTGCAGTGTCAGGTTGTTTGACTGCAGAATGATTTCAGTGATTTTATCTTTAAAGGTGAGCATGGAACTGGCTTTCAGAGGTGAATTGAGCATCTTTTCATAAAAAACAAGATTCTGTTCAAAAAAATCAAAAAAAGCATTGAGGCACTGCTCGGGGTTGTTGAGAATGTCGTCGTAGGTGATCAAACTGATGCGGCTGAAAATATCTTCAAGCAGCTCGTTCGACCAGGAGTCCCTGCAATCATAAATATCCATAAAATGCAGATAAAAGGTGCTTTTGTTGACATCCGCCCGTTCACACAGCTCGCGCACGGTAATATTGCCGATGTCTTTTTCAAGCATGAGCTCCACCAGCGCGTCAAAAATGCTTTTTCGGGTTCTTTTGATTCTTCTGTCCTGCATTTGCCTCACCCTTTCTTTGTTGCGTGCTATGCCTGCCGATAGTTTGCCAAAAAGTCCCCCATGCGTTCCATTGCGTCAAGCAGCACTGCTTTTTCGGGCAGATAAACAATTCGAAAATGGTCCGGCTCATTATAATGAAAGCCCTTTCCGTGCACCAGCAAAACGTGTTTCTCTTTTAAAAAGTCCAGAACAAAGCGCTCATCGTCCGTGATGTTGAATTGTTTTGCGTCAATGCGGGGGAATATGTAAAATGCCGCCTGAGGCCTGCTCACGCTCAGGCCGGGAATGGCGTTGATCGCGTTACAGATTGTCTCGCGCTGCTCATAAATGCGGCCGCCGGGCAGCAGCGCCGGGTCCGGCGCGGTCGTGGTGCTGTTGAGTGCCGTTTCGATCACATACTGTGCCGGTACGTTTGAGCACAGCCGCATGGAGGCGAGCATGTTCAGCCCCTCGATGTAGCCCTTTGCGTGGGACTTTTCACCCGAAAGCGCCATCCATCCGCAGCGAAAACCGGCAATTTTGTGGGACTTGGAAAGCCCGTTGAAATTCACAACCAGCAGGTCGGGCGCGAAAGACGCAATGGCTTTGTGCCCGAGGCCGTCCATGACAATGCGGTCGTAAATTTCGTCAGCAAAAATGATCAGACCGTGTTCGCGCGCAATTTCTGTGATGCCGATCAAAACGTCGTCGGGGTACAGCGCGCCGGTGGGGTTGTTGGGGTTGATGACCACGATACCCTTGGTCTTGGGCGTTATTTTTTTGCGGATATCGTCAAAGTCTGGGTGCCAGCCTGCGCTCTCATCACAGACATAATGCACCGCGTTGCCGCCCGCAAGGGTCACGGCTGCCGTCCAGAGCGGATAGTCGGGGGAGGGAATAAGGATCTCGTCGCCATTGTCAAGCAGCGCCTGCATGGAGGAGACGATCAGTTCACTCACGCCGTTGCCGGTATATATGTCCTGCAGGCCCACATTCGGGATGTTTTTGCGCGCGCAATAGCTCTGAATGGCCCGGCGCGCGGAAAGAATGCCCTTTGAGTCAGAATAGCCCTCCGCATAGCGCAGGTTTCTGGACATGTTTTCAATAATATCATCCGGCGCGGCCATGCGAAACGGGGCGGGATTGCCGATGTTCAGTTTCAGTATTTCAATTCCCTGTGCTTCCATTCTTGCGGCTTCATCGAGCACAGGGCCGCGGATGTCATAGCAAACGTTGTTGAGTTTGTTTGATTTTGCAATGGGTTTCATCAGGGTTCAACCTTTCTATTCGTGCGTGTTGCCAATGGTGAATGTAAGTGTGCGTTTATTGTCTCAACGACTGGTTTAAAACTTTCGCCTTTAGGCGAAGTTTAAAAAAAGATTGGCCTGCGGTGAGCAACCCTTCGTTTTTTGGGCGGCTTTCAGCGGGTAGGCGTTGAGTTTTATACGACATGTTCAAAATTGATTATTATGCAACGGATTTTGTTCCATCGTTTATTATTATACTGATTTCTTAAAATATGTCAATTCTCTTTTCAGATAAAATAAATAGTTTACACTCTTGACATAAAAACCAGATTGCCGTATGATTTTCTACAAAAGACTGCGGTTTTCGCGGTTTGGACAGGATAAAAACCCCTCAAAAGATCAGCCCGGCAAGGTTTTGTGTTTGATTTTTTGAGCTTTTAAGGGGATTTTCCATAAAAGAATGGAGGATTAGCATGAAATCACCGGAAAAAATAAAAAAAATTAATAAAAAATTGGGCACAGAAATCACCAAAATTTCAAAAAA
Organism: Oscillospiraceae bacterium; assembly: GCA_031270605.1. Taxonomy (GTDB): domain Bacteria; phylum Bacillota; class Clostridia; order Oscillospirales; family Acutalibacteraceae; genus JAISXG01. Next base: position 65,364 of record JAISXG010000070.1, on the reverse strand, counting down.
AGGTGTTGTCGCCGAGTTTAAGGAATTTATTTCAAAGGGCAACGTAATGAACCTGGCCGTCGGTGTGATTATCGGCGGGGCGTTTCAGGTCATTGTGAAATCGGTAGTGGATGATATTTTTATGCCGGTTGTCGGCTTGTTCACAAAGGGCGTTGATTTCAGCGGCTTATATTTCGCACTGGACGGGCAGGAATATGAATCGTTGGAAGCAGCGAAGAAGGCCACTGCCGTTATCAGTTACGGAAATTTTATATCAGCGCTGATCAACTTTTTAATTATGGCAATTATCATTTTCATTCTTGTGAAGTTTTTCAACAAGATCACAAGCCCCATCAAACCGAAAGAAGAACCGGAAGAAAAGAAAGAGCCGCGTCTGTGCGAGTTTTGCTGCATGGAGGTGGACGAAAAGGCCACCCGCTGCCCGCACTGCACCTCGGAACTGACGCTTTCCCCGGAAGAAGCGGCAGAGGAAGACGCGGTTTAACGGAATCGTAAATTTAGTATGAAGATCAATCATAACCACCAGTAAGCCGGCGGTTTCAGGCCGCAGACAAAAGACATCTCAGGCGAAGGCGGGAGGTGTCTTTTGTAATTGCGGAAAAATCATGCAAAGCTCTCGCAAGACACCGTAAAGCAAGCCGTATTTTGTTTCCGGCTTGCCGGCTTTTTTATAGTCGATTAATCCAAAAATCGATACATCTTTGCGGTCTTATTTCCGCCGACCTGCGTTGTCGTCCTTGCCTTACGCCGGTAAGGCTGTGTCCTCCGCCTTGTTCAACAAAAATAATCCTCGCAAATCTTGTACCGCTTTTTGAGTTAATCGACTATAACACGCGGCGAATCCGGCTTACATCACCGTGATTTCACAGGAAAACGCCCCATTTGCATCCGGCTCCAGCACAACCTCCCAGGCCTCAAAGCCGCCGGACAGGAAAAATATCGCCTGCGGTTCGGTTTTGAGATTCCCGGAGCGGCAAATTATTTGTGCGTCCGTACTCGACGGATACCGCAGTTTTCCGGGTGTGAAGCTCATGCCGTTTGCGGCCAGGCCGATGAGCGGCAGCACAAAACGCGCATTTTCAGCGCCGGTTTTCCCGCTGATGGCAACGCCTCGCGGCGTGATGCGGTATTCCAGCGTGCACTGCGCGTCTTCCTCACGCGGCTCGAAACGGATGTTGCACAGCCGCGCCTTCACTTTGCAAAGCAGGCCGTCCGGCGTTTCTGAGCAGTGGATTTCCGCGCTAATGTCGTCATGGCTGGCATAGCCGTCCTGCGTGCGGATGCCGGGTGTCAGGCTGCGGTGCATCGCCTTTCTGCGGGTTAGCTGCATGTTGTGAGGCTCCCGCAGGCTATACTGCGTCATGGAGGACGCAACCAACGGACCGGTTTTGGTATGCCAGAGCAGGCTCATGGTGCCGCCGCTGGCGTGGCCGCCGCGCACATAGTCCACATCATAGCCCGTAACGGTCGCAAAGAAATCGCCGCAGTGCAGCTTCCAGGTGTCAATTTCAGAAAAATAGCGCAGGGCGGGCGCTTCCGGCAGCTTGATTTCCGGCGGTGGCTCCGGCAATTGGGCATCCAGGACGCTGGCCAGCGCCTTGGCATGGCAAAAACTGTGGTGAATACAGGGCGGCTCGCCGTGCGCGGCATAGTGCGGCCCGCCGTAGAGCAGCCCGTCATGCGTGCAGCGCTCATACAGCCCCAGATTCAAGGCAGCCGCATAATTTATAAGCGGATCGATGTTCCCCAGAATGGCTGCGGCCTCCTGAAAGCCGTCCGAAGTGCGGCTGCCCCAATAGCTCCACTTAAAGTTGCGGCTGCCAAAGCTGTTGTCCCAACCGCCGTCCGGCAGCATAAAGGCCAAATGCGCATGGATGGATTTTTGTGCGGCCTGCAGCAGCCGCCCGTCCCGCAGAAGCTTTGCGCACAGCGCCAGCATGGGCAGAGACTCCTCCACATTGTAGCCGATATCCACCGCGCGGCAGCCGCGTGCCGTCACGCAGTCCATCGGCGTACCCTCGCCAAAGAGCAGGCCGTCCCTGCCTATGAATTGCAACGCAAAATCCGCCCAATAGCGGGCTTTTTCCGTAAAGCGGCTTTCGTGGAAGTATTCGCCAAGCAGTGCTAAAGCGCCGGCATTGCTCACAAAATAGTTGATGTTTGTGGACAGGCTCAGGTTCAGCTGATCGTGCAGCCAGTCGCCCATGCTGTGCAGGCGCTCGTCCCACTGCCGTTTTGTTTCATCGTCCAGCAGATGCCCGTGATGCAGCAGCGCGCGCCCGAGTGATGCCGCAAAAAACACGGTAGTACCGTTCCATGCGTTGTGGTGGCCGTTGTAATAGCTGCCGTCGTCGCAGCGCAGGTTATCACTCCAACGCATGAGCTGCTTTGCGGCGTCAAGATAGCGCGTCTCGCCGGTTTCATCCGCCAGATACAGCAGCGGATAGACCGCGTCATAGCAGCGGCCGTGTACCCCCGCGCAGGCATCGCACCACAGGCTGCCGTCCAAAGACGGCAGGGCAGAGTCGTGCAGTTGCCGGCGTAAAAGGCTGTCACACCAGCTCTTGAGCAGGTTGAAATAGCGCTCACGTGTGGTCATATCATTTCCCCCGGTTGCAGATTTTGTATTCTTATTTTTCCCCCGGGTGAAACCGGGGGTTTTTATTCGTTGAAGCATGAAAAGAAAAGGTTTTGGGTGTCGCAGCCCAAAACCTTTTTGTGCGGTTCAATGCAATCAGGATGCGGGAATGGTTTCCGGCTCGGGGTAGGCGACTCCGTGGGTTTCGATTGTGACGGATTTGATGACGACATTCTCCGCAAGCGCACCTGATTGAGTGCTTTTGACGGGCTGTTGGGAGATTTCGTCAACGACCTCCATGCCGTCAAGCACACGGCCGAAAGCCGCATATTGGCCGTCCCAGTCGGGGAAGGCATAGGCCGCCACAATAAAGAACTGGCTGCCCGCGGAGTCGTTGTCATTGCCCTGCCTTGCCATTGAGATCGTGCCGCGGGTGTGTTTGAGATTGTTTTCAACGCCGTTTGCGCTGAATTCACCCTTGATTTTGTAGCCCGGGCCGCCCGAGCCGTTGCCGTTCGGGTCGCCGCCCTGGATCAGGGTGTCCGCGCTGGCGCGGTGGAAGGTCAGGCCGTTATAATAGCCCTTGTTAGCGAGGCTGATAAAATTATAGACCGTGTTCGGCGCATCCTCCGGCAAGAGCTGCACAAGAATTTTCTTTCCGCTCTCAAGCTCAATGGTTGCCAGAGGGTCTTCCGCATCTGCCGGCTTCACAAACCCTGTGGTGGATTCACCCGTTGTTTCATCAGGCTTTGCGGCTTGATTGCACGCCACAAGAACAAGCACAAGCGCCGCAAACAAAAAAGGAATCAGCTTGCCGAATTTTTTCATATCAAAATCATCCCTTCAAGGATTCATAATGAAACGTATTATAACCCAGAATGAAACAGAAATCAAGGTTTCACAGAAAATTGAACGGCGTCAGTATTGCAGGGCAGGCTGCTTCGCGTCTGCGCCTTCATCGACGGCAAATCCAAAAGAATCTCTTAAAAAAGAAACGGCTTCGTCAAACCACACCTCTGCCGGGCGGCCCTCGGCAAGGCCGGAGCCGTGCATGTCGCCCTCATACAGGCGGTAAATATGGGGAATCTTCTCGCGTTCAAGCGCTTTTTTGAGCAGGTCGCTGTTTTCTTTGACCTTTACAAACGGGTCGTCCTTTTCGCTCCACAAAAAGGTGGGGGGATAGCCCTCTTTGACAAGATTGTGGGAGGACAGCCGCCGGTAGTCGCCGACGGGCGCGGCGTTTAAAAGAAAAATACCTGAAAGCAGGCCCATGTAGCGAAAGCAGAGGTCAACCTGCGGGTAGCCGAGAATCAGGACGTTGGGGGATGTGTCGACATGCTGCAAGTTCCCGCTCTGCCACGCAAGCTCTTTGTGCAGTGCGGCGGTGCTTGCGCACAGGTGGCCGCCTGCCGAAAAACCCGCGAGGGCAAGCTGGTCGGGGATGATGTTCCACTCGTCTGCCTTGCTGCGGGTGATTTGAATCGCCCGGATGAGGTCGAGCTGCGGGGCGGGGTAGCGCGCGGGCGAAACGCGGTAATTGAGCACCACCGCGTGAAACCCCTTTGCGTTAAAGGCCCGTGCCATTTTGATGCCCTCGTGTTCCAACGAAACATTGGAATATCCGCCGCCGGGCGCAATCACCACAACAGGGGCGCGGACGGGCAGCAGAAATGGAATGATGTAAGGTTGCTTGCTGTTTTGCACAAAGCAGGGCGGTCTTTTCCAGAGCGGGATGCTGCGGCTGTCGTCCGCCTTGATGGGCACATCATCGCTTATGAGGAAGTCAATGAGGGAATCCAATGTTTCACCCACAAAACGGACGGGCAGGCGCCTGAGCGTTTTCAGGGGGACATCCATCATGGAAATGAACAGCGTACGGAGCCGGTCAATGGAAAGGTATGCATCCAGCTTTTGTGTGTATTCCGGGTTTTTGTGCAGTTCGCGCAGGGTTTTCTCATAAAGCTCCCGCATCAATGATCACCAAGCCTTTCAAGTTTCAAAATTAATCCAAGAATACGGCGGCGCGGACGAATGTCGCGACGGACGAGTGTTCAGTCCGTTCGCATTCTTTCAATATTATATCGCCTTTCACAGAATTTTGCAAAACTTTTCGAACAGATTGTTATAATTGCTTGAAAAGGCGTATGCGGTATACTATAATATGGATTTGAAAGACCTTCATGAAAAAAACGGGGTGATATAAAATGGCTGAAAAAATCAAATTGGGTGTGTTTGGCGCGCGGCGCGGCAGCTCTTATGCAAAGGCGGCAAAGCTTTCGGGCCTTGCCGAGGTGGTTGCGGTCTGTGACCGGAATGAGGCGACCTATGACGGCATTCGCGGCCATTGCGCTGAGAATGTTGTATTTTTCAAGGATTTTGATGAATTTATTGCTTCGGGTATGGACGCGGTGGTGCTCTCAAACTTTTTTGACCAGCACGCGCCCTTTGCCATAAAGGCGATGGAACAGGGCGTGCATGTGTTCAGTGAAACCACGGCGGCCGTCACGCTCAAGGAGTGTGTGGACTTGTGCCGTGCCGCGGAAGCGACTGCGTGTACTTACATGCTTGCCGAAAATTATCCCTATTACAAAGGCGCAATGGAAATGAAGCAGGTGTTTGAGCGCGGCACCCTCGGCGAGGTGCTGTATGCCGACGGGGAATATGTGCATCCCATGGAAACACAGGATTACCGGAATTACACGCCTCACAGCAAGCATTGGCGTGCACTGATGCCCTCAAGCTATTATCTCACGCACTCTCTTGCGCCGTTGATGTATATGACGGATTCCATGCCTCTTGCGGTGAACGCGAAAGCCGTGTTCGCAAAGCATAACGAGTGGGAATATGAGGATGAAGTGCGTAAGGATTCCGCAACGCTGATGCTCTGTGAAATGGATAACGGTGCTCTGTTTAAGATTACAGGCTGGGCAAAATACGGCCCCCACGGTAATTGGTACCGCCTTTGCTGCAAAAACGGCGGTGTGGAGATGGGCCGGCCCGATGATGAGTTGATCCGCGTGACCTATAACCATTGGAGCATCCCGGAAGGGGAAAAGGAAGAGACTTTTTACCGCGCTGATTTCGGCGATAAGGTGAAAGAGGCGTGGCACTGCGGTCACGGCGGCGGCGACTATTGGGTGATGCGGGAGTTCCTCGAATGCCTGATTGAGAAGAAACAGCCCTATTTTGATGTTTACCGCGCGGCCACAATGGCGGCGGTGGGCATTCTCGGCTGGCACAGCGCGCTCAATGGCGGTGCGGAGCAGAAAATCCCGGATTTCCGCAGCGAAACAGACAGGGCAACCTATGAAAACGACACGCGTTCTCCCTTCCTTGACGGCGAAGGGAAGAGCAGCTACCCCAACACAATTGAGGGAAGATAAAAGACGGCAAATGGAAAGGACTGCGCAGAACATGAAAGCGATTATAAACGGAAAGATCATTTTAAAAGACAGGGTACTTGCCGGCAAGGCGCTTTTGTTTGACCATAAAACTCAGGGGATTCTTGACGCGGCGGACATTCCCACGGGCACGGAAATCATCGACGCGGCGGGGCGGTTTATTGCCCCGGGGCTGATTGATATTCATATTCATGGTTATCTTGGAGAGGACGTTTCAGACGCGAACCCGGAGGGCATTCAAAAAATGGCCGAGGGGCTTGTGAAAAACGGCGTAACGGGATTTTTGCCCACAACCGTCACCATTCCCCGCGAAGAGCTGCTGCAGGTGGCGGATACCGTGCGCGGGCTGAAAGAAAAAAGTCTCGCATGGAACGGTACCGCCATTCTTGGCCTCCATACGGAAGGGCCTTATGTGAACCCAAAGAAAAAGGGCGCGCAGAATGAGGCGTTTATTCAAAGGCCGGATGCGGCTTTGATTATTAAGAACAGCGACATCATTCGCCTTGTGACTTTGGCGCCTGAAATGGATGAGGGTTTCCATGCAGTGCGTGAAATCGCCGCGAACAGTGACGTTGTGGTTTCCATGGGGCATACGGACGCGAATTATCATCAGGCCTGCGACTCTGTGCTTGCGGGCGTGCGCCACGCGACGCATCTCTTCAACGCTATGACGCCCCTTGCCCACCGCGACCCCGGCGTTGTGGGCGCGGCGTTCAATACCCCTGTGAGCGTGGAGCTGATTTGTGACAAGTTCCACATTCACCCCGCCATGTTTGACATTGTTTATAAATTGAAAAAGGACAAGCTTGTGCTGATTACCGACTGTCTGCGTTCTGGTGGGCTTGCGGACGGCGAGTACACTCTCGGCGGGCAAAAGGTGATTTTGAAGGGCATTGAGTGCCGGCTCGAGGATGGAACCATTGCCGGAAGTGTGCTCACCCTCAACAAGGCTGTGCTGAATTTCTGGCAGAATGCCGATGTTTCGGTTTGGGAGGCAGTCAATGCCGCGTCCCTCAGCCCCGCCGCCGTGCTCGGCTTGCAGGGGCAAAAGGGTTCCCTTGAAGTGGGCAAGGATGCCGACATCATCATTGCGGATGAAGAATTCAACATTTCAACCACTGTGATTGGCGGCAAAATCAAGTTTCAGAATCAGAAATAGATTTAGGAGAGAAAACAATGGATTTAAAAGTAAAGGCGACGCTTGACCCGAGTTTTCAACCCCTTTCGGTTGTTTGCAGGCGGATGCGTGAGCAGACGGCGGAAAACGGGCAGGATTTGGTGCTTGGCTGTGAGCGGCACAACGGTTATACAACCGTTTATAAAACAAGGATTTTCAAAGATGGCGCAGGCCACGACGAAGAAAATTTTCGCTTTGTGGAGCGGCTGGCAAAATCCCTGCTGTGGGTCGTTGGCGGCTATAAGCTGATTATCGCCGGCAGCGAACTTGTGGGCGGCAAAATCAAAGAAGCGTTTAGCGACAAGGGCCTGCGCGACTTTGACGTGCACTTCATGGCGCGGGTGTATGAGCAGGATTTTGAGGTGGAGCTGCGCGGCTTTGCCGATGCCCCCGAAAACCACGAGCAGGCAACGCCTGCAGGCCGCCACCTTGACGGCTGCCGCATCGGCTTTGACGCGGGCGGCAGCGACCGCAAGGTCAGCGCCGTAATTGACGGCGAGGCGGTGTATTCTGAAGAGGTTATCTGGCACCCCAAGCTCAATGCGGACCCGATGTATCATTATAACGGCATTCTCGAGTCCATGAAAACGGCGGCCTCACACATGCCCCGGGTGGACGGAATCGGCGTTTCGAGCGCGGGCGTTTATATTGACAACCGCATTATGATCGCGTCCCTGTTTCTCAAAGTGCCGGACGAACAGTTTGAGAAGCATGTAAAGAATATGTATCTTGACATTGCCAAAGAAATCGGCGAGGGCATTCCGGTTGAGGTGGCGAACGACGGCGACGTGACCGCCCTTGCCGGCGCGATGGACCTGGGCGACAACAATGTGCTGGGCGTTGCCATGGGCACGAGCGAAGCGGGCGGCTATGTGGACGGCCAGGGCAATATTACCGGCTGGCTGAATGAGCTTGCCTTTGTGCCCGTGGATTTTTATGAAGGCGCGATGGCCGACGAATGGTCGGGCGACTATGGCTGCGGTGTGAAATATTTCTCGCAGGACGCGGTCATCAAGCTTTCCCCCGCAGCGGGAATTGAACTCGACGATACCCTGAGCCCGGCTGAAAAACTGAGCGCGGTGCAGGAGCTGATGGTGGCGGGCGACACTCGCGCGGCTGACATTTATCAGACCATCGGCGTGTATTTCGGCTATGCCGTCGCCTATTACGCAGAGTTTTATGATATCAAGCACGTTTTGATTATGGGGCGTGTGACAAGCGGCAGCGGCGGCGTGATTTTGCTTGAGAATGCGCAAAAGGTGCTCGATGAAGAATTCCCCGAGCTTGCAAAGAAAATCAGCCTGAACATCCCGGATGAAAAGTCCCGCCGTGTCGGGCAGTCTGTCGCCGCGGCGAGCCTGCCAAATATTAAATAATTTTTATATAATAAAAAAGCCTGACGTTTGCAAAAGCTGCGTCAGGCTTTTTTAATTTGTATTTTTAATATACCCTGTATAGGTTTTGCCGAGCATCGCGTATTTTTTCACGCCAAAGGTATGATAGGACAGCGCCTGAAAAGTCACGTTCGGGAAACTCTCGGCAAATGCCTTGATTTCGAGGGCCTCATGTTCGTTGAATTCGGGAATCACAGGTGTGCGCACCAGCTTCGGCAGGGCGGGGAAGTGCTCGCACAGCAGGCGGAAATTTTCAAGAATTTGCTCATTGCCCACGCCCGTCTGCTCTTTATGGCTTACCGAATTCAGGCTTTTGATGTCATAAAGCACATAATCAAGATGCTCAGCCGCCTCACGCAGGGTTTCCCACGGCACATGTCCGCAGGTTTCGATTGCGGTGCGGATGTGCCGCCGCTTTGCTTCACGGAGAATTGCCGTTGCGAACTCTGCCTGAAACAGAGGCTCGCCGCCGCTGAGTGTGATGCCGCCCCCGCCGCGGGAATAAAACGCGGCGTCACGCTCGGCCTCGTCAAGAATTTCTCCCACGCTTTTCTGCTCGCCGTAAAGGCTGATCGCGCCCGTGGGGCACACCAGCGCAAGGCGTTCGCCATTGGCATGCAGGGCCGTCCTGTCAATCACCTTTTCACCGTGTTCAAAGCGCACTGCAGGTTCTTTCGCGCCCAAAGAGCAGGCGCCGCAGAGAATGCATTTTGACTTGTCAAACGCCGCCTCGGGCAGCAGCGCGTGGGATTCGGGGTTGCAGCACCAGCGGCAACGCAGAGGGCAACCCTTGAGAAACACATTGGTGCGGATGCCCGGGCCGTCGTGCAGAGAAAAGTGCTGGATATTAAAAATATAGCCTGTTTTTTCATGGTCTGTCATGCTGCGCTCCCTGAACTGTTCAATAGATTGATACGAACTCCCGATTAAAAAAGCTCTAAAAAATCAACCAAAAGCTTTGATTTATGTGGTTTTGTGCGGATTTTTTAGCAAGCTTTTTATGAGGGATTCGTATTAGATTGCACCGTGCGCCGTACGTGAAATCAAATCATCCTGTAAATCGGACGAGAGCTCGCAGAAATAGGCGCTGTATCCCGCAATGCGCACAAGCAGGTTACGGTATTGCTCGGGGTTCTTTTTGGCTGCTAGCAATGTTTCCTGATTGATGACGTTGAACTGGATGTGCCAAAGTTTCAGGTCGCGCCAGCCCTCAATAAAATTCACAAGCTGCTGTGTGCCTTCTTTGCCCGCGATGCTGCCGGGGGTGAACTTGATATTTAGCAGGCGCGCGGCGCGGTGGCTGCGGTCATAGTTCTTTGTGTGAAAATTTGAAAGAAGAATCGCCGCAGGGCCCTTTTTGTCGGAACCCTGTGAGGCTGACGAGCCGTCGGAGAGGGGCGCCCACGCAAAGCGGCCGTTGGGCGTCGCGGAAATCACCTTTCCGAAGGGCACGTTTGAGGTGAAGGGCACATAACGCAAATCAAGCCGCACACCGAGCGTTTTGCAATATCCTTCGGTGAATGCGATGGCTTCTTTGTCAATGAGCTTGCCGAAGTCGTCCGCATAGGGGTCATCGTTGCCGTAGGCCGGGGTGCGCAGCAGACGCTGACGCAGCAGCTCATCGTTCTCAAAATTGGTTTCAAGGGCCTGTTTGAGCTGGGTGGCGGTGACGGTTTTCTCTTCAAACACCAGTTTTTTGATTGCCGCGAGGGAGTCGATGACCGTGGCGTAGCCGATGCACTCATAATATCCAAGGTCAATGCCGCCGGGGATGAATTCGGTGTGAATATCCCTTTGCGCCGCAACGGACACCGCATTGAGCGCGGAGGAGAGCGGGGCGGCGAAATGATGCTCACGCAGCTTGTTCACGTGATATTGCTGAATGAACGCATGCTTGAGCAAATGTTTCTGCTGCGCAAGATACGCTTGCAGGAAAGAATTAAAGTCTTGAAAATCTTCCAGCTCACCTGTCTGCAATCCGAGCTGTTCATCCCCGTATTTCAGCATTTTGCCGTTATAAAGAGCCAGTTCGAGCGCCGCGGCAAAGTTGACATAGGCGCAGGGGGAGGTGAAGGTGTCTTTATTGGGCATTCTGACTTCCGCGCAGCCTGAAACGGCGTAGTCATAGGCCTCGTCAAACCGCGCGCCCTTCGCGAGCAGCAGGGGCACGACTTCCTCGTCGTTGATCAGTTTGGGGAAGCCCGAGCCGTCTTTGACGGTTTGCGCCACGTCATAGAGATAACGCCTGGGGGAACGCATGTGGATGCGCGCCGCGAGGTCGGGATAGTTGAGGGGAAAGTCGCGCTTGGATTTTAAAATGAGGTAGGTCAAATCATTGGTTGCGTCCTGCCCGTCCGGCGTCTGGCCGCCGACGGTGACCGCCTCCCAATGGGCATAGCCTTCGTTGAACGCGCCGCCCGCTTTTGAGAGATAGAGGTCGACATATTGCGCCATGGAAACCCACACGCATTCCAGCAGCTCCTGTGCTTTATTGGGGGTAATTGCGCCGCTCTCAAGGTCGGCTTTATAATAGGGATAAAGATATTGATCCATTCTGCCGTTTGAAATGATGGTGCCTGTTTTTTGCTCCACGCGGGAGAAGAGCTGGATGAACCATTGGCTCTGCACGGCTTCATGGAAGGTGCGCGCCGGGTGGGCGGGCACTCTTTCGCAGATTTCAGCAAGCTCCAAAAGCTCTGCCTTGCGCGTTTGGTTTGTTTCGGCCGCGGCTTTTTTTCGGGCAAGTTCCGCGTGGCGGCGGGCCCAAAGAATGATCGCGTCCGCCATAAGGATGATTGCCTGCAGAAAGGGCTTGTTCTCGTTATTATGTACCGGATTGAATTCGTCAAGCGCAAAGAGGGCCTGTTTCGCTTCGGCGCGAATGCCCAAAAATCCGATTTTCAGGGGTTTTTCATAGTCATGCACCCATTGAATGGAGGAACGGAAAGAGGCGGTTTCGTTTACGACAAAACGGGAGGTGAACTCTTCGTCGTTATTGTATGTGAGCGGCTTTGTATCGGCGGGAATCGCCTTTGCGAGCGCCTCATGAAAGGTTTTGCCCTTCCAGTAGGGGGCGATGTCGTTTTGGATGATGCCCTTGTCCTTTTCGCTGATGTCAAAAGGGGAGGTGTCGCGGGAGGCGATGGAGGCGATGGCCTCGCCCAAAATGTCGCCGTCAAGCTCCGGGTAAAGCACGCCGTAGCGGATGCCCTTGCCGATGCGTCCCGCAATTAACTGCCCGTCGTCAATATAAACCGAAGCGTTTGCCGCGTAATGATATAAGGCTTTTGCCCAGCGCAGAATTAATTTTTCTCCTTCGGTCTGTTTGAAGGATTCGGTGAAATATTTGCCTCGTTCTATGTCGATGGCGGGTCGGGCGGCGCGGACCTGCTCAAGCAGGGCGGACACGCGCGAGCCTGTGGCGCCGCTGTTGGATTCTTTTTGCAGGCGCTGCTCCTGAGATGAATATATAACAGTTGCCATAAATTGTTCGTTCCTTTCTTTCGGATGCAATACCAGTCAAATGAAGGTTTTATCCACAATCGTGAGCACTTCGTCAAGAATCACGAAGGCTTCGCGCAGCTCCTGCTCTGTAATTGTTAAGGGCGGAGTCACATTAATATTATTCTCACGCCCGTAGGTGGAGAATCCGCGTTCGCGCAGCAGGCCGAATATGCGCTTCATCACGCCTTCCGCGTCTTTTGCGTAGGGAACCAGAGGCTCCTTTGTCTCTTTGCTTTTTACAAGCTCCAGAGCCGAGAACAGGCCGATGTAGCGCACATCACCGACGCAGGCATGTTTTACTTTTTGTTCTTCGAGCAGCTCACCCAGCACCTTGCCGAGGGATGCGACACGTTCAAAAAGGTTTTCTCTTTCATAGAGCTCCAAACAGGCGACGCCCGCCGCGCAGGCCAGTGCGTGGCCGCTGTAGGTCAGGCCGAACTGGAAAAGGTGGTCTTTATAAAAGTCGGCGATTTGTCGGCTGATGATGATGCCGCCGAGCTGCACATAGCCGCAGGTAACGCCCTTTGCGAAGCTGATGATGTCCGGCTCGACGCCCCAGTGCTGGAAGCCGAAGGCTTTGCCCGTGCGGCCGAAGCCCGCCATGACTTCGTCGCACACAAGCAGGATGCCGTATCTGGTGCACAGCTCGCGCAGGCCTTGCAAATAACCGTCCGGCGGGACGATTACGCCGTTTGCGCCGGTGACGGACTCCACAAAAACCGCCGCGATCTGGTCTGTGCCTTCATACTGAATCTGCGATTCGAGCAGGCCGAGATAATAAGCTGAAGCTGCCGCGTCGCTTTCAAATGCTCTGTCCGAACGGTAAACATAAGGGTCAAAAAATTTTAAAAAGCCGTTTGCGGCAGGTTGTTCAAGGGAGAATCGGCGGGGGTCGCCCGAGATGTTGCCGCTGCCCAGCGTTGAGCCGTGATAGCTGCGGTAGCGTGAAAGCACCTTCGCGCGGCCTGTGACCGTGCGGGCCATGTTGAGGGCCGCTTCATTCGCGTCCGAACCGCCGCAGGTGAAAAACACCTTTGCCATGCCGCCGCCGGCCAGTTCAACAAGCTTTTTGGCAAGCACGGACTTTGCTTCAAACGCGTGCGCGGGGGCGACATAGGCAAACCGGTCAAGCTGTGCTTTGATCGCGTTGTTGACCGCTTCGTTGCCGAAGCCAATATTTGAGCAGGTCAACTGGCAGGACATATCAAAATAGCGTTTACCGTCATAATCCCAGAAATAAATACCTTCGGCGCGGGCAATGGCGAGGGGTTCCACCGTGCCGGTCAGCCAAGGGTGCTGGTTATATTGTTTATCAAGTGCGAGAACTTCTTCTTTTGTTAAAGAGGGCATTTTATGACCATCCTTTCTTATTAGGCCTTGTTTGAAAATGACAACTTGCCCAAAAGACGGATATTTTTCCGCAAATCTGCGTTAAAAAATCTTGCAATACGGCAAGTATTCCTGCAATTTTTGGCCTTGTTTTGCGAAAAAATCTCTCGCTTTTCGTCAAATTCCTATTTTACAAACAAGGCCTAGAAACAAACTATCAAATTTTAAAGTGAACTGTTTTAACCTGTCTTTTTATCTTTCATACATACAAGCGCAAGGAGCGAAAGCGCCAGCGCGGCGATACAGTAGGGAAACAAAATAATGATGCCGATTTGATCAGAAAGCCAGCCGCTCATAATGGGGGTAAGTACCATGGCGAGCGTCATCACAGTATTAAAAACACCTGTGCTGCTGCCGATTTTATCGGGGTCTGAAAGCTCCAGCATGTAAGGGTAAAGGTTCACGATGACTGCAGCGAATCCCACGCCCACAAGCAAAAAGCTGATGAACATCAATGCATTCAGTCCGCTCTGTAGCCCGGCAACCGTGAACGCCGTGCCCATGGTTGCAACACCGATGAGCAGTGATGTTTTGCGCCGCAGCTTTGCGGAGAGTTTCGCCACAGGAACGGCAACGATACAGGCCATTACGAGCGTCATTGCCTGAGGAAGCACAAATTTATCTTTTGAGAGATGGAGCACTTCCATTGCGTAGTTGGAGAGAGAGGAAACAAGGCCGTTATATGCTACATAAAAGAAAAATACAACGCAGAGCAGCATACGCCTGTTAAAACGGGAAGCATTGCCGGATTGCGTGCTTTGCACTGCATCGGAGTCTTCGTTCATCAAAATAGCGCTTTCCGCAGCCCATTGTTTTTCACGCACGGTGAACAGATATAAAACAATCAGCACCAGCATGACGGCCGATGTGCCGTAAAAAACGGTTTCGTAGCCCTTTGGGGCAAAAATAGAAACTAATAAAATGCCCACAACGGTGCAGACAATGCTGACAATCTGGGTGATGGCGTTGGCGCTGCGGCGCTGGGAGAGGGGCGTCATGTCCGGCAGCAGAGAAAGAGACGCCGGGCGGGATATGGCGATGAATCCGAGCGCCGAAGAAAGCAGAATCAAAAACATCCACTTTGCGTGCATGCCGAGAAAAAGGCCGGTGACCGCCCATGTAATGACTGCGCCTGCGCCGCCGATGATGATGAAGGGCGAGCGTTTGCCGAAGCGGGTTTGACTTCTGTCTGACAGTTTGCCGAACAGCGGCAGTAGAAACAACCCGAGGATGTTGTCAATCGCCATCACAATGCCCTTGGCCGTAAAGCTTAAAGCAAGGCCGCCGTCTGCAATTGGAGCAACAAGAAAAACGGGCAGGCCGTTGTCAAGCACACTGTTGAATACTGAAATCCAAGCATAGGGCAGAGACAAAAGCAAAATGCGGGCGATGCCCAAAGCTTGCTGTTCTTTTATTTTTGGAGGGGAGAGTGCTGCGGTTTGTGCAGGGCTCATTATGAAATCATCCTTTCTCTGCGAGGCGGAAGTTTCTACCTTTTAAACTGCTTTCTGCTTTTGAGTTTGCCATGAAAATTCGCCTCCATCACCGCCGGGGCGATTGAAAAGAGGAATTTTGAAAGAGCGCACAGCGGCTTGCTGTTGTTGAGAAAGGCATGGGAGAGGTGGTATAAATTATCCGCCACGCTTTTGAAACTAGGTGTCGAGCGGGGAATTATTTTTACACGGTCGTGTGATTTGAATTCAACTCGCAATGTGCGGCTGCAGCAGGTTTGGATGGGACGGATGTTTAAAAGTAATGTTTTGTCATCCTCCCAGTTGGCATAGGAGTAAGTGTCAAGTTCAAAGCCGGAAAGGTTAATGCGGCCCTCGCGATACTTGCCGTCAAGCCCGAGGGGAATGGTGTTAATCCACTGCGCTTTTTTGCCTTCCTGCCAGGTGAAGAATACTTCATTTTCTTTGAAATCAAGATAGACATTGTCAATATGGCCCGCGCGGTCCAGCGCCATTTGGTTGACAGTCATGGGCAAAAGGCTTAAAGGGAAGCCGATCGTGTTCAAAAACAGGTGTTTGCGCAAACGGAGAACATTGTTATTACACTTTTCTTCAAGGACAGAAATACGTTTTGAAACCGGAGGGGCGGGGAAGGTGAGATTTTCCGCACGGCTTTTCAGCTCTTTGAGCACCGTTTCGTCAGCCTCATGTTTTTCGGATTCATCCAAGAATCCTGCCGGGAAGTGGGGATAAATCACGTCATAGGGCTTTTGTTCGTCTGCCTCGGCGCCCACATATACAAACACCGCGTCATGGTCGCGCATACCCACGCCCTGCTGGCAGAACATGCCGCGGCAGGCAAAGGTGTTGGGGAGCGAGCACATCCAGAACTGATAGCCGTAGCCCACTTTAGAATCGGCCTTAATATTGTCGGCGTTCGATACCTGCGTTTTGGTGGCTTCGACTGCCCACCATTCGGGGATGATCTGTTTGCCGTTCCATTTGCCGTTGTTGAGGTAGCACTGGATGAATTTCGCGGAGTCCTCAAGCTTCCAGATGATTCCCCAGCCGCCGCCCTGGTTGCCTGCGCCGTCAACCTCTGAATAGGGCACATCAATACCCAGAGGGTCAAACAGGCGGGGTTTCAAATATTCAAACAGCGTCTGCCCGCTAATGCGTCGAATCAGGACGCTAATAAGATAAGCGTTTTCGTTTGTGTAATGAAACACAGAACCGGGTTCGTCACGCAAATGGGAGTGTAAATAATCTTTTACCCAGTCGGGGTTGGAGTTTTGATGAAACACGTTAAAAGCAAAGCCCGTTGTCATTGTGAGCACATGCCAGATGGTGATTTTGTCCCACCGCTCGGCGTTTTTTTTGGGGCGGTATTCGGGGAAAAATTTGCCCACCGGGTCATGGAGGGAGAGCAAGCCTTCTTCCACCGCAAAGCCGATGGATGTGGCCGCCACACTCTTTGAAAAAGAATAGATGGAGTGTGGAATCTCTTTTGCGTAGGGTGCGCGGTAGGTTTCAAATGCGACCTTGCCGTGGCGAAGAATCATGAGACCATGATATTCATACCCCTGCTTGTCATATTCATCCAGCAGATTCAAAATAGCCTGAGAAGAAATACCAACCTCTTCAGGCGACGCCGCGCGGGGCAGCGAGTTCGTTGTTTCTTCAATAATTGCAATCGGTGTTTGTGCCAGCGCGGTTTTTTTTGTTGCAGTTTGTGACATCATGAGTCCCCTCTTTTTTGTTAATCTAATATGTTGCCCAAATCTTCAAATGAGAAAGTGCCGCCCTCGGTCATGAACCGGCTGTATGCGCCTTTGATCAGCGAGTTCACAAGCCCCCGGTCGGGAATCGTGACGCTCATGCCGTAGAGTGCAGCGCTGCCGCCGGCATAGTTGCCGGGGTTCGCTTTAAGCTCTTCAACACTCTCTTTCAAATCCTGCACAAAATCATCCGCAATGCCCGCATGAGCAGGCGTGACCATGAAGTGCAAGCAGGAGGGATTGACCTGCTGGTCAATAATCCAGCCCTTGTGTTCCAGCACATCCGCCAGCGCGTGCACATTGAGGGTTTTGGAATCAAAAGCAAAAATTCCAGCGGGAGGATTGCCCAGAATAGATAGCTCGGGAATCGATTTCACGCCGTCCGTAATTTTTTTTGTGGTTTCAAGAACACTTTTGGTGATTTCAAGATAGCCTTCACGGCCGATATATTTCAGTGCCGCCCACGCGGAGGCGATTGCGCCGCCGGGGCGAGTGCCCGTTGCGCTGGGGGAGATAAAGAGTCCGCCCGGCCAGTCGCCGTATGCGAAATATTGATATTGCCGGATGCCCGCGTTGCGGTAGAGCAGCGCTGAAACACCCTTGGCCGCAAAGCCGTATTTATGTAGATCCGCCGAAATGGAGGTCACACCGGGCAGCGCAAAGTCAAAGGCGGGGATATCGCCGCCAAGCTCTTTTATAAAAGGTATTGTAAATCCGCCGAGGCAGGCATCCACATGCAGCCGCAAATCATGTTTTAATGCGAGAGCTGAAAGTGCCTCAATGGGGTCGACAACCCCTTGCGGGTACTGGGGTGCGGAACCAATTAATAAAATAGTGTTGGGGGTAATGAGTTTTTCCACCGCGGCGACATCCACACGAAAATCATCCATAAGAGGAGCGTGAATGATTTTGACGCCGAAGTAGTGCGCGGCCTTTTCAAAAGCGGCGTGAACGCTGATGGGAGCGATCATTTCAGGCTGCGTGATGTGGGGCTTTTTCTCACGCGCTTCATCGCGGTAGGTCTTGACCGCCATCAGAATGCTCTCGCTACCGCCGGAGGTGAGGGTGCCGACCACCTGTTCGTCACCGTGAAACAAATCCGCCGCCATTGCGAGAGTTTCTGTTTCAAGACGTTTAAGGCTCTGAAAAACGAAGGGGTTTAATGCGTTTGTGTGAAAGAACTTGCAATAAACCTCTTCTGTTAAACGGGTAATCTCTTCGCCTGCATAATAAACAAGGCTCCAGGTTTTACCCTTTTTATAGTTGCCGTCATTCTGTTGATAATCGTCCAGCGCTTGGAAAATCTCTTCTTTGGAAAGGCCTTTTTGTGGAAAATCCATCTTGTCACCCCTTAAACATACTATTCATACTAAAATTATATGTTATATATGAATAGTATGATACAGGGAGGGCATGGAAAAGTCAATGTAGAAACCATATAAACTATTAACCAAATGCAACTTTTTTATGGATACATTGCTGAATTTTATAAAATCGTTGACAGGTAATAGGAAAAATACTATACTTTAAATCATATTAAATATATAGGATTGACGGTTTAATGGTGTTTTTATGAAAAAAACGATATTTATTTGTATATTTGTTTTGATTCTTTTCCTGTTGTCGGCCTGCCGGCCCGCAACGCAGGTTGACGTGACTTCTGCCACTGAGAAGAATATAGAGTATTCGTTTACGGACACCGAAGGAACGCGCATTACCCTTGCAGATGCCCCCCAGCGGGTGGTTTGTGTGTATGCTTCTTATTCTGACATCTGGCTTTCCGCGGGCGGAACGCTTGTGGGTGTGACGGACGACGCGGCGGGTGAGCGGCAGCTCGATGTGGGCGACGCGGTGCTGGTGGGAGCGTCAAAAGAGCCGAGCCTTGAGAAAATCGCTTCGCTGAACCCCGACCTTGTGATTCTTTCGGCGGACATTGCGGGGCAGCTTGCGCTCAAAGAGGGGCTTTCGGCGATGAAAATCCCCGCCGCCTATTTCACCTGCGACACATTTGATGATTATAAAATGATTGCCGAACTCTTTTTGCGCCTCACCGGCCGGGAGGATTTGCAGGAACAGTTAATTACAACGCCCAAAGCGAAAATTGCCGGAGCGCTTGCGCGTGCCGAAGGAAAAACAGGGCCGACAGTTTTGCAGCTGCGGTTCACTTCCAACGGTGCGGGTGTGAAGAATAAGGGCACGGTGGCAGTTGAAGTGCTGCGTGACTTGGGCGCAAAAAATATTGCGGACGACTACCCTTCGCTTTTGGAAGAGCTTTCTCTTGAAATCATTCTGCAGGCGGACCCCGAATATATTTTTGTGACGGCATTGGGCATGCAAGATAAAGAGGTCAAGACAGCGTTTGAGCAGATGATTGCAACGCAGCCCGCATGGAAGAGTTTGAGCGCTGTGAAAAACGGCAAATGGTTTGTGCTTGAGCGGGAGCTCTATCACTACAAACCCAACGATCGGTGGGGTGAAAGCTATGAAAAGCTTGCGGCGATCCTGTATCCGTAACTGGTTCCCTTTTTTACTGCTTGTTTTACTGTTTGTTATTATATTGGTTTCTTTGGCGGCAGGTGCTGCGAATCTCTCTTTTTCTGAGTTCATAAACGCCCTGCTGCATCCGCGTGAGCAGAACACGCAGAGTCAGATTCTCTGGCTTATCCGCATGCCTCGCATTGCCGCAAATGTGGTTTGTGGCGCGTCTCTTGCGGTGAGCGGTCTGATGGTGCAAACTTTGCTCAGTAACCCCCTTGCCAGCCCCACGCTGCTCGGCATCAATTCGGGCGCCGGGCTTGCCGTGGCATTGTGCGGCGCGTTTCTTTCGCTCGCAAGCGGCTGGACGCCTGCGTTTGCTTTCGGCGGCGCTGTTTTGGCTTCGCTTTTGATTTTTGCCGTGAGCGCGCGCACCGGCTCGCGCCGGGGCACGATTTTGCTTGCGGGTGTGGCAATCGGCAGCATCTTGTCTGCCGGAATTGACGCGGTGCACACCTTTTACCCGGAATCTCTTGCCGGTTACCGCAGTTTTATGATTGGCGGCTTTTCGGGTATCACTTGGAGTGCCTTAATGCCTGCTGTGTATTATGTCGCGGCGGGTCTTGCGGCGGCAACACTGTTTGCGGGGGAACTGGATGTGTTTGTGTTGGGCGATGAAACCGCGGCCTCTCTGGGCATGCGCGTGCCCCTTGCCCGGGGCGTGATTTTGACTGTTTCCTCTGTTTTGGCCGGCGCTTCGGTCAGTGTTTGCGGTCTTCTCGGGTTTGTCGGGCTGATGACGCCGCACCTTGCGCGAAGGCTTTGCCCGGCGGCGGGCCACCGCCGCTTGTTGCCCGTCTGTGCTTTGCTGGGCGCGGTTTTGGTGACGTTTTGCGATTTGTTGAGCCGCATGATTTTCGCCCCGTATGAACTTCCCGCGGGGATTTTACTTTCCTTTTTAGGTGGACCGTTCTTCCTTTACCTGCTGCTGCGGAAAAAGAAGGCTTGAAGAGTTTTTCATCCGAGCGAGAGGATTTTATTATGCTTGAGTTTTCTGATATGTCGTTTACATATGATAAAAAAACGCCGGTCTTAGAGAAGCTGAGCTTTTCGATTCCCGGCGAAAAAATCACTTGCCTCATCGGCCCGAACGCCTGCGGAAAGAGCACGCTGCTACGTCTGGCCGCGGGACTGCTTCGCCCCACTGCGGGCAGCATAGCGGTTTCGGGGCACGACCTTGGAGTTTTGCCGCCCAAAGAGCGGGCAAAGCGTATCTCCTTTTTTCCCCAGTGGCGCACGGTGCCGGACATCACGGTGTTTGACCTTGCCGCACACGGCCGCTACCCCCATTTGTCGCGGCGGCATGTGCTTTCACAAAAAGACAGGGACATCATTGAAAATGCCCTGCGCCTGACAGGTGCGTGGGAGTTTTCCCACCGCCGCCTGACTTCGCTTTCGGGCGGGCAGCGGCAAAGAGCCTGCCTTGCTATGACTGTGGCGCAGGACACACCGTTGATTTTGCTTGACGAGCCCACGGCTTATCTTGACATCCGCGTGCAATATGAATTGATGGCGCTCTTGCGCACCCTTGCGGACGGGGGGAAAACCGTGGTGATGGTGCTGCACGACCTTCCGCTTGCGTTGGAACGGAGTGACTATGCGCTGCTGCTGGCTGACGGAAAGCTGCAATGCTGCGGTGCGCCGCGGGAGATTGCACAGAGTGGCGCCGTTGACAAAGTCTTCGGTATTGCTTTAAAGAAAAATAAATACGGCTACACGGCGCTCCCATTGATTTAAGCGCCGCAGCCGTAGAAAAATTGATTAAAGAAAAGGATGAAGCGCGATGCGGTTTAACACACGTCTTTTGCAAGGCACAAATCCCTTTGACACCACCGGCGCAACCCTCCCCGCCGTTTATCAGACCTCCGCGTTCGCGCATGAGAGTGCCGAACAGCTGGAAAAGGTCTTTGCCGGCAAGGCTCCCGGCTTTGCTTACACACGCATTTCAAACCCCACGGTGATGGCGTTTGAAAAGCGCATTGCCACGCTTGAGGGGGGCGTTGACGCCGTTGCCTGTGCTTCGGGCATGGCGGCCGTTTCCATGGCCTTGCTGAACATTCTTGAGAGCGGAGACGAAATCATTTCTTCAAGCGCGCTGTTCGGCGGCACGCTTGACCTGCTGGCCGACTTTGAAAGGTTCGGCATCAAAACACGGTTTGTGAAAAACATGACGGCGGCGGAAATCGCACCCCAGATTAACGGGTGCACCAAGGTGATTTTTGCTGAACTCTTCGGCAATCCCCGCCTTGACGTGGTTGACCTTGCGGAGGTTTCCACACTGGCGAAGCAACATAAAATCCCGTTGGTGATTGACAGCACCACGGCCACGGCGGCGCTGATTCTCCCCCTTGCCCACGGTGCGGACATTGTGGTGCATTCCTCTTCAAAATACATCAACGGCAGTGGCGACGCACTCAGCGGCATCATTGTTGACGGCGGCAAATTTGCGTGGGATTTTGAACGCTTTTCCGCTTTGGCAGGTTATCAGAAAATGGGCAAATTTGCTTATACCGCACGCTTGCGGGGTGACCTTTGGCGCAACTTCGGCCCCTGCATTGCGCCGCAGAACGCATATTTGAACTGTTTGGGGCTGGAAACGCTCGGCCTGCGCATGGAGCGGCTGTGTGCAAACGCCCTCGCTTTGGCGGAATTTTTGGAAACGCAAAGTGAGCTTGCGGGTGTGAGCTACCCCGGCCTTGCTAGCAGCCCTTATAAAGGCTTTGTGGATTCTCAAATGGAAAAGGGGCAGGGCGGTGCGATTTTAACGCTGCGCGCAGGCTCAAAGGAGCGGGCATTCCGGCTTGTGAACGCATTGAAAATTCCCAAAATCGCCACGAACATCGGCGATGTGCGCACCTTGGTAATCCACCCGGCGTCCACGATTTATCTGCATTCCAGTGAAGAGAAAAAGAGTGACGCAGGGGTTTATGACGATATGATCCGCGTGAGTGTGGGCATTGAGGATATTGAAGACTTAATTGAAGATTTCGGTCAGGCGATTGAGAGCATGAAAGGAGAATGAGCATGGCTGTTGATTATAAAGCGCTGAAAAACGGCGGATTTATGCGCCAAAAGCAAAAAAATCATTTTTCCCTGCGCTTGAAAGTTGTGGGGGGCAACCTCACGGCGGAGCAGATCATCACCATTGCAGAGGTTGCGAAAGAATATGGTGCCGGTCATGTGCATCTGACCTCCCGTCAGGGGGTTGAAATTCCTTTCATCAAGCTCAAAGATATTGACTCGGTCAAAGAAAAGCTTTTGGAGGGAGAGGTTTTCACCGGCGTGTGTGGCCCGCGTGTGCGTACCGTCACGGCCTGCCAGGGCAGCGAGGTCTGTCCCTCCGGCTGCATTGACACCTACCCGCTTGCGGTTGAGCTGTCAGAACGCTATTTCGGCCGTGAATTGCCTCATAAGTTCAAGTTTGGTGTGACGGGATGTATGAACAACTGCCTGAAAGCCGAGGAAAACGACCTTGGCGTAAAGGGCGGTTATCTTATTGAATGGATTCCCGAGGCCTGCACCCTGTGCGGTATTTGCATCAAGGCCTGCCGTGAGGGGGCGCTCACAGAAGAGGATAAAAAAATTGTGATTGAAGAAGACAAGTGCAATAACTGCGGCCGCTGTGTGAAGTCCTGCCCGTTTGACGCGTGGAAGGGTGAGCCGGGTTATATTCTTTCGTTCGGCGGCACCTTCGGCAACAAAATTGCCTTTGGCGAGCAGCTGTTCCCCATTATGCAAGACAAAGAGCAGGTTTTTAAAGCGGCCGATGCCGCGCTTGATTTCTTTGACCGGCACGCAAACCCCAGCGAGCGTTTCCGCGTGGCGATTGAGCGTGTGGGCTGGGATGTGTTTCAGAAAGAGATGAGTGAATTTTATTATGGACATTAAAATAGACGAGAATCTTGACATCACAGACGTTGTGTGCCCTGTGACCTTTGTGAAAACCAAGGTTGCTTTGGATGAACTGGACGACGGGCAAATTCTTGCCGTGCGCCTCAATGACGGTGAGCCGGTGCAGAATGTGCCCCGCAGTGTAAAAGAGGAGGGCCACCAGATTTTAAAGCTGCTCCACAATGACGATGGCACATACACCCTGCTCGTGAAAAAAGTGGACGACGAATAAGAATAATACGAACGCCCAAACAATTGGAGGAATCACCATGACAATTATTGTTGCAGGAGATAAAAAAGAATACGCGGAGGGTACAACGCTTGCGGCGCTCATTGAAAAAGAGAACATCGACTCCCCCCAGTATGTGACGGTTTCACTCAATGACGACTTTGTGGAAAGCGGCGCGTTTGCCGACACCGTTCTCAAGGACGGTGACAACATTGAATTTTTATACTTTATGGGGGGCGGCGCTTGATGGCCTTCACAAATGAACAGCTGGAGCGTTATTCCCGCCACATCCTGTTAAAAGAGGTTGGCGCAAAGGGGCAGAAAAAGCTCCTCAACGGCAAGGTGTTGATTATCGGCGCGGGCGGCCTCGGGGCGCCGATCGCGCTCTATCTTGCCGCAGCGGGCGTGGGCGCCATCGGCATTGCGGACCTTGATACGGTTGACCTTTCCAATTTGCAGCGCCAGGTGATTCACACCACGGCGGACATCGGCAAAGCAAAGGTGCAGTCCGCGAAAGAAACGATGCAGGCGATTAACCCGGACGTGCAGGTGAATACTTATCAAATTTATGTAAATGCCGCGAGCATCATGGACTTAATCCAAGACTATGACTTCATCATTGACGGCACAGATAATTTTGCCGCAAAGTTTTTGATTAACGATGCGTGTGTGTTGCAGAAAAAGCCTTTTTCACACGCGGGCATTCTGCGCTTCGGTGGCCAGCTGATGACCTATGTGCCGGGGGAAGGCCCCTGCTATCGCTGCGTGTTTCGTGAGCCGCCGCCACCGGACGCGATCCCCACCTGCCGTCAGGCCGGGGTTGTGGGCGCTATGGGCGGTGTAATCGGGTCCTTGCAGGCGATGGAGGCGATTAAGTTCCTCATCGGCAAAGGCGACCTGCTCACAGGCAAGCTGCTGACCTATGACGCGCTCACAATGGAGTTTCGCCGCATCAAGTTGCCCGGAAGAAAAGACTGCGCGGTCTGCGGCGAGCACCCTTCCATCACCGAGCCGTTTGATTATGAAGTGCCCGCGTGCGACTTGAAAGCGGAGGGGGAGAGCCATGAGAATTCACCTGAACTATGATGATTTTAATAAAATCGTTGACCATGCAAAATCGGCTCTGCCCGAAGAGGCCTGCGGATTGATTGCGGGCCGGGCGGAGGCGGATGAATTTTATATTGAGCAAGTATATCCGCTGACAAATATTGACCACAGCAGCGAGCATTTTTCGATTGACCCGCGCGAGCAGCTTGCGGCGGTGAAGGATATGCGTGCGAAGGGCATTGCACCCCTCGGCAATTTTCATTCCCACCCTGAGACCCCGGCCCGCCCCTCTGATGAGGACATCCGCCTGGCACAGGACCCAAAAGCGCTTTATCTCATTTTGTCTTTGGCGCTTGAGGAGCCTTGTTTGCGGGCCTTTCGCATTGAGGGCGGCAAGGTGCGCGGTATTGCGATTGAACTGGAGTTTTAATTGCCTTTATTTGGGTGATTACCGAATTCATTAGACAGGCGTTATTCAAAAAAGTGATTATATGACAAAAAAGGAGTGGGCATGAGGGCTCGCTCCTTTTTTGTTGCTTTAAAGCATTCAATAAACCATAATCGTGAAGACTGATTTTTTTTGCCGTTCTGTCAGCGGCTGCAGCATGCCGCGTTCCAGCATGGCCTCTACCACATGAGGCACCATTGCACTCGACGAAAGAGAGTCGCTGTTATAGTGCCTGACAAGCGGCCGCATGTGGGGAGGGTGCCGATCTTTTTCAAGCCGGAACCTGTTTGCGTCCAGCTCTTTGCCCAGCGCGAAAATGCTTTGGGGGACATGAATGTTTTTGTTTATCAGCTCGTGCAGCCAGTCAAGCTTGTTTCGCTTTTTGGTTTTGCAGGTCACAACCTGAACCTGCTCATCCAGCAGATAGCCTTTGTCGCAAAGACGCTTGTAATCCTCCGCCGGCAGCGCTTGTTTTTTATCATCTTGTTTCAAGAAGCGATAGAGTGCTGCCCAGTCCGCATTGAGATTGTCAATCCATCGCCCCTCGCGGCTTGCGAAGTGGCAGTCAAGCTGCAGGCTTGCGAACCGGTTCTGCTCGGTTCTGTGCATATAACCGCAAACCCAATAAGGCGAACGGATATCCCCGTTTTGCGTGCAGTCATCGACCACACAGGCGTGCGCGATGAACTGCCCGCCGTCCGGCCGCTTGACAGCATATTGGCGCCACCAATTGCAGCCGTCCGTGTCAAATAAAAACCGCGTGCAGAGCATGACGAGGGAATATTTCATATAATTCTTGTCGTTTTGACCATCGCCGCAAAAAAGGCCCCAGTTGTTTGCAGACGCATCAAAATCGTCGAACACTTTCGGATAAAACACGTCGCAAAGTGTTTTGGCCGCCGCTTTGTGCAGTTTGTCTGCTTCTGTCAGCCCCGGTTCGGGCTCTGCTCTCAAATCTGTGAGAAGCATGTTTGTGCGGAACTTTGGCCGGCGGCTGTTGTCGGTTCGGTCGAGGTAGGCGTATTCCTCCAAGACCTTGAGCTCATCCGCGACAAAGACGGCGGGCAGCGAAAGGGTGCGGGCGATTTCTTCTACTGTCATGGCGTTATAATAACAGCAGTAGGCAATGTTTTGCTTGAGGCGGGTGTCGAAAATGCTTGCTGTGTCTCCGTTTATGCCGGGTGAGCCGTTGTGACCCATGGAAATAAATTTGATGGGGTTCACCGCAAGGTTTTGTGTTGTGTTATTCATCGTCAAACCATCCTTTAACCGTTCTCTTGCGTCAGACAGGTGCCATTTGACCGTGCCGGGTGAGACTTGCAGCAGCTTTGCGATTTCGGCTGTGGTTTTGTTTTCATAATAATGCAAAAACACGACCGACCGCTGCCGCCGGGAGAGAAGCGCAATTTCTGCGCGCAGCCTTTTCACCGCTTCGTTCTGTTCCAGTTTTTGCTGGGTGTCGTCAAAACAGGGCAGCGGACATTCAAAAAGGCTCATGTTGGCGGTTGTATTTTGCCTGCGGATGTGCTTTGCGAAAACATTCTGTGCAATGCGGTAGACATAGCCGTCAAGGTTCAAAATCTCATCCTGCTGCAGAAAGGAAACATAAACCTCGCAGGCAATGTCCGCCGCAAGCTCTTCTGCCTGGGCGATGTTTCTCATTTTGGCAAGGGCAAAGCCGAAAATCTTTTTTTGATAGCTCAAAATGCACTTGTCTGCCGTTTCTTTGATCATTTGAAAGCCTCCGGAAGCGTTCTGCATATATAGTGCGGGTTTTTCCTGAACGGTTGGGCAGGATTATAAAAAAAACCGGGCTGCCCCGGTTCCTTTTCATTTATATAATTTTTTCAGATGCTGAAATCGTATCCCAGATTCTGGCTGGATTCGTTCACAAGGTCCTGCAGTGTGACAGAGTCCACATATTCGTTGATCACCTTATGGAGCCCCCCCCAAAAATGAACCGTAGGGCAGGCGTTCACACGCTCGCACACGTTGGGGTTGCTTTCCAGGCAGGCCACCGGCGCGAGATTGCCTTCAATCACCCGAAGAATCTGGCCGGCAGTGTATTTTTCCGGTGCCCGCGCCAGCATATAGCCGCCCTGCGAGCCGCGGCTGCTGAGCAGCAGGCCGGTTTTGGTGAGGTTTGTCACGATTTGCTCAAGGTATTTCACCGAGATCCCCTGACGCTCTGAAATGTCCTTGATGGTGATCCATTCGCCGGTGTTATGCTGCGCAATGTCAATCATCATGCGAAGGGCGTAGCGCCCTTTCGAAGATATTTTCATGCTTTATCACTCCTTCAATCAAAGTAATTATACTATAAGCATATAGGAAAATCAAGGGGGTGAAACTGCCGCTCGGCGAATAAAAAAACCTGTCGGTCAAAGGCGGCAACATTGCCTTTGACCGGCAGGGTGCTATTGCGAAAGTTAAAGTTTTTTATTTGACTAAATCCTGCGTGTCCCGCGCAATCATCAGCTCTTCGTTGGTCGGGATGACGAAAACCTTGATGGGGGAATCGGGCGCGGTGATTGCGCCTTCGGCGCCGCGAATGGTTTTTTCGTTGGCCGCCGCGTCAAGCGCAATGCCCAGGAACGCGAGCTTTTCGCACACATCCGCGCGCAAATCAAAGGTGTTTTCGCCGATGCCGCCGGTGAACACAATTGCATCCACGCCCTGCATCGCGGCAACATAGCTGCCGATGAATTTGCGGATCTGATACCACTGGATATCACGCGCGAGCTTTGCCCTTGCGTTGCCCTCAAGCGCTGCGGCTTTCACATCGCGGTCGTCATTCGAAATGCCCGAAATGCCCAATACGCCGGATTTCTTGTTGAGCACAGTATCGGTTTGCTCGGGTGTCCAACCCTCTTTCGCCTGCAAATAGGTCACCGCGGAGGGGTCAATTCCGCCGGTCCTTGTGCCCATGATGAAGCCGTCAAGGGGGGTGAGACCCATGCTGGTGTCGACCACCTCACCGTTTTTGATGGCGGTAATGGACGCGCCGTTGCCGAGGTGGCAGGTGATAATTTTGAGTCCCTTGATATCCTGGCCCATCAGTTCTGCGCAGCGCGCGCTCACATAGCGGTGCGAGGTGCCGTGGAAGCCGTAGCGGCGGATTTTGTATTTCTCATAATATTCATAAGGAATCGGGAACATATATGCTTCAGGAGGCATGGTGCTGTGAAAGGCGTTGTCGAACACCACGACTTCAGGGACCTCCTTGCCGAACACCTCGATGCACGCGCGGATGCCTTGAATATGCGCCGGGTTGTGCAGGGGCGCGAGATCGCACAGGCTTTCAATGCCGTCGATTACTTCGTTGTCAATTACCACGCTCTTATTAAATAAAGCGCCCCCTTGGACAATGCGGTGACCGACTGCCTTGATTTCTGCGAGGTCGTCGATGACCTTTGCGTTGCCGCTGATGAGCGCTTTTTTGACTGACTGGAAAGCGACGGTGTGGTTCGGCATTGCGGTTTCTTCCTCATACACCTCACCGGTGCGCATATTTTTTGCCTCAATTTTACCGTCGACGCCGATTCTTTCGCAAAGCCCCTTTGCAATGCAAATTTCACCGTTCATATCAATCAGTTGATATTTCAGCGAGGAGCTGCCGGCGTTGATAACGAGAATTAACATGGTTTTCCTTCATCCTTTCCACAGACACGGCAAAAGACCCGCACCCGCAAACGATTTGCGGCTGGGGCAATTTTTAGCCGTTCTGCATGCCAAAACATACTTGAATCATGATCATGGTTCAAAAATTACTTGAATCTCATGAAGCCGTGATATATTATATATGCAGGGATTCGAAAAAGCAAGACAAAAAGCGGATAATTGCACATAAAAACACATTTTGGATGTATTTTTAACCAAAAAGGAAATAATAATACTGAATTTGTCTGCCAGAGGGATATTTTTTGAAAAATAAATCTTTCAGATTGCTGTGAAAGGGTGGTTATAAAGGTGGAGGTTGCCGCGATTGTCGCCGAATATAACCCGTTTCACAAGGGCCACGCCTATCAGGTTGCGCGCACCCGTGAGGCTGGCGCGGACTGTGTGATCGCGGTGATGAGCGGCAATTTTGTGCAGCGGTGCGAGGGCGCGATGATTGATAAGCGTGCGCGCGCCGAAATGGCGCTGCGCGGCGGCGTGGATTTGGTGGTTGAGCTGCCGCTGCCCTGGGCCACAGCCTCCGCCGAGCGGTTTGCCTTCGGCGCGGTGAGCCTTGCGCATGCAACGGGAATCGTTACGCGCCTTTCGTTTGGTAGCGAGTGCGGCGACGCACAGCTGCTGATGAAGGCCGCGAAGCTGGTTGCCGGTCTTGACGGGGACACGGGGCTGAAAGAGGCCTTGCGTGAGGGCGATTCATTCCCCGCCGCGAGGGAAAGGGCGTTGGCTTGTTTGACGGATGACGAAGCGGTTCTGCGTGTTTTGCGCTCGCCGAACGACATTCTGGGCGTGGAATACTGCAAGGCGCTGCTGTCGCTTGCTTCACCGGTTGTGCCGTATGCCGTCAGGCGTGTGGGCGCGGGGCACGACAGCGCGGGCGAGAGCGAAGGCTATCTGTCCGCAAGCGCATTGCGGGGGCGGTTGATGCATTCGTCTGACAGTGGCGGATCGGGTGTCTTTCTTCCCGCCGCCACGCGTGAAATCATCGAACGGGAGCGCGAAAAGGGGCATGCGCCGGCGGATTTTCATGCGCTGGAAACCGCCGTTCTCGCGGATTTGCGCAAGCGGGATAAAGATTATTTTCTGCGGCTGCCCGATGTTTCGGAAGGACTGGAGAATCGGCTTGCGGATGCGGCTTGCGCGGCGGCATCCCTTGCGGATTTGTATGCCCGCGTGAAAACCAAGCGTTACACCCTCTCGCGCGTACGGCGCGTGGTGCTTGCGGCGTTTTTGGAGGTTCTGGAGGAATATGCCGCGTCCCCGCCGCCCTATATTCGCGTGTTGGGCTTCAACGGCAGGGGCAGGGAGCTGCTGGGCGCCATGAAGCGTTCTGCGGCGCTGCCTGTTGTGACGAGGTATAAAGAAATCGCCGCGCTGCCCACCCGCGCGCGGGAGCTGTTTGCCCTTGAGGCGCGCGCGACGGCGGTTTATAATTTGAGCTTGCCCGCAAAGCGGCCGGGCAATACGGAATACACCGACCAAACGGTGATTTTGGATTAAAAAGGTAGGAGCTTTTGTTTGAAAGAGTTTGATGTTTTGGTGGTCGGCGGCGGGGCCGCGGGATTGATGGCCGCGGGAACGGCGGCCGAACGCGGGCTTGGCACCCTGCTGCTTGAGCGCAACGCCCGTGTGGCGAGAAAGCTGATGATCACGGGCAAGGGGCGCTGCAATGTGACGAACGCCTGCACGATGCTCAATGAGCTGATCGAGGCCGTGCCTGTGAACGGGCGGTTTTTATACAGCGCGTTTTCGCGCTTCATGCCTGTCGACACCATGGAGTTTTTTGAGGCGCGGGGTGTGCCGCTCAAGGTGGAGCGGGGAAACCGCGTGTTCCCCGAGTCTGACAAAGCGGCGGATATTGTGGACGCTTTGGACTCTTTTGCAAAAAAGAGCGGTGCGCAGAGGCTGCAGGCGCGGGTGACGGAATTGATTGCGGAAAACGGCGGGGTGCGCGGGGTGCGAACAGAGGACGGACGGGAGTTTTTCGCGAAGGCCGTGATCGTCGCCACTGGCGGTGTGTCTTACCCGCTGACCGGCTCCACAGGCGACGGCTATGCGCTGGCAAAGCAGGCGGGCCACAGCATCCGCGAGCCGGAGCCTTCGCTTGTACCCCTTGAGATCAAAGAGGACTGGTGCCGCGAGCTGCAGGGGCTGGCGCTGAAAAATGTTGCCCTCACGGTGCGCGACAAAGAGCGCTACACAGAAATATTTCAGGATTTCGGCGAGATGCTGTTCACCCATTTCGGCGTTTCGGGGCCGATTGTTTTGAGCGCAAGCTCGCATATGCGCGATATAAAGCGGGAAAAATATGAGCTTGAAATCGACCTCAAGCCCGCGCTGCGCTTTGAACAGCTGGATGCGCGTATCCAGCGCGACATTGCGAAGCACGCGAACAAGGCGGTTGTGAACGCGCTGGTTGAGTTGCTGCCGCGGGCAATGATCCCTGTGGTTTTGCGGCTGTGCGATATTCCCTTTGAAAAAAAGGCGAACCAGATCACGCGCGAACAGCGGCAGGAGCTTGCTCTTTGCCTGAAGCGGCTGCCCTTGACGGTGACCGGTTTTCGGCCGATTGAAGAGGCGATCGTGACCTCCGGCGGCGTTACTGTGAGTGAAATTTCGCCCAGAACCATGGAATCAAAGCTGTGCCGCGGCCTGTTTTTCGCGGGTGAGGTGCTGGATGCGGACGCGTACACCGGCGGCTATAACCTGCAAATCGCTTTTTCAACGGGGGTGCTGGCAGGGCGCTCGGTCTGCGCGGAATGATATGAATGATGATAGATGCGACAACAAAAAAGGAGTTTCAAAATGGCGATTAATATAGCGATAGACGGCCCCTCGGGGGCGGGCAAAAGCACCATGGCGCGCGCGGCGGCCAAAGCGCTCGGTTATGTTTATGTGGACACGGGCGCGCTGTACCGCTCAGTGGGTGTGCATGTTTTGCGGCAGGGGCTTGACACGGCGAATGCCGCGGATGTTGTGCGCGCACTTGCCACGGCACAGGTCAGCCTGCGTTATGCCGGCGGCGAACAGAAGGTGTTTTTGGGAAGCGAGGATGTGTCCGAGGCGATCCGCAGGCCGGAGGCGTCCATGGCCGCGTCCAATGTTTCGGCTGTGCCGGAGGTGAGGGCGTTTTTGTTTGACCTGCAAAAAGACCTTGCGCGAGAGAACGACTGCGTGATGGACGGGCGCGACATCGGCACCGTGGTGCTGCCTGAAGCGGATGTGAAGATTTTTCTCACCGCGTCTGCCGAGGAGCGCGCCCGCCGCCGCTTTGAAGAGCTGACGGAAAAGGGCAACGAGGTGGATTATGAAACGATTCTTGCAGAAATCCGGCAAAGGGATTATAATGACTCCAACAGGGCGATCGCTCCTCTGAAGCCTGCCGAGGATTCCGTTCGCGTTGACACTACGGGCCTTTCGCTTGAAGAGGCCACGGGGCTGATTCTTGACGTGATTCTGAGCAAGCTCACAAACGGGGAATAACCGGCGGATGGCCGCAGGAGGTGTGTTTGAACAAATGAAAATTACATTGGCGAAATCCGCGGGCTTCTGCTTCGGTGTGGACAGAGCCGTTATGAAGGTATATGAATTGCTCGACGCGGGCAAAAAAGTCTGCACGCTCGGGCCGATTATCCACAACCCGCAGTTCATTGCATATCTCGAAGGCAGGGGCGTGCTGATGGTGGAGGATCCCGGGGATGTGCCCGAGGGATATGTGCTGCTCATCCGCACACACGGCGTGCCGGAAGAGGTCATTGAAAAGGCAAAGAGCCTGGGTCTTGATTTTTGTGACATGACCTGCCCGTTTGTGCGAAAAATACAGAAAATTGTCGAAAAACATTCCGCAAAAGAGAATCTCGTGCTGCTTGCGGGCGACGAAAACCACCCCGAGGTGGTGGGCATCCGCAGCTATTGCAAGGGAGAATCCTTCGTGTTCAACAATGCCGAGGAGCTGCGGGCCTTTTTTGAGAAAAACCCTGAATCGAAAAATAAAGAGGTCGTTTTGGCCGCACAGACCACTTTTTCAGTGGAAGAATTTGAAAAATGTTTAAAAATCGTGAAAATGCTATATACAAATCCGCAAATTTTTGATACAATATGTAACGCTACCGCTGAAAGGCAAGAAGAAGCGCGTCTTTTATCCGCCACGCATGACTGCATGGTTGTTGTGGGAGGGAGAACAAGCTCCAACACGGATAAGCTCAGGGGTGTGTGTGCGCGCAATTGCAGAACATATCTGGTCGAAAAGGCGGAGGAGCTGTTATCCCTGGATTTTTCAGGGTGCGGCAAGGTTGGCATTACTGCGGGCGCGTCCACGCCTGACAGTATCATTAAGGAGGTACGGAACACCATGTCCGACATTATTAAGGAAAATGAAAACGCGGCAGTCGAAGAAGCTGCGGCTGAACAGGAAATTAATTTTGACGAGCTTTCTTTTGAGGAGGCGCTTGAGGAATCCCTTAAGAGCATGACCTCTGACCAGAAAGTGAAGGGTACGGTTGTGCGTATTCTGCCGACGGAGATCCAGGTTGACATCGGCAGGAAGCAGACCGGTTATATTCCTTATGACGAATATAGTGCAGACCCGGACGCAGACCCTGCGGCCGAGTTGAAGGTTGGCGACGAGCTTGAGCTGATGATCATGAAAACCAATGACATGGAAGGCACGGTCATGCTTTCAAAGCGCCGCCTTGACGCTTCGAAATATTGGGACGACATCATCACCGCCGAAAAAGAACAGACCGTTCTTGAGGGCAAGGTCGTTGAGGTCATTAATAAGGGTGTTCTGGTTTTCTCAAAGGGCGTGCGCGTATTTATTCCCGCGTCGCTTGCCACCGCTTCCAGAAACGAGCGCCTTGAGGATCTGCTCAACCAGAGCGTGCGTTTCGTGATTATTGATGTCGACAGAAAACGCCGCAGGGCGGTCGGCTCTATCCGCGCAGTGCTGAAAACCGAGCGCAAAGAGGCCGAGGACAAGTTCTGGTCAAGCATTGAAGAGGGTGCGAAATACACCGGCAAGGTGGTTTCGCTGACTGATTTCGGTGCGTTTGTCGACCTTGGCGGCGCGCATGGCCTTGTGCACCGTTCAGAGCTTTCATGGAAGAGGATCAAGCATCCTTCCGACATTGTGAGCGTGGGCGACGAGGTTGAGGTTTTTGTGAAGAGCGTTGACAGGGAGAAAAAGAAGATTTCCCTTGGCTATAAAAAAACCGAGGACAATCCGTGGGAGGTCCTGCGCAGGGATTACCCCGTGGGCAGCGTTGTTGAGGTGAAGATCGCCGGCTTGACGGCGTTCGGCGCGTTCGGCAGCATCATCCCCGGCGTTGACGGCCTGATTCATATTTCACAGATTTCTGACAAGCGCATTGCCCAGCCGCAGGACGCGATTTCGCTGGGTGAGACCGTGAAGGCAAAAATCATCGACATCGACTTTGAGAAAAAGCGCGTCAGCCTTTCGATCAAAGCGCTGCTTGAGCCCGAAAAGGCTGAAGAGCCCGCGGAAGCCGCGGAAAAGGGCGACGAGCCTGTGGCTGTTTCGATTGACGAGCTGCTTGCAAAGGCAGAGGCCGAGCAGGCCGCCGAAGAGGACGCATAACTTTTAAATGCAGTAATATTTTGTAAGGGCTGGGTGTAAAACCTGCCCTTACATTTGTTATAGGAGCGGCAAAAAGCCCTTTTGAGCGCATGAAAGCCGTGAGTTTATATAAATCGGCGCTGTGATTTATTTTTTGCTTTGTGCGTTTTGCTGATGCGGGTGGTCTGCGTTTCATTTTTGTCTTATTTTATGGTATTCTTTAAAAATTTTTAGACTTTTATATAGACATGAAAAATTTTTCTCTGTTTCATAAAGACCGGTTAAAATTTTTTTGTGTTGTGATTGCGGGAATTGACGCCCGTTCGCCAATTGCGTGCGCAATAGAAATTTGTGAAAAAAGGTGATGGGAATGAAAAAAATCATTTCGGGAAAAGTGCGTGAGGTCTTTGAAATCAACGAGCGGGAGCTTGTAATTGTCACAACAGACAGAATTTCGGCGTTTGACGTGATTCTGCCCACGCTGATTCCCGCAAAGGGCATTATGCTCAACAAAATCGCGAACTTCTGGTTTGATTTCACGAAGGACATCGTCACAAACCACATCATTTCAGAAGAACTTGCTGACATGCCCGAGTTCTTTCAAAAGGAAGAATATACGGACCGAACCGTCAAAGTCAAAAAAATCAAAATGATGGAGTTTGAATTCATCGTGCGCGGCTATATGTTCGGCAACATGTGGAACGAATACAAAAAGAACCGTTCTTTCTGCGGATACACCTTTGACAAGGACTACAATCTTGCTTCAATGCTTGAAACGCCGATTTTGACCCCATCCACAAAGAGCACGGAGGGGCATGATATTTATATCACGATGGACAAGCTGCGCGGCGCTATCGGCGCGGAAGAAACCGCAAAAATCGAGGCAATCGCGCTGGAGCTTTATAAAAAGTGCTATGAATATGCGCTGACAAAGGGCATCATTCTCGCCGACACAAAATTTGAGTTCGGCTATGACGAGAATGGCGGCATCGTGCTGGCGGATGAGATTTTCACCCCCGACTCCAGCCGTTTCTGGGATGCTTCCAAATATGTGGAGGGCGCCTCGCCCGCGAGCTATGACAAGCAGTTTGTGCGCGACTGGCTTATTGCCAATAAAATGGACGGCGTGACCCCGCCGCCCGAGATTCCCGAAGATATTGTCATGAAAACCTCGGCGCTTTATAAAGAGTGCTATGAAAAGCTTGTGAATTGAGCGGGATTGTGCTATGATTTAACATAAGATAACAAAATGCTGGCATGCGCTGTTTGGCGCGTGCCGCATTTGCGCGCAGGGGGTGCCGCAGTGGAGTTCAAACGGCTGAATATTGTTTATGGGCATTACGGAACGGGCAAGACGAATTTCACCCTCAACTGTGCGTCTGCCCTTGCAAAGCGCGGTGAGCGGGTGACGGTTGTTGACCTCGACATTGTGAACCCTTATTTCAGAAGCTCTGATTATCATGAGGAGCTTAAACGTCTGGGTATTCGCCTGATCGCCCCGATTTCCGCGAACACCACCCTGGAGTCCCCGGCGTTGCCCGCGGATGTGTATTCCGCGTTCAGCGAAGAGAGCGGCACTGTGTTTTTTGACGTGGGGGGCGACGATGCGGGCGCCTATGCGCTGGGGCGTTACTCAGAGCAGATATTAAAGTCTGAGAGTTGGCAGGCGCTGTTTGTGGTCAATAAATTCCGCAGCCTGATTGCCCTGCCGGGTGACGCAGTGAGCCTGATGCGCGAGATTGAGGCGGCTTCGCATGTTCCCGTGACAGGCATTGTGAACAATTCCCATGTGGCTGAGTTCACAACGCCTGAGGACGTGCTTGCGGGCTATGCATATGCAAAAGAGGTCGGCGCGTTTGCCGGCTTGCCCCTTGCGGCGACGGCGGTTCCCGCCCGGTTTGCCGACAGCCTGCAAGATAAAATTGAAAATATCATGCCTGTGGAGGTTCTTGTGAATCTCCCGTGGAACGCGGGAAAGTGATCCCCGATATATATGTATTTTATACCGGAAAAGAGGTTTAGATATGCCGAAGATTTTTGTGGATGAAAATTTCTGTCAGGGCTGCGAGCTTTGCGTGGAGGCCTGCCCGAGGCACATTGTCGCGTTAGACAGTGAAAAGCTCACCCAGAAGGGCTACCACCCCGCCGCCTGCATTGACGATGAAAAATGCACCGGCTGCGCCGCGTGCGCCATGATGTGCCCCGCGTGCGCCATCACGGTGGAGCGGTAGCGCAAAGGTTCTAACAGAAAGGAATGAAAACAGATGAGTGAACGAGTATTGATGAAAGGGAACGAGGCGCTGGCAGAAGCCGCCATACGCAACGGCTGCCGCCACTTCTTCGGTTACCCGATCACGCCGCAGACGGAGCTTGCGGCCTATATGTCAAAGCGCATGCCGAAAATCGGCGGCACCTATTTGCAGGCCGAGTCTGAAATCGCGGCGGCGAACATGGTGCTGGGCGCGGCTTCCGCGGGCGTGCGGGCGATGACGTCCTCCTCCTCCCCCGGGATCAGCCTGAAAACAGAAGCCATTTCCTACATGTGCGGCTCCGACCTGCCCTGCCTGATCGTGAATGTGCAGCGCGGCGGCCCCGGCCTCGGCGGCATTCAGGCTTCGCAGGCGGATTATTGGCAGGCCACCAAAGCCCCCGGCCACGGCGACTTACATATTCTCGTGTTCGCCCCCTGCTCCGTGCAGGAGATGGTGGACCTGGTGGGCAAAGCGTTCGCGCTTGCAGACCAATACCGTATGCCCGCAATGATTCTTGCGGACGGCATGCTCGGCCAGATGATGGAGCCGGTCGTGCTCTGCGAGCCGGGCGAGGTGCAGATGGTTGAAAAGCCCTGGGCGGTAACGGGCCACGGCGGCCGTCGCCCCCACAATATTGTCAACTCCCTGTTCTTAACGCCGGACGAGCTTGAGCGTACGGTAAAAGAGCGGTTTGAGCGATATAGAAAAATCGAAAAAACGGAAGCTTTGGCTGAAAATTATATGACGGACGACGCGGACTACGTCATCGTTTCTTACGGCGCGTGCGCGCGTATCGCGAAATCCGCCGTGCTGGCCGCGCGTGAGAAAGGCGTCAAGGTCGGTCTTGTGCGCCCGCTCACCCTGTGGCCCTTCCCGAAACAGGATTTGATAAAGGCTGCGGAGCATGCGAAAGAATTTTTGTGTGTGGAAATGAGCATGG
Source organism: Oscillospiraceae bacterium (assembly GCA_031270605.1). Classification (GTDB taxonomy): domain Bacteria; phylum Bacillota; class Clostridia; order Oscillospirales; family Acutalibacteraceae; genus JAISXG01. Next base: position 28,100 of record JAISXG010000070.1, on the reverse strand, counting down.
GCCAGATGGTGGACGACGTGCGTCTTGCGATTTCATGCAGCCGCCCCGTCTCCTTCTTCGGACACACCGGCGGCATCATCCCGACGCCCGCCGAAATTCTGGCGGAAATTGAAAAAATGGCAGGAGGGAACGCATAATGGCAACCGTATTTCAAAGAACAGAATCCCTGCTCCCTGTGAATATTTATTGCCCCGGCTGCGCCCACGGCATCATTACCCGCCTCGTGGCCGAAGTGATGGACGAGCTTGGCATCGCGGGCAAAACCGTCGGCATCGCGCCGGTGGGCTGTGCGGTCAAGGCCTATGACGCGTTTGGCTGCGACATGATCCAAGCCCCCCACGGCAGGGCCCCCGCAGTCGCCACGGGCGTGAAGCGCGCGGCTCCCGACAACGTGGTGTTTACTTATCAGGGTGACGGCGATCTTGCCGCCATCGGTACGGCCGAAACCGTCCACGCCGCCACAAGGGGCGAGAACATCACGGTGATTTTCGTCAATAACGCCATTTATGGCATGACGGGCGGCCAGATGGCCCCCACCTCATTGCCCGGGCAGATCACGCAGACAACGCCCTACGGCAGGGACGTCGCGGCGGCGGGCTACCCCGTGCGCGTATGCGAGCTGCTTTCCACGCTGGACGGCACGACTTATGCCGAGCGCGTGACGGTCGACAATGTGCGCAATGTGAACAAGGCGAAAAAGGCCATCAAAAAGGCGTTCCAGACGCAGATTGACAAAAAGGGCTTCTCCATTGTTGAGGTCGTGTCCACCTGCCCCACAAACTGGGGGCTGACTCCCGTAAAAGCGTTCGGTTGGATGCGCGACAACATGCTGCCCTATTACCCGCTGGGCGTTTATAAGGACAAAACGGCGGAGAAAAAGGGGGACGCAGCAGAATGAGCACATTAAGAACATTGATTGCCGGCTTCGGCGGGCAGGGAAGCCTGTTTTTCGGCAAGGTGATTTCCTACTGCGGCCTGCACGACGATAAAAATGTCACAAACCTGCCGTCCTACGGCCCCGAAATGCGCGGCGGCACGGCGAACTGCAGCGTGATTATTTCAGATGAAGAAATTTCTTCGCCCCTTGTGCTCAATCCGGACACGCTGGTGGTCATGAACCTGCCTTCTTATGACAAGTTTGTGGGCACGGTGGCCCCGGGCGGCAATATTATTCTTGACAGTACGCTGATTGACAAGAAAGTGGAGCGTGAGGACATCACGGCCTATTATGTCCCGGCGGCGGAGCTTGCGGAGAAGCATAATTTGCAGGGGCTTGCCAACATTATTTTGCTGGGCAAATTTCTCGCGGTGACGGGCTTTACCTCCCTTGAAACGGTGGAGAAGACGTTTGAAAAGGTGGTTCCCGCAAAAAAAGCGCACCTGATCCCCAAAAATATTGAGGCGGTCAAGCTGGGCATGGAGCTGTAAGCTGAACTGAATAGCACACCCCCGAGGCGTTTTCGCTTCGGGGGCATTTTGTGTCTGCCTGATTATTTCAAAATATTAATGACCGGAAGCCGCAGGCCGCGGGCGAGGCGGACGGTTTGATGGGTGTCGCAAAGGGGCTTTTTGAGCGCGCAGACGCACACCGAGGCGTGGGTGGCCAGAAAGGCGCTGTGCCGTTTCATATAGGTTGGGTGGTAGGCTTCGGAGACATAGACGGTTTCGTCCGCGTGCAAAAGGAGGTTGTGCAAGAGGGTTTCCTGCCGCTCTGTCCAGTATTGTTCATGGTGCGGATAGGGCAGGGCAAACAGCAGGCGCACGTTCGCGCCTGCTTCTTTTTTTGCGAGGACGAGCGAGGCGGCCAGCAGGTCAAAGCCGAGCAGGCCGCCGGAAAGAAAGTCGGTTACGCCCTGCGCAATGAGGTTGTCAATGGTGTGGTTGAGGTTGCTGGTAATGGTTTCAATTTGGTCTTTGGGCAGGATTTTGTGCCCTGTAAAACAGCATGTCTGATTCAATAATATCACCTCATAGGCTATATATAGCCTAATAGTATCATGTATAGCCTATTTTTGCAAGTAAAATGTTATATTGTTTTAAAAAGGAGGTGATAGAATGGATACAGTAACTGCTATACGAAATCGAATTTTACAGCTGTGTAATGAGCGGGATATCACAATTAACAAATTAGCAACGAGTGCCGCCCTGTCCCCTTCATCAGTGAAGAATATTTTATATGGAAAAAGCCAGAATCCTAAAATTTTGACTATTAAAATGCTGTGTGATGGCCTTGATATTACGTTAAGTGAGTTTTTTAGTACACCTGAGTTTGATAACCTTGAACAAGAAATTCAGTAGTTGATAGAATGCAATTTTTTTATTTTCATCCCTTATATAACAGAAATAAACTCTAAAAATTTTATTAGGAATACGCATGTGCGTATACATTTATGAAAAATAATTGTTAATCTGTTACCATGAGGTGATGATAGGTTATGCTAAAAGATGCATTTATAAAGAGATTGAAAGAATTATGTGTTGAAAGAAAGATTTCTTATACTGAACTTGCCCGCATGGCGGGTGTATCTCCATCTACAATTTATAGTTTACTTCAACCGGAACGCAGAAATATCAGTGTTATCACCATAAAAAAGATTTGTGATGCTCTTGAATTATCTCTTGGTGAATTTTTTAATACGCCCGAATTCAACAGTTTGGAGCAGGAGCTTCAATAAATATCAGGATGATGCTATGGAACAAAAAATAAAACAGGATGAAATCCGAATTGGTAAAAATATATGCCGCATCCGCAAAGAAAAAAGTGTTCGGCAAACAGAGCTTGTGCGGCAAATGGATTTGCGGGGCATTTCAATGACAAGGGAAGCCCTTGTGAAGATTGAACGCGGCATACAGCATATACAGGCTGTGCAATTACGCGCGATAAGAGATATTTTAGGCACCACATATGATGAATTGTTGAAATAGACAAGCTGCGGTGTGTTGGGGGGCTGGGTTATGACGTTGAAAGATGCGATTGCGGACAGAATTCTGCAATTATGTGCGCTTTATGGGCACAACCCCGGCAGTCTTGCCGATTTATGCGGCATGGACCGTTCCACAATTTACAGCATTTTAGGGCAGAAGAGCAAAAGCCCCGAAGTCGCAACCATCAAGAAAATTTGCGATGGGCTGGAAATCACATTAAGCGAATTTTTCAGCACGCCCGAATTTGACAGCCTTGAACAGGAAATAAAATAGACGAATTGATGATAAGTATCCAGAAATTCCCATTTTTATAAGAAATTATTAAAAAAAGCTTGCTATTTTTGGCAAGCTGTGTTATACTGTTGACAATTAGAGTGGAAAGTAGACAGAGTGGGGCGACCCGCTCTTTTCTTTGCTCATTTTGAAAATGTAACGATTTTTTTTGGAATACTATTTTTGGTATGCCGTTTTATGCTGTTCCCCGTTTGCATCGGGAGGCGGTACGATACCGAATAAATTTCAGGAGGGCTTGTTTTGGCCGAAAAAAAGAAAGGCTCCAATACCGTGAATGTTGTGTGGGAGCTTGCCCGGCCCCTTGCCGAAGATCTCGGCCTGCGGCTCTGGGACGTGCGCTTTCTCAAGGAGGGCGCAACATGGTATTTGCGTATTATTATCGATAAAGAGGGCGGCGTTTCCATTGACGACTGCGTTGCCCTGCATCATGCGATCGACGGTCCGCTCGACGAGCTTGACCCGATCGAGCAGAGCTATAATTTGCAGGTCAGCTCCGCGGGAATCGAGCGCGAGCTTGTGCGCGACGAGCACTTTTTGCAGTTTATCGGGGCGGACGTCAAGCTCAAGCTGCAAAAGGCCGTCGACGGCGTGAAAGAGCTTTCGGGCACGCTCGAAGGCTATGAAAACGGCGTTGTGACCCTGCGCCGCGCGGGCGAAGAGGATTTTCTCGTTGACAAAAAGGCCTGCTCGTGGGTTCGGCTCGACGACTTTGAAGGGTTTGATTAAAGCTTTATCTCAGGAAAGAACAGAAGATATCTTATTTTAATGCGGAAGGAACGTGTTTGGAAAAATGGAGAAAGAATTTTTTGAAGCGGTAAAGCTGCTGGAAAAGGAAAGGGGTATTCCTGCCAAGCTGCTTTATGAGACCATCAGCAACGCGATCATTGTTGCGGCGAAGAATGATTACGGCGGAAAAGACGCTGTGGTCTGTGAAATAGATCCCGAAAATTATACCTTGCGCGTCTATGTGCGCAAGAACGTCGTTTCTGAAATTTCAGACCCATACCTTGACATTTTGCCCGAGGACGCTGACCAATATAAGCCCGGCACGCTGCCCGGCGACATTGTGGAAATTCCGCTCGACACCAAAAAGTTCGGCAGAATCGCCGCGCAGAAGGTCAAGCATGTGTTCCGCCAGGGCATCCGCGAGGCCGAGCAGGGCCAGGTGCTGCAGGAGTTCCAGAGCAAGAATCAGGAGATCGTCACCGCCAAGGTGCAGAGCGTCGACCAGAAAACCGGCCATGTGACGCTTGAAATCGGCAAGGCCGAGGCGATTTTGCCCAAAGGCGAGCAGGTGCCGGGCGAAACGTTCAACCCCGGCGACCTGATCAAGATTTATATTGTGGACGTTGAGGACGACAACAAGGGAAAAGGCCCCAAGGCCATGATTTCAAGAACGCACCCGAACCTTGTCAAACGCCTGTTCGAGGCCGAGGTGCCCGAAATTTATGACGGCACGGTCGAGATCAAGTCCGTGTCGCGCGAGGCAGGGTCAAGAACAAAAATGGCCGTGTATTCAAAAGACGAAAACGTCGACCCCGTGGGCGCGTGCATCGGCCCGCGCGGCGCGCGTGTGGGCAAGGTCGTTGACCTGCTGGGCGGCGAGAAGATCGATATCGTGCGCTACAGCGACGACATCCCCACCTTTATCGCGGCGGCGCTCGCACCCGCTGAAATTCTCAGCGTGGTCGTTGAGGACTTTGAAGCGAAGTCCTGCCGTGTGAGCGTGCCCGACGGCCAGCTTTCTCTGGCCATCGGCAACAAAGGGCAGAACGCCCGCCTTGCGGCGAGGCTGACCGGCTGGAAAATCGACATCCGCCCCGAGAGCGAAGCGGGTGGCGCGGTGTATCAGCTGTGAATTTTTGGCTTGCCGTTTTCTTTGCGGCTTGCCTTCATTGAATCAATAACGGAGATGGTTTTTTGCAGAAAAAAAAGGTTCCGATGCGCAAATGCACGGGATGCGGCGAGATGAAACCCAAGCGGGAGCTTGTGCGCGTTGTGAAATCCCCCGAAGGTGATGTGAGCCTTGACCTCACGGGGCGCAAGAACGGGCGCGGCGCATACATCTGTAAGAGCAGGGAGTGCTTTGCCAAGGCACGCAAGGCAAAGCGTTTTGAGCGCGCGTTTGAGGTGCAGGTGCCCGAAGAGGTCTATGACGGCATAGAAAGGGAGCTGACCGAACATGAACAGTGACCGGTTTTTATCTATGCTCGGGCTTTGCATGAGGGCAGGCAGGCTCAGCGTGGGGCACGACGCCGCAAAGCAGTCGATTCGGGACAAAAAGGCGTTTCTTTGCATCATGACGGCGGATGCGTCGGCGCGGCTGGTTGAAGAAATGAAAACGCTTTGCGCATCTTCCCCCTTAATCGTGACAGACTACGGGATGGAAGACATCAAAACGGCAATCGGCAAAAAAGCAGGCGTTATGAGCGTAAACGATGAAGGATTTGCAAATACATTAAGGGAACTGAGAAACAAGGAGGGGTCGGCGTATGGTAATTAAGTACAGAGTGCATGAAGTCGCCAAGGACTTTAATATGAAAAGCAACGGGATTGTGGATTTGCTCAAGGAGCAATTTGCGGATGAGAAAAAGCACCAGACGGCGCTGCTGCCGGATGAGCTTGACTATATTTTTGACCGCCTGACGCAGGAATCCGCATTGCCCAGCCTGGACGCGTATTTCGCGACGGCTTTGTCTGCTGAGGAGAGAGCCGCGAAAAAACAGTCGCAGGCAGCCGCGCCCGAAAAGGCGGCGGCCCCCCAAGGTGCGTCCCAAAAACAGGAAAAACATACGCAGGGCGGTAAAACGCCGGCTCCAAAAGGTGAAAACATGCAAGCGGTGAAAACAAAAACAGAGCAGCAATCAGGCAAAAAGAGCGCGCCCCCCGCCCAGCGGCCCGAGCATAAGCCGGCCGCGCCCGCAAAACCCTTTGTGAAAAAAGAGGGCAAAAAAGAAGGCGGGGATCAATCCATTCAGGCAAGAACCAAGGGTGAGCGCAAAACCGTTGACACGCGCACAAGCGACGTCAAGCTCGAAAAATATGACGAAAAATATGAAAAAATCACTCCCGGCCAGAATGTATTGAAGGACCAGGAGACGACCAAGCAGAAAATCAAGCAGAAATCGCAGCAGTACCGCAAGCAGGGCACGCGCAGCCACAGAAGGGAAACCGAGTTTGAGCGCCTTAAGCGTATTGCGGCCGAGCGCGCCAAAAAGAGCATCAAAATTGTTGTGGGCGACGAAATCACGGTCGGCGACCTGGCCTTGAAGCTCAAAATGACGGCGGCGGAGGTCATCAAAAAATTATTCACCTCTTTGGGAGTAATGGCGTCGATCAATGAAACAATAGACTTTGACACTGCGGAGCTGGTCGCGACAGAGCTTGGCGCAAAGGTTGAGCGCGAGGTCATTGTGACGATTGAAGACCGCATTATCGACGACAGCTCGGACAGTGAAGACGATTTGCAGAGCCGCGACCCGGTGGTTGTGGTCATGGGTCACGTCGACCACGGCAAAACCTCGCTGCTTGACGCGCTGCGCAACACCGCCGTCACAGAAACAGAGGCAGGCGGCATCACCCAGCATATCGGCGCTTACCGGGTGAACCTGCAGGGGCAGGATATCACCTTCCTTGACACGCCCGGCCACGCCGCGTTCACAGAGATGCGCGCGCGCGGCGCGAAGTCGACGGACATCGCCATTTTGGTGGTGGCCGCGGACGACGGCATTATGCCCCAGACAATCGAAGCGATCAACCACGCAAAGGCCGCGGAGGTCGGCATTGTCGTGGCGATCAATAAAATGGACAAAGAGGGCGCCGCACCCGATAAAATCATGCAGCAGCTCACCGAGCACGGGCTTGTTCCCGAGGAGTGGGGCGGCGAAACGATTTGCGTGCCCGTTTCGGCAAAAACAAAAATGAATCTTGACAAGCTGCTCGAATCGGTGCTGCTGGTGGCCGAAATGAAAGAGCTGCGCGCAAATCCCAACCGCCCGGGCAAGGGTATTGTGATTGAGGCGCGGCTTGACAAGGGCCGCGGCCCGGTCGCCACGCTGCTTGTGCAGAACGGCACGCTGAAAACCGGCGATATTATCGTTGCGGGCACCACAGTCGGCCGCGTGCGCGTGATGACGAACGACCGCGGCGAAAAGGTGGACGAAGCAGGCCCCTCGGTGCCTGTTGAAATCACCGGTCTTGACGAAACGCCCCGCGCGGGCGACGCGTTTGACGCCGTTTCTGACGAGCGTCTTGCGCGCGAGCTTGTGGAGCAGCGCAAGCATGAGGAGAAAGAAAAAGTGTTCGGTTCTCAGAAGAGCGTCACGCTTGAGAACCTGTTTGAATCCATTGCGGCGGGCGAGCTGAAAGACCTTAACATTATTGTGAAGGCGGATGTGCAGGGCTCTGTGGAAGCCGTGCGCCAAAGCCTTGAGCGCCTTTCCAATGAAGAGGTGCGCGTGCGTGTCATTCACGGAACCGTGGGCGCGATCAACGAATCGGACATCCGCCTGGCGCAGGTGTCAAACGCGATTATCGTCGGCTTCAACGTGCGCCCCGACACCGTCGCGATTGTGAACGCCGAGCGTGACAATGTGCAGATGCGCATGTACCGCGTGATCTATGACTGTATCGACGATGTTAAGTCCGCCATCAAGGGCATGCTTGCCCCGAAGTTCCGCGATGTTGAGATGGGCCGCGCCGAGGTGCGCAATGTGTTCAAGCTTTCAACCGCGGGCGTGATTGCCGGTTCCTATGTGCAGGACGGCAAAATCACCAGAAGCTGCAAAATCCGCGTGGTGCGCAACGGCATTGTGGTCGCGGAGGACGAAATTTCGTCGCTCAAACGCTTTAAGGACGACATGCGCGAGGTTTCATCCGGCTATGAATGCGGCATCGGACTGCATAAGTTCAACGATATCAAAGAGGGCGATATTCTGGAAGGGTTTATTGTTGAGGAATATCACGATGAATAAAAACAGGCTTAAAGCGAAGCTTTAAGCCATTGGGAAGAATGCTGACGGGGCTGAAACCCCGTCTGTCGCGGGCAAGCCGTGCCACCGCATTCTTCGCCCGGGGTTCAGTTTTGAGAAAGATATGGTTAAACCATTGCTGACGGGAATGAAACTCCGTTTTATAAAGGATTGATTCGGCTTTGCATCTAAGCGGGCCGTCAGAAAGGAAGGGAGCGTTATGCCTGCATATAAAAGCAGCAGAACATCGGAGGACATCAAAAGAGAGATCATCGCCATTATCCGTGAGCTGAAAGACCCGCGCATTTCGGGCAGTATGCTCACAGTGGTGCGTGTTGAGCTCACAAGCGACAATTCTTTTGCCAAGGTGTTTGTCAGCTCTCTTTCGGGCATTGCGGACGCGCAGGCAGCCGTAAAGGTTTTGAACGGCGCGGTGGGGATCGTCCGGCGTGAAGTGGGCGGCCGGCTGCATTTGCGCAAGGCGCCTGAAATCAAATTTGTGGCGGATGATTCCGTTGAGCAGGGCATAGAAATGTTTAAGCGGCTCGACGCCGCAAGAAAGGAAAGCAAACATGAGGATTGATGTGAAACAAGCGTCAGAATTGTTGAGGCAACAGGATAATATTCTGATTCTTGCGCATGAGAACCCCGACGGCGATACGCTCGGGTGCGCTTATGCGCTCTGCCGCGCGCTGCACAACCTGAACAAAAAGGCAAGGGTTGCGTGCGCGGACAAAACTCCTCATATCTTTGATTTTATTCCCCGGGGCGTCGAGGTGCAGGACTTTGAAGAACAGTTTATCGTGAGCGTGGATATTGCGGACATGTCCCTTCTCGGCGACGAGGAATACGCCGCGCAATACCGTGAACGGATCGATCTGTGCGTCGACCACCACGGCTCGAACAGCATGACGGCGAAATATATCTGCATGGAAGAGGAGCCCGAGGCCGCGGCCTGCGCCGAAACCGTGCTGCTGATCATCCGCGAGCTTGGCGCGCCGATTGATGAAATTATCGCCCGCTGCATTTATGTCGGCATTACGACGGACACAGGCTGTTTCCGCTATTCAAACACCACCTCACGCAGCCTGCGTATGGCGGCGGACATGGTGGATGTCGGCCTGAACACGGGTAAAATCAATAAGCTCACCTTTGAGACAAGAACCAAAACCTATACGGCGCTTGAAACGCTGGCGCTGTCTTCCATGAAAATGTTTTTTGACGGCAAATGCGCCGTCATCAAAATCACGCAGGATATGTATGAAAAAAGCGGCTCTGACGAGAGCGAGACCCATCCCATCACCGCGATACCGCGGCAGATAGAAGGGGTGCTGGTGGGCGCCGCGATCAAAGAAACGAAGGACGGGGCTACATACAAAATCTCCGTTCGGACCAATGCCCCTGCAAACGCCGCCAATATCTGCGCAAAAATGGGCGGGGGCGGGCATCGCCGTGCCGCCGGGTGCGCGCTGAAGGGGCGCACGCTTGAAGAAGTGTATGAAACGCTGATCAATGCGATCGGCGAAGAGCTTGAGCAGGCGCTGAAAGAAACGGGAGAATAAAGATTATGGTTGGATTTTTATGCCTTGACAAACGTGAGGGCGTCACATCGTTTCGCGCGGTGGCGGAGGTGCGCAAAATCACCGGCGAAAAAAAGGCCGGGCACACCGGCACGCTTGACCCGATGGCGACGGGGGTTTTGCCCGTGGCGCTCGGCTGTGCCGCAAGGTTTATTTCACTGCTGCCCAGTGACCAAAAGGCTTATATTGCGCGCTTTCGGCTCGGAACAGTTACAGACACGCTCGATATCACCGGCACCGTGCTTGAAACGCAGAGTGTGGATGCAGGCGAAGGGGATGTGCAGGCGCTGCTGCCCGGGTTTCGGGGGAAGATTGTGCAGGTTCCGCCCATGTATTCGGCGCTGATGCACAATGGTAAGCGGCTTTATGACCTTGCGCGCCAGGGTATTGAGGTGGAGCGTAAGGAACGCGAAGTTACCATCAAGAAGCTGGAATTGACCGGTGCTTTTGAAAACGACGAATATGAAATCGCAGTGGATTGCTCGGCGGGCACATACATCCGCACTCTTGTGGCGGATATCGGCGCGGCGCTTGGCTGCGGCGCGGTGTTGACCGCGCTGCGCAGAACGCAGTCCAACGGATTTTTAATAAAGAAGGCCTTTACTGTGGAAGAAGTCCGTGAAAAGGCGGAAAAAAACGCCCTGCAAAAGCTCATCATCCCTGTGGATAAAGCCCTCTCCGCTTACCCTGCCCTTTGGGTCACGGCCCCGCAGAGCGTGCGTTTTCAAAACGGCGGCGAGCTTGACGTCACACGGGTGCAGGGCATCAAAAAAGACGGCTTCTACCGCGTTTATTCCCCCGACGGCGCGTTTTTGGGTCTTGGTGAATGGGATACCGGAAAGGGTGAATTTTTGGCCCCGAAAAAAATATTTGCGGTTTAGAGCGTGTCTGAATCGTTGCAAAAAGATGCGCAGTGCTGCCGCATCTTTTGTTTTTTAGGTTTGCAGGCGAAGCGTATGCTTCGTTTTGCAGAAAGGAATGACCTTTTCTATGCACTTGACCGAACAACAACTGCAAGCGGAAACCGCCGTTGCGCTTGGCAACTTTGACGGCGTGCATTTGGGGCACCGTGCGGTGCTCGAGGCCGCGGCGGCAAACAGTGCCGCCGGGCTGTTGCCCGTTGCTCTGACCTTTTCGCCTCACCCGCAGGCGGTGCTGCACAAAAAAGCCCCTCCGGCGCTGTGTGAGGGGCGCATTCGCGACGAATTGTTTCGTGCGTGCGGCGTTTCGCTGCGTGAACTGGATTTTTATGAGCTGAAGGATATGCAGGCAGAAGCGTTTTTTTATGAAATATTGCTTGGCCGCTTTCGTGCAAAATTCATTTCATGCGGCTATAACTATTCTTTCGGAAAAAGGGGAGAGGGCGATATCGCCTTACTTTCGCGCCTTTGTGAAGAAAAAGGCGTAGTGCTGCGCGTAATTCCCGAAGTGCGTGTTGACGGCCTGCCGATTTCGTCTTCAAACATCCGAAAAGAACTGGCCGAAGGCGATGTGCGCCTTGCGAACCTTATGCTGGGCAGGGCGTTTTCTTATGATTTTCTTGTGGTGAGCGGCGACAGGCGCGGGCGGTTGCTCGGGTTTCCCACGATTAACCAGTTCTTTCCCGAGGGTTTTGCCGTGCCGCGCTACGGCGTGTATGCCGCAAGGGCCTTTGCCGAGGGCAAATGGTATGACGCAATGACAAACATCGGCCTGCGCCCGACTGTTGGCACAGACAAGCCGCGCAGCGAAACCTGCCTGCTGGGCTACAGCGGCGACCTTTATGGGCAGAATGTGGAGGTGCGGCTCTATCAGTTTTTGCGGCCTGAAATCAAATTTGATTCTTTTGAAGCATTGAGTGCGCAGATCGCGCAGGATGCCGAAACGGTGCGGCGAACGCTGCAAACGGTGACGGGGGATGCAGGTGTTCATTGCAAATAAAATGACAGTCGCTTGTTTTCAGAAAACTTTTGATTTTGTGAAAGGATGGCAGGGCAATGACCTATGAATATGAACTGGCGGCAGCGGCGCGGGGCTTTCATGCCGTTTGCGGCGTGGACGAGGCCGGGCGCGGGCCGCTTGCGGGGCCTGTGTTCGCGGCGGCGGTGATTTTGCCCCCGGGGCTTGAGGCGATCGGTTTGAATGACTCAAAAAAACTCACCGAAAAAAAACGTGACGCGCTGTTTGATGTGATTTGTGAGCGCGCAACCGCTTATTCTGTGGCTTATGCGGATGAAACCGAAATTGATGAATATAATATATTAAACGCCACCTTTCTCGCTATGCGCCGCGCCGTCGCGGGGCTTTCTGTTCCAGCGGACTGTGTTTTGGTGGACGGCAACCGCGCACCGGGCACAGGTCTGCCCGAGCAGTGCATTGTAAAGGGTGACGGCAAATCCGTTTCGATTGCGGCGGCCTCCATTCTCGCCAAGGTGAGCCGCGACCGCTTCATGCTGTGCCTTGCCGGGGAATACCCGCAGTATCTGTTTGAAAAGCACAAGGGCTACGGTACCGCTTTGCATTATGAAATGATTGAGAAGTACGGTGTTTCACCTGTGCACAGAAAGAGCTTTCTGAAAAAAATCCTTGCGAAAGCGGGGGAGTGAACATGGAGCATTCGCAGCGAATCGGGCTTTTGGGCGAGGTGTATGCCGCGCGGTTTCTGCGTGACGCGGGCTATGGCATTCTTGCGGCAAATTATGCATCGAAAAGCGGCGAGATTGACATTGTTGCCGAGCAAAACGGCGTGTGCGTGTTTGTGGAAGTGAAATCGCGCGACAGAACAACGCTCTTTGCCCCCGCGGACGCGGTGGACGCGCAAAAGCAGGAGCGTGTGCGCGGCACGGCGGCGGCGTTTCTTGCGGCTGAAAAGACGCACGGGACTGAAAAGCTTCGCACCGCAATACGCTTTGATATTATCGAGGTGTTGTTCTCAGGTAAAGACTATACCATCAATCACGTCAAGAACGCGTTTTGATGACCTTTGACGAGAGGATCGCGCTTATGAAATTGTTTGATTTGCATTGCGATACCATCACCGTGCTGGAGGAGCAGGGCAAGCAGCTGTTTGCGAACGACCTGCAGGTGTCGCTTGAGCGCGCGGCGGACTATGACGCCTTTGCGCAAATTTTTGCGGTGTTTATTCCCGACACGCTGCGGGGGCAGGCGGCGGTTGCGTATTTTGACCGCGTACATGCTTTTTATGAAAAACAGATGCAGAAAAACAGTGACTTGATTTTTTCGTATTTTGACTCGAAAGACACAAAAATGAAAGCCATTCTCTCCGTTGAGGGGGGCGCGGCAGCGGCAGGTACCATTGAGGGCCTGCGGCACCTGTCTGACTGCGACGTGCGGCTGATGACGCTGACTTGGAACGCGCAAAATGAAATTGCCAGCGGCTGCTGGGCAGAGCCTGACACGGGCCTGACCGCTTTTGGCATCAATGCCCTGCGCGAGATGGAGCGGCTTTCTATGGTCGCGGATGTTTCACATCTGTCAAAACGCGGGTTTTGGGATGTTGCCGAGCACGCAAAAAAGCCCTTTGTCGCAAGCCACTCAAACTGTGACCTGACCGAAAATGAGTATGGACGCAGGCGAAACCTTGACGACGCGCAGATCCGCTGCCTTGTGGAGCGCGGCGGGCTGATGGGCATCAATCTTTGCCCCGACTTTTTGGGCGACAAAGGCGACGCTTCGTTCGACGCGGTTTACAGGCATATTTCCCATGCGCTTGACACGGGCGCGGAGCACATTCTCGCCATGGGCTGCGACCTTGACGGCTGCGACCCCCTGCCGGAGCTTGCCGCCGTTGAAAAGCTGCGGGATATTTATGAATATCTTTTGTCTAAAAATATGAACGAAGCCCTTTGTGAACGTATTTTTTATGGTAATGCCGATAAATTTTTTGGGAGTCTTGCCTAATGGCTTTACACTTCGGGTTTCATTTGTTAAAATAAAAACAATGCGTTTTCTTGCGTGTCGGCAAAGAACATGCCTGCACGCATTTTTTATCATTATCATACTAAGCCTTCCGGTTTAGTATAAGAAAGACGGGTTCGCAATGCGTTATACTTCAACAAGAGATCAATCCCTGGCAGTTTTGTCCGCCGAAGCGATTGCCAAGGGCATTTCTGCCGACGGCGGGCTGTTTGTGCCCGAGTTCACTCCGCAGGTTTCGTCTGATTTTATTGAGGAATTGGCCTCGCTTGACTACATCGGCCGTGCGGTGCGCGTGCTCTCGCTGTTTTTGAGTGACTTTTCAGAGGAGGAGCTTGCCGAATATGCGAAGGGCGCCTATGGCGGCGGCAAATTTTCTCACGAAAAAACCGTGCCGCTTGTAAAGCTTGGCGAAAGGACGCATGTGCTTGAATTATGGCGCGGGCCGACCTGCGCGTTCAAAGATATGGCGCTGCAAATACTGCCCTATCTTTTGACCGGCAGCGTGAAAAAGGCGGGTATCGGGCAGGAGATTGTGATTTTGGTTGCCACATCAGGTGACACGGGCAAGGCGGCTCTTGAGGGATTTTGCGACGTTGCGGGCACGCGGATTCTTGTGTTTTACCCCAGCGAGGGAGTCAGCCCCATGCAAAAGCTGCAAATGACGACCCAAAAGGGCGAAAACGTGGGCGTTTGCGGCATCGCGGGCAATTTTGACGATGCGCAGACCGGCGTGAAGCAGATTTTTACAGATGAAAAAATCAAGGCCGTTTTCAATGAAAACAATTTCAGCTTTTCTTCCGCAAACTCCATCAACTGGGGCCGCCTTGTGCCGCAGATCGTATATTATTTTTCGGCCTATTGCGATTTGCTCGGCGAGGGCAAAATCCAAAACGGCGACAAGGTGAATTTTGTGGTGCCCACGGGCAACTTCGGCAACATTCTCGCCGCCTATTTCGCAAAGCATATGGGGCTGCCCGTGAATAAACTTATTTGCGCTTCAAACGCGAACAATGTGCTGACCGATTTTATGAAAACGGGAACCTATGACAGAAACCGGCAGTTTTTTGCCACCGCGTCGCCCTCGATGGATATTTTGATTTCAAGCAACCTTGAGCGCCTTTTGTTTTTGATGAACGGCGGAAACGCCGCCGAGATTCGCGAGTGGTTCGCTTCGCTTGCGAAAACAGGGAGCTACGCCGTGAACGGTGGGGTGCTTTCTTTGCTGCAGTCGGAATTTGCCGCGGGCTATTGCGACGACGCCGCCACAAAAGAAACCATAAAAAATACTTTTGAGAAAAACGGCTACCTGCTTGACACCCATACCGCCGTCGCCGTGCGTGTGTATGAGGATTATGTAAAAGAAACGGGCGACAAAACCGTGAGCGTGATCGCCTCGACCGCCAGCCCCTACAAGTTCTGCGCGGATGTGCTGGACGCGGTGAAGGGCGGCGCCGTGCAAGCGAAGGACGACTTTTCCATGCTCAAAGAACTTGAGGCGTTCACAGGTGTCGCCGCTCCCCAGCAGCTCAAGGCCCTTAAAGGGCAACAACCCCGGTTTTCGCAGGTTTGCGAAAAAGAGGATATGCAGGGCGTGGTGCTTGGTATGTTGGGTTTAATTTGATTTATAAAATTTTATAAAATTATAAAGTGTTCAAGGGAACACAAATGTGTTCCCTTGAAGCTTGTTCAATGTTTTATTCAGCCATGCTGCTCAGTTTGAAAGTGCCGCAAAGAGTTTCATTGACGGAGCAGGCATTTTTTGTTCCGACAGAAATCTCGTTTGCCGTGCAGTGGCAGTTTTCCGCGTTATAAACGCAGTTTTTCGCATCGCAGTGAATTCCCGGCAATGCGTTGGGATCGTTGCTTTTATTCATGATTATGACCATCCTTTCGTAGATTCATATTGTTGTTCGGAGCCTGAGTCTATTGTTGGTGATTTTGTCGCGGATATACGAGTCAGATTTTGAATTTGGAGAATCGCATGTCAATTTTTGCTATTGCGGACACGCATTTGTCTTTTCAAACAGACAAATCGATGCATATCTTTTCAGGCTGGGAGGATTATACTTCACGGCTTGAGCAGAACTGGCGCAAAATTGTCGGCGAAAACGATTGGGTCATTCTCCCCGGCGATATTTCATGGGGCATGCAACTTTCTGAAACACGCGAGGATTTTGCTTTTTTGCACGCGCTGCCCGGCAAAAAAATTTTACTCAAGGGCAATCACGATTATTGGTGGTCGACCGCCAACAAAATTCAAAAGTTTTTTTGTGAAAACGGTTTTGATTCTTTGCGGATTCTTTATAATAATGCCTATGAAATCGGCGATTATGCGGTTTGCGGCTCGCGCGGCTGGTTTTTTGACGACGATGCCGACAATGCCGAAAAAGTGCTGCTGCGTGAGGCGGGCAGGCTGCGGCGCTCTATTGAACAGGCGCTCGCCTTTGAAAAGGAGCTGCTGGTGTTTTTGCACTATCCGCCGGTGAGCGAGCTGCAGGTTTGCGAGCCGATGATGGAGGTGCTCACATCTTTTCCCGTGGCGCAGTGCTTTTTCGGGCATGTGCACGGCGAAAAAACAGACCGTTACCGCGATTTTGTGCACAGCGGCATTCGTTTTTCGCTGGTTTCAGGCGATTTTTTAAAATTTTGCCCCAAGCTGATCCGTAAATTTTAATTCCTATTTTGATAGTTTAATTTTTGGTCAAACTGTCTGTTTTGCGTCCCCGATTTGGTTTGTTTGATCGTTATTGCGGGTTCAGACAGGCCGAAACTGGTAAAAACACATAAAAACCCGCGTGTTTTTTTGTGTTTTATATGCGTTATCGGAGAAATGAAAAAAGATGTGGTATTTCTTGCGTTTCTGTGTTAAAATACTACGTTGAACTGACTTTGTTGCGTTGTTTTGAGAAATGCCCGCTTTGCGGCAATGCGTGTTTTTCGTTTTGCGCGGGCACGGGAAAGGATTGGATTCATATGAGTTTAAAATCAGCAGAAAAAACCGGAGTGAACGAGTACACGCTCGCACTCTCAATTGACGGCGCGGCATTTGAAGGCGCCGTGAACAAGGTGTATCACAAGCAAAAGGGCAAAATCAATGTGCCCGGCTTCAGAAAGGGCAAGGCCCCAAGAAGATTTATTGAAAAAATGTATGGCGAGAACGTCTTTTATGACGACGCGCTTGAAGAAGTGTTTCCCGCTGTTTATGAGGCCGCGGTGCAAGAGTCCGGCATTTCGCCCGTTGACTCGCCCCGTGACTTTGATATCGAACAAATCGGCGCCGACGGCGTTGAGCTGACCTGCAAAGTGACCGTGAAGCCCGAAATCGCTCTTGGTGAATACAAGGGCCTTTCCGCTGCGCGTGAAGACGTAAGCGTTACGGTGGAGGAAGTGGAGCATGAAATCGAGCATGCCCAAAAGCACAATGCCCGCCAGGTGGACGTTGACGACAGGCCGGCGCAGGACAAAGATATCGCGAACATCGACTTTGAAGGATATGTCGACGGTGTCGCCTTTGACGGCGGCAAGGCCGAGGGGCACGAGCTCACCATCGGGTCGGGGCAGTTCATCCCCGGGTTTGAGGAGCAGCTTATCGGCCACTCCATCGGCGAACCCTTTGACATTAATGTGACGTTCCCCGAAGAATACGGCGCGGAAGAGCTTGCGGGCAAGGACGCCGTGTTCAAAATCAAGCTCAATTCCATCCGTGTGGAAGAGCTGCCCGAGCTTGACGATGAGTTCGCAAAGGATGTCAGCGAGTTTGACACGTTTGAGGAATATAAAAAAGACGTTGAGGCCTCTATTCTTAAAGGAAAGCAGGAGAGCGCCGACAAAAAGATTGAAACCGCCGTGCTTGACGCTTTGGCTGAGAAGGTTGAGGGTGAGATCCCGGACGTGATGGTTGAAAAGGCAATCGACAATATCATTACCGATTTTGAATACCGTCTGCAGTCCTCAGGCATGAATTTTGATATGTACCTGCAATACACCGGCATGGACCGCGAGGCTTTCCGCGAGAATTATCGCGACGGCGCGCTGAACAGCGTGAAAACAGAGCTGGCCCTTGAAAAAATTGTGGAGGCGGAAGGCATTGTGGTTTCTGAAGAAGAAATTGAAGCCGAATACGCGTCTGTCGCCGAAAAATATAATATGGAAGTTGAGAAAGTCAAGGGCTTGATTCCTGCCGAGCATGTGAAGCAGGACCTGACTTCCAAAAAAGCAATTGCTTTTGTGATTGACGCCGCCGTTGCGACCGAGCCTGAAGAGGCTGACGAAGCGGAGGATGCGCCGGCAGAGAAGAAAGAGGCGGCGCCCAAAAAGCCCGCAAAAAAAGCGGCAAAGAAAAAAGAAGAGGCCGCCGAGGCGGAAGAAGAGGCATAAGGTTTCGCAACGACTCTCAAATAGCAAGCAAAACGCATTATACCAATTTTCGGCATCATTTGCGGTATGTCGGTTGGCAGAGCTGGGTTCGCTGTTTTATGCCCTCGTTCTCTGTTTTTCGACAAAAGCCGTCAAAGCTGCCGGAGGTTGGTATAAACTGTATTTCAAGGGATGCCAGAATCTGTGGAATGACCGTTTAGGTTGCTGTGTTCTGTACAATACTGAATCATGACTTATGCAAGCAGGACTTGCCCGTTGAATAGAATGATACAGATTCAAAACCGCTTTTTCAGCGGTATGCGTCTGCGTGGCGCGGCCGCGGATAATAACAAGTAAATCATTTTCAGGAGGTATATTTATGGCACTGGTCCCAACCGTTATAGAACAAACCAACAGAGGTGAGCGCGCGTACGATATTTTTTCACGCCTGCTCAATGACCGTATCATCGTGCTGTCTGACGAAGTGAACGACATGACGGCAAGTCTGGTTGTCGCCCAGCTCCTGTTCCTTGAAGGGCAGGACGCAGACAAGGACATCAGCCTTTATATCAACAGCCCCGGTGGCTCTGTGACCGCTGGCTTTGCGATTTTTGATACCATGCAATACATCAAGTGCGATGTTTCCACCATTTGCATCGGCATGGCCGCGAGCATGGGTTCCTTTTTGCTGGCCGCCGGCGCAAAGGGCAAGCGTTTTGCGCTGCCGAACAGTGAGATCATGATCCACCAGCCCCTGGGCGGTGCGCGCGGCCAGGCGTCAGACATAAAAATTGCCGCCGATCATATTCTTAGAACAAGAGATAAACTCAACCACATTTATGCCGAGAGAACCGGCCAGCCCATTGAGATCATCGCCCGTGACACAGATCGCGACAACTTTATGAGCGCACACGAGGCGCTCGAATACGGCCTGATCGACAAGGTGCTTGAGCGCGCGGCCAATGCTTGATGATCAATAGGATTCTTCAGGGAAGAGAGAAGAATCCCTCTTCGCCTTTTACAGGGCGGGGCAATACGAATTTTAGGGCATTACAGTTTTGCCGCAATGCCTTATGAGAAAGGACCGATGCATAATGGCCCGAATAGATGACAGTTCTGAAAAAAATGTCCGCTGTTCTTTTTGCGGAAAGACGCAGGACGAAGTGATGAAAATGATTGCGGGGCCGAATGTTTTTATATGCGATGAGTGTATAGACATTTGCTGCTCGATTATTGAAGACGACAACGCGTTTGGCAAATCAGCCTCACGCAACCTGCCGGACGCAAACAAAGAGCTGCCGAAGCCGCAGGAGATCAAAGAAAAGCTCGACGCCTATGTCATTGGGCAGGAGGCGGCGAAAATCGCTCTTTCGGTCGCGGTTTATAACCACTATAAGCGTATTTTCCATGCTTCAAAGAGCGACGTTGAAATTCAAAAAAGCAACGTACTGCTGCTCGGCCCCACCGGTGTGGGCAAAACCATGCTCGCGCAGACAATGGCGAAAATCATCGACGTGCCCTTTGCCATTGCGGACGCGACCACGCTCACCGAGGCCGGTTATGTGGGCGAGGACGTCGAGAATATTCTGCTCAAGCTGATTCAAGCGGCGGATTTTGACATTGAGCGTGCCGAACGCGGCATTATTTATATTGACGAAATCGATAAAATCGCGAGAAAATCCGAAAACCCCTCCATCACGCGTGACGTGAGCGGCGAGGGCGTGCAGCAGGCGCTTTTGAAAATTCTTGAGGGCACGGTCGCCAATGTGCCGCCCCACGGGGGCAGAAAGCACCCGCAGCAGGAGTTTTTGCAGATTGACACCACAAATATTTTGTTTGTTTGCGGCGGCGCGTTTGACGGCATTGAAAAAATCATTGAAAAGCGCCTTGGCAACTCTGTGATCGGCTTCGGGGCGGACATCAAGAAAAAAGCCGAGCTTGACAAAAACTTCATTATGTCCCGCGCGATTCCGCAGGATCTTGTGCGGTACGGATTGATTCCGGAGCTTGTCGGGCGTGTGCCTGTGATGACGGCGCTTGAGAATTTAGACAAGGACGCGCTCGTGCGCATTTTGACAGAGCCGAAAAACGCGTTGATCAAGCAGTTCCAAAGCCTGTTTTCTATGGACAATGTGTCGCTTGAATTTGAGGATGACGCGCTGATGGCCGTTGCCGAGCTTGCCATTGAAAAGAGCACCGGCGCGCGCGGATTGAGAGCGATCATGGAAAAGCTGCTCACGCCGATCATGTATGAGATCCCGTCAGACGATTCAGTGACGCGCATCACGATCAACCGGCAGTATGTTGAGGAGTTCGGCGACCCGGTGATTGAGCGTTTGAGCGAAGATGCGGCCAGTTAAAGCGGTTTTGCAAAAACAGGAATTGTTATTGGAAAATAGATGAGTTGTAAACAGGCGGCAAACGATCTTGCTGCCTGTTTTTGCTTCTTGCTTCTATGCGTTTTTTATGGTAACATAAATTTTATAGTCAAATCTATTGGATTTTGCGCAAAATTTTCCTTTGGAACGACTATGCCCGGCGGCCGCCGGGAAGCGCAGGAAAGGATACCAAGACTATGAACAAAAAAGATATAACATTAAAAGAGATGCCGGTCGTGGCCTTGCGCGGGCTTGTGATGTTTCCGGATGTCAACCTGCATTTTGACGCCGGGCGCCGCGCTTCTGTTACGGCACTGAAAACGGCGCTTGCCTCACCCTCGCAGGAAGTGTTTTTGGTGATGCAGCGCGATATCATGATCGAAGAACCCGATTTCATGAGTTTACATACGGTCGGCGTTGTGGCCGAGGTCAAGCAGATCATCAAACTGCCCGGCACCAATGAGGTGCGTGTGGCGGTCGAGGGCAAATATCGCGCCCGCATCAAAGATCCGCTGCATACGAAGCCCTATATGAAGGCGCTGATCATGGAGTATTCTGAGATTATTCCGCGTGAAAAAACAGATTATGAAACCGCCATGATGCGCGAGGTGCGCGGACTGATCGCGGAATATAGCCTGCTGACGACGAAAATCGCGCCGGATATCACCCTGCTTGCCGAGTCTGCCGACCGCGCGGGCAAGCTCGCCGACAAAATTGCGGGCAGCATTATGCTTGCGCCCGAGGAAAAACAGCGCCTGCTCACAGAAAAGAACGCCATTCGCAGGCTTGAAACGCTTTCGGTCGATCTGCTGGAAGAGATTGAAATCATGCAGCTTGAAGACGATATCCATCAAAAAGTGCAGGAGCAAATCGACAAAAACCAAAGGGAATATTATTTGCGCGAGCAGTTGCGCGTGATTTCCGAGGAGCTCAACGAGGGCGAGAACATCACCGACGAGGTTGCGCAGTACACAAAAAAAATCGCCGATGCGAAAATGTCGGAGGATACAAAAGCAAAGCTCACGGGCGAGTTGAACCGCTATAAAAAAATGAACAGCGGCAACCCCGAGGCGGTTGTTATCCGCACTTATATTGACCGCTGCCTGTCGCTGCCGTGGGGCGTTTATTCAAAAGAGAACGCAAAGCTTGACAATGCGCGCAAGGTGCTCGAGCGCGACCATTACGGCCTCAAGGAGGTCAAGGAGCGCATTGTGGAGATGCTTGCCGCAAGAATTGTCGCGCCTGACATCCGCGGGCAGATCATCTGCCTTGTGGGCCCGCCCGGCGTGGGCAAAACCTCCATTGCCCGTTCGATCGCGAAGGCCATGAACCGCAAATATGTGCGCATTTCTTTGGGCGGCGTGCGTGACGAGGCCGAAATCCGCGGTCACCGCCGCACCTATATCGGCGCTATCCCCGGCCGCATCACAAACGCGCTGATTGACGCGAAAACCGCGAACCCGTTGATTTTGCTTGATGAGGTTGACAAGCTTTCGGGCGATTTTCGCGGCGATCCGTCCTCGGCGTTGCTTGAGGTGCTCGACGGCGAACAGAACAATACCTTCACAGACCATTACATAG
The DNA here is from genome assembly GCA_031270605.1 of Oscillospiraceae bacterium. Lineage (GTDB taxonomy): Bacteria > Bacillota > Clostridia > Oscillospirales > Acutalibacteraceae > JAISXG01. Next base: position 6,098 of record JAISXG010000070.1, on the reverse strand, counting down.
AATTGCCCTTCGACTTGAGCCAGGTGCTGTTTATCACCACCGCCAATGACCGCTATGCCATCCCCGGCCCGCTGCTTGACAGGATGGAAGTCATTGAGCTGGGCAGCTATACGCTTGAAGAAAAATTTCACATTGCCAAAAAACATCTTTTCCCCAAACAGCTCAAAGAGCATGGTCTGAACAAGAAAATTTTGCAGATTCAGGACGAAGCGCTGCGTGAAATCATTGACGGCTACACCCGGGAGGCCGGAGTGCGCCGCCTGGAGCGCCAAATTGCAAAGATTTGCCGCAAGGCCGCCGTGCGTATTGCGGACGGTGACAGCTCGCTGACGAATGTTAGCAAAGGTGCGCTCGAGCAATACCTTGGCCCGCGCAAATACAGGCCGGATGAAGATGCGCTGACAGACGAGGTTGCTCTTGTCAACGGTCTTGCGTGGACCTCTGTGGGAGGCGAGCTGCTTAAAGTGGAGGTTTCTGTGCTGGAGGGCACCGGTAAAATTGAGCTGACGGGCTCTCTGGGCGATGTGATGGTTGAGTCGGCGAAGGCAGCGGTGAGCTTTGTGCGCAGCCGTGCCGCGAAATATAAGATTGACGGCGAGTTCTATAAAAATAAAGATATTCACATCCATTTCCCAGAAGGCGCCGTGCCGAAGGACGGCCCCTCGGCGGGCATCACCATCACGACGGCGCTGGTTTCGGCGCTCACAGGTGTTCCCGTTTTCGGCAAAATCGCCATGACGGGCGAGGTGACGCTGCGCGGCAGGGTTCTGCCCATCGGCGGGTTGAAAGAAAAGTCTATGGCGGCCTACCGCGCGGGCATTTCCACCGTTATCATTCCCTTTGCAAACGCGCCCGACCTCGTTGAAATTGATGCGGTGGTGCGCGAAAAGGTGACATTTTTGCCGGTGAAAACGGTTGACGAGGTCTTGGCCGTCGCGTTGGTAACCCCCCTCTCTTCAGAAAAGGATGAAACCGGCGCCAGACTTTTGCCCGACGCCGCATGCACCCCGCCCGAGCCGAAATGGACGACTTAAACCGGTTATGACTTTTTGGGATTCCATGCTTGCCGAGGGCGGGTATGGAATCCTGTTTTTGAAAAATGATTTTCACAAAGGGGCGAAAGCTATGGCACTGAATTACAATAAGGCGGAGTTTGAAATCTCCTTTGGCACGATATCGCAGCTGGTCGAAAGCACGGTTCCCGAGCTTGTGTTTGCGGGGCGCTCAAATGTGGGCAAGTCTTCGCTTTTGAACAAGCTGTTTAACAGAAAATCGCTTGCAAGGGTCAGTTCTGAGCCGGGCAAAACGGCCACCATCAATTTTTATCGTGTGGAGGATGTGCGTTTCGTGGACCTGCCGGGTTATGGCTTCGCAAAAAAGCCGGGCAGCGAAAAGCGCCGCTGGGCGGACCTGATTGAATCTTATTTCGCTTCGGGGCGCAATGTGCGCCTTGTTGTGCAGCTGGTTGACATGCGTCACGCCCCTTCGGAGGATGACAAAATCATGATCAATTATTTGCAGCAGACCGACGTGCCGTTTTTGATTGCGCTCACAAAGGCGGATAAGCTCAAAAAAACCGCCCGTGAGGTACAGCGAGCGGCGCTGACGGGAATATTGTCCGAGCTGGGTGTCGGGCAGTTTCTTGAGGTGTCTTCTGCCACCGGCGAAGGGATTGAGGCGCTCAAAGCCGCGATTGAAGATGCGTTGCCTGAACAGGTCTGAAAATGTGAAAATATTTGATGGGAAAGAATCAAAAAATGTAGAATTATGTAAAGTAGCTTTGCTTTATTTGTGAAAAAACGGGCGCCGGATTTCAACTGAAAACCAAGGGCGCCCGCTTCGATTTCTGCATGCATATTCATGTGAATAATGATGCATAAAAGTATAAATTTTTGCATGGAAAACACTTTAGTATGCGATAAAACGTCGTTTTTATGGTGTAAAGCGTTTTGCTTGCTGATGTTGATAACTCTGTTGAAAATGTTGAAAAAACCGGGGCTATTATGCAATTATGCAATAATAACTCGGTTTTAATGTAAAGATCTTAACTTTACATATGGTTTTTGTGTTAAGAAATGTAAAAAATTGTAATGAATATTCACAGTGTATATGCAAAATTTTTCTTTTTTGTAAGCTTGTCTTGCACACTTCATACTATGCAGAAAATGACGGTTTTAGTACAGGCTTTTTGGATGTTTTTGAATCTTTTTTAATGCGATATCAAAATAAAATTTATGCGGGCGCAAGGGGAAGCTAAAATTACCATTGTTAAGCTTATTTGCTTTACAAAATGACTGTTTACTTTTGCTGCCTATAGCCTTATAATTGGTAAAAGTCCTTCTTTTAAATAACAAAAATGAATGTGTGGGGACGTTATGAAGCAATTTGTTATCACTAAAAATGACGCGGACCAGCGTTTGGATAAGTTTTTGACCAAAGCGGTGCCGCTGCTGCCACAGTCGCTGCTTTATAAATATATCCGCACAAAACGCATCAAGGTCAACCGGGGCCGCGCAGAAATTTCAACACGGCTGCAAACGGGCGACGTGGTGGAACTTTATATCAATGATGAGTTTTTTGCCCCCGCCGCCGTGAAGCACGACTTTTTGGGCGCTTCTTCAACGATTGACGCGGTGTATGAGGACGAGAATATTCTGCTGCTCAACAAGCCCGCGGGGCTGCTTTCGCACCCGGATGAGGGCGAGTATGTTGACACGCTGATCACGCGCGTGAAGCGGTATCTGTTTGAAAAAGGGGAATACCACCCGGAGGACAGCGCCTCGTTCGCCCCGGCGCTCGCCAACCGCATTGACCGCAATACCGCGGGCATCGTCATTGCCGCCAAAAATGCCGAGGCTCTGCGCATTTTAAACGAAAAAATCAAGAGCCGAGAAATTCACAAGCGCTACCTCTGCGTTGTTCACGGCAGAATGGAAAAAAAAGAGGACACCCTCCATGGCTGGCTTTTTAAGGATGAGGCGAAAAACAAAGTCTTTGTTTTTCAAGCACGCAGGGAGGGCAGCCGCGAAATCAAAACAAAATATTCTGTGTTGGCAGAAAAAAACAACCTGAGCCTTTTGGAGGTGGATCTGCTCACAGGGCGCACCCATCAGATCCGCGCGCATCTTGCCGCCATTGGCCACCCACTTTTGGGCGACGGCAAATATGGCACGAATGTGCAGAACAGGCAGTGGGGCTATAAAAAGCAGTTTTTGTGCTCCTATAAACTGCTGTTTGATTTTGCAAGTGACTCCGGGCCGCTCGCTTATCTTGACAAACGGGAATTTGCGCTTGAAGCGGTTTGGTTTCGCGATGAATTTTTTGCACTTGAGCCGGGCAGGGACTCCGGCGCAAAAAACACCGCCCTGGCAGGCAAGCAGGGGCGGCACAAACAAAAAAGCGGCGGTAATGCGCGGCAAAGCGCAACAGCGGTGCGGCGCAAATTGCCTTAAAATACATGCTCCCATTTCAGGCTGTTTCGGTCGAGCAGGTGCTGCATGTTCATGCGCAGGCTGTAAATGGCCTCAACGGCCGAATTTTGGTCGTCTGTCTGCATGGCCGCCCCCAGCTTTTCAATGTCCTGGCTCACGTCCAGCAGGTTGTGATGGGGCAGCAGCATGCCCCAAAGGGTTATGCGCCTGGCCCAAAAATCATGAATTTCAGCATAGAGTTCTTCTGCCGGCTGCGCCTGGGCAAACGATTGCTCGAGCGCGGCTGTTTTTTCTTGCACCCACAGCGTGTCTTTGCGCAGGGCAATCTGCATGAGGGTGACCCCAACGGCAAACACCACCACGCAAACGAGCAGAATGATGTTTTTGAGCCTCATAAAGCAGCCTTCTTTCGTTCTTTTTGCTGGATGTTCAGCTCGTTTGTTGCGGGATAAAAAAGGGCCAGCAGCACATTCTCGGCCCTTGTTTTTTGGCTTGAGAGCTGCTTTTGCAGCCACTGCTCATCGCGCCCGACTCCCCGCAGGTTGTCACTGTAGACCCTGCCGTCGATCACAAGCGCCACGGGCATGCACGCAGGCGAAACCTGAATGTTCAGGTCGAGGGGGCGCACGGGCTGGTTTTCGGCTGTCGCCAGCACGCTTAACTGGCCGTTTGGCTCCAAAACCGCCGTTTCAATGTCTTGCAGGCGCACAAAGCCCTGTGAGCGCAGCTGCGAGAGCAGGTCTTCCATGTTGAGCATCTGGTTGTGCATCTCATCCTCCTGCACCTTGCCTTTTTCAATGAGCGTGCTCGGCTTGCCGCACACAAACGCGCGTATGCGTGAAGAGCGCTGCATGAAAAAGCTGATGAGCTGGTGGATCACCAAAATCGCAAACAACGGCACAATGCCATAAATTAAAGGCAGGCCGCTGTCGCCCATTGGCGCGGCCGCAAGCTGCGCCACCAGAATGGTGATGACGAGTTCAAAGGGCTGCAGCTCGCCAAGCTGGCGCTTACCCATGATGCGCATGACAATCAGGCAGAAAATATAAAGCAGTACGGCGCGAATAAATACATTTTGCATGGTATCACCTCACGCACAGTATTGGCGGTTTTAGTAATTTTATCCATTTGTTTTATTTTTGAGTGACCGCAAAAAACAGACAGGCAAGATGCTCAAACGCGGCGCATATATTTAAACTGGGTCAGCAGCTTCATTCGGTTTTGTGCAGTCTTTTTGTTTGCACTGCCGTGTGCTTTGTGATATTGCAATAACGCAGAAAGGATGTGAGGTGGGCAGGGATTCTCTTTTTTGCAGGAGAATGATGCTCTTTATTATGAGAAAACACCCCTTTCGCCGCAGAAAAAGAGCAGGCAAAGGCTCTTTTTTGTTTGGTTTGGCAGTGGTCGTGATTGTTTGCGCCATTGCCCTGCCCTTTGCAGACACAAAAATGCGCACCCAGCTCAACACCATTGCCGCAAGCCAGGCAAAAAATATTTCAACCCTTGTGATCAATGCCGCGGTCATGGAGGTGCTCACGGAAAGCGACGTGAAATATGACGACCTTGTGCGCATTGAATATGACGACACAAAGCGTGTTTCGGCCATTAAGGCGGACAGCATCAAAATGAATCAGCTGCAATCGCTCATCAGCTCAAAAATATCCGAGCGCATTGCCGAGATCAACGCGCGTGAAATCAAAATGGCGGTGGGTTCGTTGACCGGCATTGACCTTTTTAACAACAAGGGGCCGCAAATCAGCATTCGCATCACCCTGGCGGGCAACGCCACAACCACCATCAGCAACCAGTTTGAAAGCGCGGGAATCAACCAGACAAGGCACCAGATCATTCTCTCGGTCAACACCGCGATTTTTGTGGTGCTGCCCAGCGGCTCGACCTCCGCCGAGGTGCTCAGCAACGTGATCATCGCAGAAACCATCATCGTTGGCATGGTGCCGGAGTTTTATGCGGGCGGAACACTCCCCATTACGCAAACCCCGACCGAATAAAAGGGCTTGCACTGCACAAAATGAACTTGTATACTATACTCAATCGTATATAAAAGAAACGGAGACGCAAAATATGACGGACTATCAACAGGCCGCGGCGCGCGCAAAAACGCTGCGCGAGGCGCTAAACCATTACAACTACCGTTATTATATTGAGAACGAAAGCGACGTTTCGGATTTTGAATATGACGCGATGATGCGCGAGCTGGAAGAGCTTGAGGCGCGGTTCCCCGATTTGCAGTCGGCGGATTCGCCCACTCAGCGCGTGGGCGGCAGCGCGGACGGCCTGTTTGCCCCTGTGGAGCACGCCGTGCCCATGGAGAGCCTGCAGGACGCGTTCAGCGAGCGGGAGTTGCGGGACTTTGACCGCCGTGTGCGCGAGGCTTGCCCCGACGCGCAGTATGTTGTTGAACCTAAAATCGACGGGCTTTCGGTTTCGCTTGAATACCGCGACGGCGTGTTTGTGCGCGGCTCCACCCGCGGCGACGGCGTTGTGGGTGAGGATGTGACGGCGAATCTGCGCACCGTCAAGGCCATTCCTTTGCGCCTGCGTGAGAGCATTCCGTTTATTGAGGTGCGCGGCGAGGTGTTCATGCCCCGCGGCGTGTTTGAAGACATTGTGCGCGAGCAGGAGCTGCGGGAGGAGGAACATCACCCG
>JAISXG010000021.1 GCA_031270605.1 Oscillospiraceae bacterium | reverse complement strand
AGTCATATGCACCCTTGCCGCTTTGCAGGTTTTGTTAAAAACAGCAAAGCGGCACTTCCATATAATTTCATTATAGAAAGGCGGCTCTCCGTCATCAAAGCGGAGAGCCGCCTGCGTTCATATTTGATTCAGGCTTTTTGCCCGAGCTTTGCGAACAGGTCAGAAAACAGGGCGTCGCGGTGAATGCGGTCAACACAGCGTATGAAATGGCGGCCCGCGTCATACGCATAGCGGTGGTCATAGGTGGGCACGGGGCTGTGAATGAGGTGCGAGGAAAGAAAACGGCTGTTCTCATTGAGCAGCCAGGCGACAGCCGTCACGTCCCAGATCACGCGGCTCCACACCCGCCCTTTGGCATAGCCCTCGGCTTCGGCCACGGTGTTTTCCACAAGATAGTCGGCGAGAGCGTTTTTGCCCGAAAGCCAAAACCGAAGCTCCGGCTCTGTGGTCAAAAATTCGCTCACGACTCCCATGCAGGGCAGTTGCACGAGCGGCACACCGCAGCCGAACACAATGCGCGCGGCGGCGACGTCCTGCGCCATATTGAACTCTTTTGTGTCGCAAAATGAAAGCGCGTGCCCCCCAAGCCAGACAAGCACAAGGTTCTCTTTGATGGCGGGGTTGAGCAGCAGCGCCGACGCCACGTTTGTGACGGCGCCGATGGCAACGACATGGAGCGGGCGTTCGGGGCTGTATGCGAGCGCCCTTTGCGCGAGGTCATGCGCCGCGTCGGACAGTGCCGGGGTGCTTTCGTCCTTCAAAAAGGCTGCCGAACCGCGAAAGACGCTGCTTTTGTGCCGCCCGCAGCCCGCGAGGTCAAGAAGTTTTAAAATTTCGTCATAGCTTCTGTTCATGCCGTCCTCGGGCGAGGATGAACGGCGGTTGAAAAAGGGCGCGGCATAAAGCGCCCGCAGGTTCAGTTTTTCTTCATTGCGCAAAAGGTAGGCAATGGCGAACTGGTCGTCGATTTCGTTATAAGCGTCCGTGTCCAGCACAACGTCAATTTTGCCGATGGGGACTTCCAGATTTTTTAAATACTGTTCGATTTTCATGGCGGCAACCATCCATTCAATTAATTATTTTCCCATTTCACGCACAAGCTGTTTAAAGTGCTGACCCTTTTCTTCAAAGTCGCGGTAGACGTTGTAGCTCGACGCGGCGGGCGACAGGATGCACGAGGTGTTGCGGGGCGTGAGCGTATACGCCGTTTTTACCGCTTCGGGCAGGTCGCTCACATAAAAAATGTTTGAAAGCGCCCCCGCCTTCTCCAGCAGCTTGCCGATGATGTGCCCCGTTTCGGGCAGGCAGATGATGTTCGGGAGCTTTTTTGCCGCGAGGTCCGCCGCAAAGTCTTCATAGTGCAGGCCGCGGTCGTGCCCGCCGAGAATCAGCGTGCCCACATTCCCGAGCGCGTCAAGCGCGCACAGCACAGCGTGGGGAATGGTGGCGATGCTGTCGTTATAAAAATCAATGTCGCGGAATTTTCCCACAAACTCCATGCGGTGCTCAATGCCCTCATAGGCCTTCAGCGCGGTCAAAATCGCTTCGTCATCCACGCCAAAGCGTCGGGCGGCCGCGACGGCAAAATAAATGTCCTGCAAATTGTGCTTGCCCTTGAGATAGGGGCTGATGCCCGCGAGCGAGCGCAAAAACGGGTCACTTGCGAAAACGCTGACAGGGAAGAGGTTTGACTTGATCGTTTTTTTATTGAGGAAGTCATCAATGCCCTGATCGGCGTTATAAATAAAATAATCCTCTTTTTTTTGATGGCGCACAATGTTCAGCTTGGCGTTCACATAGCCTTGAAAGCCGCCGTCATAATGGTCAAGATGTTCTTCATAAATATTGGTAAGCATTGCGACATGCGGCGAGGATGAGGTGTATTGCAGCTGGTGGGACGACATTTCGATGACCGCGATCGTCGATTCCGCCGCGCTCAGGTCCTCAAACACCGGTACGCCGATGTTGCCGATCAGGCAGGCCGAAAGCCCCGCCTCGCGCAGAAAGCGGTAAATTAAGGTGGAGGTCGTGGTTTTGCCCTTTGTGCCCGTGACCCCGATTTTGGTACATTCGGCAAAACGCAAAAACAAGTCCATCTGGCAGGTTATTGCGCAGCTTTCCGGCACGCTCACGCCCCGGAACGGAATACCCGGGCTTTTGATGCAAATTTCATAGCGGCTGAGCGCGTCGAGGTAGTTCTCGCCGAAATAGGTTGTGACGAATGGGTCTTCGCCTGTTTTGCACACGCGGCTGTCCGCAATACCCAGGGGTTTTTCGGGCAGAAAGCGGCGCAGCAGGGCATAGGTCGAGCGGCCCTCGCGGCCAAAGCCGAGAATCAGAACGGATTTATTTTTCAAATAATCAATCAGGTTTTCAATCGCGTGTGACAAACGCATACATCTCCTTTGCGATGGCAAGAAATTTTTGCGGAATACTGTTTTCATCGTTAAAATTCAAAAAACCGTGCTGCCCGGCGAGGATTTCGCCGATGTTTGAGTGCTCTGCAAAATAGGCAAGCAAAAACGGCAAAGAAGCGCCTTTTGCTTGCAGGGATCGCACCGTGAGCGCCAGAGCATAACGAATCTCACTCACCGTGCCCACGCATTCAAAGGGCTTCACGGGCACAAAGCCAAGCAAGCCCTTGAATTCCTCCAAAAGCGAAGACTTTTCAAGCAGGTTTTCACCAAAAATATTTATGAGCGCCTGTGACTCCAAAAACGGTGAAAGAATAGAATAGATAAACAGGCATTTTGCGCACTTGCGGCACCAGGAGTTTGTTTTGCTGCCCGCGTTGCAACTGCGGAACACCGCATGGTATTGGGGCAGGGATGCAAATTTTTTTGCAATGTGAAACTCCGAAAACGGGCGCAGCAGGCTGAAGTAATGAATTTTATCTGTGATGAACTCTTTTGTATAGCCTTGAAAATCCGCCTC
>JAISXG010000010.1 GCA_031270605.1 Oscillospiraceae bacterium | reverse complement strand
TCCCAGTTGCCCTCTTCGGTGTAAAATTTCACGGCGACGCCGCGGATATCGCGCTCGCAGTCCGCCGCGCCGCGCTCGCCCGCCACGGTGGAAAAGCGCAAAAACAGCTCGGTTTCCTTACCCTTTTGCAGCGCCTTGGCTTTGGTGTATTGTGAAATGTCGTGCGTCACGGTCAATTTGCCGTAAGCCCCCCAGCCCTTGGCGTGCATGCGGCGCTCGGGGATCACCTCGCGGTTGAAGTGCGCCATTTTCTCAAGCAGCCACACATCCTGCATCACAACCGGGCCGCGGGGGCCGGCGGTGACGGAATTTTCATTGTCGGGCACCGGAGCACCCACCTCGTTGGTCAGTTTCTTAAAATCGTCCATTTCGTTTCCTCCTTTTAATTGATTGAAATTCCCTCTTTGGGAAAGGTTTGCGGTATTCATTCACGGCGATAAGGATGCGAGCATGCACAAAATCCACATATACATGCCCGTTTTGGGCAGCATCAGCATGCCGAGCCTGCGGTTTTTGTTGGCCCAAAGCACCACGGGCAGATAAAAGGCAAAGCTGAGCGTGACGGCAAGCCACATTAGGCGCAATGCGGGGAATGCCTGCGCGGACGTGCCATAAAGCACGGCCACCACCGCCCCCAGCAATGCGAAAGGAACATTGCGGTAAACGCCCCACTTCACAGGGGGCGCCGCCTCAAACCAGCGGTTTTGCGGAAAGCAGCAGAGCGCGACGCGCACAGCCGCAAGGGCATACACAAGCGCGGTCCACCCCGCTGAAACGGCGGGCGCAAACAGCAGCAGGCCGATGTGCCAGAGCAGCAGGTAAAACGCCGTCATTGTGACAGAGGTGATCAGCTTGCCCGCACCCAGGGCCTTTTGTATCTTCGCGTCACTGCCTGTAAGCACGGCGGCAATGCGCGGCGCGAGATGAAACAGGTCGCCCCCGGCAAGCACCAACGCGGCAACTCCGGCGAGCGTCTGCGCGGCGGCCGCAGCATTTTTCAAAATAAAAAACCCGATAACGGCGGCGGCAATAAGATATAACGCGTCAAAAACAACCTCAAAATACCCGAACACCCGGCGGACCTCCGGCGCTTTTCTCTGCGCCCCGTTTGTTTGCAGCGTTTCTGTCATTTCCTTTTCCTCGCAACCCATAAAATATGTATCGTAACGCCCGCGCCCACCGCCGCAAGGCAGCAAACGATCCAGAGTGTGCGGATGTGCAGGGCGGAAATCAGCAGCATGCCCCACAAAAAAATCAGGCTGACGGCAACCGTTCTTTTGCGCAGGCCGGTTTTTTCATAATAATTCTGAAGATATTCGCTTACGAACGGGATTTTCATCACCTTCGCGTGCAGCTTCGGCGTCGCGGCAAAACAGCCCGCGGCCGCCAGAACAAAGGGCGTTGTGGGCAAAACGGGCAAAACAACGCCCACCGCGCCCAATCCCAGCAACAGAAAGCCCGCGCCGCAAAGCAAAACGGTTTTCAAATTCAACCCGCATCCCACCTTTTCACGCCATACAATAAAGCAGTTTCGCTTAAAGATTCATGCTAATAGGATTCATTACTAATAGAATAACAGATTTTATAAGTATTGTCAATGCTATTTTTTGATTTTTACAATCAAAACATAAAAAACAACAATTTTTATTCTTTCATCATCCTGAAATTCGTAGCTTTTATCAAATTTTGAAGGAATCGCAACAAACTCCTTGACAATTCCTGTTTTTTGTTTTATAGTTAACTCACAAACAGCAAAGGCGCTGTGGGTTTAGCCCACAGCGCCTTGTTTTTTGTTTAAACGACCCTTTGCCGCCCCAGAAAACATGCAAGGCGGCGCATTGAAAATGCCAATCCCCCCAGCGCCTTCTGGGGATAACGCTTAACCACCCTTATTCCCAGAAGGCCTTCCCAATATTGCTTGTCACTAGCTTTGCTTGATTTCCTCATACTTGATTGACCAAAATCAGATGGCACAGCAACCTTATGCTTTATCAAACCTTCATCTCAAATCAATCAAACCGCCGTCTGATTTTCAAAAACCTCAAAGGGTTGCCGAAAGCGCTCTTTGAGGTTTTTGCCGTCTATATAAGCCTTATACTAAAAAATCAGCCTTTGATCCAACCCTTGTCGACCCAGTGCCGGCTGTCAGCGGAAAGCGGATTCTCTTTTTTCGCGATTGCCTGATGCAAGAGCTTTGTCATGAAAAACAGCGCCCTGTTTTTAATTCCCCGCCTGACCCGGCGGGGTTTTTTGTATTTTGACGCCAGCTTTTGGATTTTTGCGGTCATCGCCCCGCGGCGTTTTTCAGAGAGCTCTTTCCAGACGACGCCCTCCATCAGCCCGAGCCCCAACGCCTTGATGTCTGAAACACCAAGCCAGCGCAGGCTTGTCGCAACATCCTTCTGCGCCCCCTTTTGAATCATGCCGATTGCGTTGGTCAAAATCACGGCGCGCTTATAGCGCATGCGCTCGTCCGGGCGGTGCACCATCCAATGCACGCAAAGGTGGTCGAGCAGGGTTTTCATTTGCGCCGTGGTGCGCAGCGCATAAACCGGCGCGGCGAACACAAGCAGGTCAGACTCCAGCAAATCGTTCCAGATGGGCATCACATATTCCGCGTGGGGGCACTGTTCTTCACTTTTGAAAAAACAGTTTTTGCACCCCACACAAAAATGGGGCAGATCCTTTGGCAGATAATACTCCTTTATGGTGTTGCCCTCTCGCAAAGCATCCAGAAAGATTTCTTTGATCCGATAGGTGCAGCCCTTCACCTGCGTGCCGTTGATCACGACGATTTTCATAATAATAAGCCCCCTAGTACTCTGCGTCAGCAAAATCTTTTGATAATTCCTTGCCCATTTTTCGCAAAACGGTGTTGTCCTCAATCGCGATACGTCAGTATTGCTCAATCGTCCGCCTTGCCTTGCAAAAACTGTTCTGCGGACTTATCTTAAAGTTTAACTGACGCAGAGTACTAACTGTGTCGCACGGTTCCCCAAAAACCGCTTAGTCAAATAAATAGCCGGTCATAGACAAGGACCCGAGCGTGCAGGAATCATTAAAAACAGAAAGCGTATCCTTCTCATACGCCGCGCCCAGCACATACAGCAGCGGGGCAAAATGCTCAAACGTGGGAAAAGCCAGCACGGCGGAAGACCCCGCGGCCTCATAATTGATAACCGGATCAAAATCACGGGAAGCGACGGCGCTTTTGATATAAGCGTCAAACTCCTCCGCCCAATCATAGCCGCCGTTCATGCCCCAGTTGACGCGGGAAAGATTGTGCACCACATTGCCGCTGCCGAAAATCATCACGCCGCGCTCACGCAGAGCGCTCAGCTTTTCACCGATTGCAAAATGTTCCCCGGGCGACGCTTTTGCGTCCACACTGAACTGAAAAACGGGAATATCCGCCTTTGGAAACATCCTGCACAGCACAGACCACGAGCCGTGGTCAAGTCCCCAAGTGTTGTCCGTCCGGGCACGCGGGCCGAGCAGCTCCGCAGCCTCATGCGCAAATTCGGGCGAACCGGGCGCGGGATAGCGAACGCGGTAAAGCGCTTCGGGAAAACCGTACATATCATACACCATGCGCGGCGCGCTCGCGTCCGTCAACCGCGTGCCCTGGGTGAACCAGTGGGCCGAAACGGACAGAATCGCCTTCGGGCGCGGCAGTTTTTTGCCCAAGGCCTCCCAGCGGGCGGAATATTCGTTGTTTTCAATCGCGTTCATCGGGGATCCGTGCCCCACAAACAGCGCCGGCATGCGTTCCATGCAAAACACCCCTTATCTGTCACAGAAAAATAAATTTACAACCTATGTTCTTATTGTATCAAATGCCAGGGGAAAAGTCCAACCCTCGCGTAAAAAAACAATAAAAAAACGGCAGAAACCCCTCTGCCGTTTCGTGTTATCTTTTGTTTTTGGCACTACTTAATAGACCCCAGTGTTTTACCACTGATTATGTTTTTATCATAACAGTCAAAAGGCAAGTTGTCAAGCTATTTTTTGAAAAACAGAGCAAAACAGGGGCGCGGCGTGCCCGCCCTTTCACAGGGGCATCGAAACGGCGGATTTTGCGTTTTGCCTTTTTTTCGCAAAACCGTATACTCTTTAAGGGAGGTGGTGCGCATGGAGCAGATTCTGCTGCATAACATATCAAAGTCTTTTCAGGTTCACAAGCGCCCCGAGGGGCGTTTGGGCCTGCTGCGGGGCATGTTTCGCCGTGAGACAGAGTGCATTCGGGCGCTTGAGAACATCAGCTTTCAAATCAATGGGGGCGAGCTGGTGGGCTATATCGGCCCCAACGGCGCGGGGAAATCGACCACGGTCAAGGTCATGAGCGGCATTCTGACGCCGCAGGCCGGGGAGTGCGTTATCATGGGCAGAACGCCGTGGAAAGAGCGGGTGGGGCATGTTTCACAAATCGGCGTGGTGTTCGGGCAGCGCAGCCAGCTCTGGTGGGATGTTCCGGCGCGCGACAGCTTTGCGCTGCTCAAGGACATCTATGACATTCCGGCTGCCGCGTTTCAGGAACGATTGCATGAGCTTGTGTCGGCCATGGATATTCAGCCGCTTTTGCAAACGCCCGTCAGGCAGCTCTCTCTGGGTCAGCGCATGCGGTGCGAGGTCGCGGCGGCCCTGCTGCACCGGCCGAAAATTTTGTTTTTGGACGAACCCACCATCGGGCTGGACGCCGTATCAAAGCTTGCGCTGCGCGATTTTTTAAAACACGAGAACCGCCAAAGCGGCGTCACGATGATTTTGACCACCCACGACATGGACGATATTGAGGCCCTGTGCAGCCGGGTGATGGTCATCGGCCGCGGAAACCTGCTGTTTGACGGGGGGCTGGACATGTTAAAGCAGCAGTTTTCCCCCTATCGCTGTATCCGAGCCGTAACCAAAATACCCGCCGATGAAATGCCTATCGGGGGAGCGGTCAAAACACAGGTTGCGGGCAGGGAGTGGACAGTTTGGTTTGACCCGGCCGCAACGCCTGCCCACAGCATGGTTGCGCAGCTGGCCGAACAGCTGCCGCTTGCGGATATCATGATTGAGCGGCAGAATATCGATGAAATCATTGCGGCGATGTACCGGGAGATGAAAATTTAAAAAACAAAACATGCCTCATTGACGGCAAAGGGGTGGTCATATTTATGAGAAGAACATGGAAGGCGGGCCTTTCGCTGTTCAAAATCCGGGCGGCGGAGGGCCTGCAATACCGTCTGGCGGCGCTTTCGGGCGCGACAATCAGCATTTTTTGGGCGTTGATTGAGGTCGTTATTTTAAGCGTTTTCTTCCGTTATGGCGCTAAAACGGCGGACAGCGTCAACAGCCTGACACTTGCGCAGGGCGTTTCTTATGTCTGGCTTGGGCAGCTGATGGTCATGCTGCAAATGCCCGGCGTAGACACAGATTTACATCAAAAAATCACAAACGGCGACATTGGCATCGAGCTTTGCCGCCCGCTCGATTTATACTGGCACTGGTTTGCGCGGTCGGCCGCGGGCAAGGTCAACACGTTTGCGCTGCGCGGCGGGCTTGTGGTTGTGTGCGGAACGCTTCTGACACTGCTGGGCTTCGATCGTGTCGGCCTTGGCGCGCCACAGTCTTTTTTGCACTTTGCCCTTTTTCTTGTTTCTGTGTTCAGCGCGTTTTTGTTCAGCGGCGCGTGGTCGATGTTTTTGACATCCATTCGCATTCCTGTCACATGGGGCGACGGCCCCATCAACCTCATCACCGTCACGGGCTCGGTGCTCTCGGGCACCTATCTGCCCTTGCAGCTCTGGCCGGACGCAATGCAGTCTTTTTTAAAACTCCAGCCTTTCGCCAGCTTTCTTGACACCCCCGCAAGGCTCTTTGTGGGCACGGTGCCGATAAAAACGGGACTGCTTTCCATTTTGCTGCAGCTTGTCTGGACCTGCGCTTTTGTGCTTCTGGGAAAGCTGATTATGCAGCACGGGTTGAAAAGCGTCATTGTGCAGGGCGGGTAACGGGCATTGTTGTTCAAAATACCGCATTCAAATACGCTCTCTTGCTTTGCTTCAAAAAACAATATGAAACGGAGATTGCCATGCGAAAAGATTTTAAGCTCTATTGGAAATACATAACGATCAATCTTTTATCAGGCCTTGAATACAAGGGCTGGTGGATGATGTGCGTGCAAACCGTGTTCATTGTGATAACAGACCCGATCTCTACGGTGCTGCTGTTCTCGCGCTTTGGCAGCGTCGGCGTTTGGACGATGGAGCGCATCCTGCTCGTGTATTCGCTGGCGGTGACCTCGTTCGGCCTGGCCCAATGCTTTTGCAGGGGGTTTGACTGCTTTCCGTGGAAGATGATCCGCACCGGCGAGTTTGACCGCCTGCTGCTGCGACCTCGCTCGCTGTTCACGCAGACGGCGGGCTCCTATTTTCACATTCACCGGCTGCCGCGGGTGCTCACGGGGCTTTGCGTTATCTTTTGGGCTTTGCACCGCATTGGCGCACCCTTCAGTCTTGTGAACGCCATCATCCTGCCGCTTGCGCTGCTCGGCGGCTTTTTCGCCTATGCGGGCGTTTTTGTGATGACGTCGGGCATCGCGTTTTTCACGGTGAAGGGGCTGGACTGGATTTATATTTTCACCAACGCCAGCTGCAACGTCACCCGGTGCCCTGTGGACTATCTGCCGAAACTCCTCCGGGGCGTTTTCACCTTTTTCATGCCGATGTTTGTTGTGAGCTATTACCCCGCCTCTGTTATCTGCGGCTGGGGCGAGCCGCTGTTCACCGGGTTTCTCTCACTGCCCGCGGGCCTCGCCTTCCTCGG
>JAISXG010000093.1 GCA_031270605.1 Oscillospiraceae bacterium | reverse complement strand
CGGTGCCTTTGTTGTGGTCGTTGCGCCGTTGCCCACTGTTGTTGATTCACCCGGAGCGGAGGTCGTGGTCTCGCTGCCGGGAACAGACTCAGTTTCAGACGGAACTTCTGTTGTCGTTTCTCCCGTGGGTTCGGTTGTGGTTTCACCGCCGTCGCCGCAGGATGCGAAGACGCCCAGCATCATAGCGAAAACAAGCATCAGGCAGACAGTTCGAAAAACATTCTTTTTCATTTTTGAGATATACCCCTTTCGATTTTGGCCGGTTTCGGACCGTTCTGTTTTTGTTAATCATATGTATTAACAAAGCAAACCGGATCCAAAGCCTCAAAAAACAGCGGATCTTCTGAAAAGAGAAAAAAGAATAAGCTTTGACTGTTTTTTCAACTTTTACCAACCGATTTACAGTATCAATTTACAACAAAACATAAAAAATGTCAATAGATTTTAGATAAAATGCAGATTACAATTAGATTACAGGATGATAGTTTATTATATGTAATAATGGATATCCAGGAGCCTGGCAAGCAGCAAGGTTTTTTGTTTTTCATTTTTTTTCAGGCTTTGTTTGCTTTATTTTCTCCCAATAATCCTTCATGGCTTGTTCGTTTTTGTTTTCTGCCGGGATGTAATAGCGTGCCGCTTTGAGCACGTCGGGCAGATATTGCTGGGGAGTCCAGTGGTTTTTGAAATCGTGCGGATAAAGATAGAACTGCCCCTTTACGGCCTGGTCTTCGCCGTCATAGTGCTTGTTTTGGAGGCTGCGCGGCACGGGGCCGGTTTTTCCGGCCTGAACGTCCGCCATGGCCGCGCCGATGGCGCGGCAGCCCGAATTGGATTTTGGCGAGCTGCAAACAAGGATCACCGCGTCGGCAAGCGGGATTTGCGCCTCGGGCAAACCGACCTGCAGCGCAATGTCCACCGCGGCCTTCACAATGGGCATGATCATGGGGTAGGCAAGGCCCACGTCCTCACAGGCGCAGACGAGCAGCCTGCGGCAGGCCGAGGGCAGGTCGCCCGCCTCAAGCAGCCGTGCGAGATAATGCAGCGCGGCGTCCGCATCCGAGCCGCGCATGGATTTTTGATAGGCCGAAAGCAGGTCATAGTGCTCGTCGCCCTCGCGGTCATAGCGCATGGCGCTTTTTTGGGTGAGGCTTTTTGCGCCCTCAAGGGTAACGACGCGCGCCGCGCCGTTTTCGGGCGGTTTCGCGGCGAGCACGCACAGTTCCACGGCGTTCATGGCCTTGCGCACGTCGCCCCCGCAGGCGGCTGCGATGTGCCGTGAAACGCCCGCTTCAATCTCAAAGGCCTCGCCGCGCTCCCGCTCCAGAAACCGAAAGCCGCGCATGACGGCCTCCTCCACGTCCGCGGGCGTGACGTGCCTGAACTCAAACACCGTCGAGCGGCTGAGCACCGCGCCATAGACATAGAAATAGGGGTTTTCGGTCGTGGAGGCGATCAGCGTGATTTTGCCGCTTTCAATATATTCCAGCAGCGACTGCTGCTGTTTTTTGTTCAGGTATTGAATCTCGTCAAGATAGAGCAGGATGCCGTTCGGGGCCGCGAGCGTGTCGATTTGCGCAACAACCGCGCGGATGTCCGCCGTGCCGGCGTTGGTGCCGTTCAGTTTGTGCAGCTTGCGCTGTGTGGATTCAGCGATAATGCGCGCCACCGTTGTTTTGCCTGTGCCCGACGGGCCGTAAAAAATCATATTCGGCAAAGCCCCTGACGCAATGATGTTGCGCAGGGGCGCGTTTTCTGAGAGCAGATGTTTTTGCCCCACGACGTCGTCGAGGGTTTTTGGGCGCATTCTGTCGGCAAGCGGTGCGGACATGAGCTCACCCCCGTTTCGGCTTTCTTTTATCAGTATTGCCCCCGTTGCGGAGTTTTGTAAAGCTTTGAAAGCAATAGTTTCAGCGGGCGGTATAGGATCAGCGTCAGCGCAAAATTCCCGGCGCAGTGAACAAGGTCAAACGAAAGCCCGGCCACGACTGTGGTGACAAACATCTCCCACCCGCCGATAAACAGGTAAGGCAGGGAAGTCATCGTGCCGAACAGCAGGCCGAAGATTGCGGCGGTCACGGCAAACAAAAAGGCGGAGTCAAGCTTTTTGAGCAAAAGTGTTATCATTACCAAAACCGCCCAGACATATAAATAGGCGATCCACCAGATGTGGAAACCATAGAAGATGCCTTCCAAAACAACAAACGCATACAGCGGCGCGAACACCTTTTTGCCCAAAACAAGGGTGAAAACAATCAACAGGGGCGTGACAAGCTCAATGTTCGGCAAAAACGCAAGCCCCACCTGCACCGCAAAAAGGATTGCGGTGAACAGGCCGAACAGCACAATGTCAAGCACGGCGGTGCGGGTTTTGGTTGGTTTTATGTCCGCTTTGTCTATTGCCTGCGTCTGCCGGTTTTCGCTGTTTTCAGGCTCAATAGGTTGACAGGATGATTTCATAGCTGTCACCGTCGGCGATGGGTGTTTCAGCAACGCCGGTGTTAAGCAGCGTGCCGTTCTGATAGAAACCCCACCATTCGCGATTGGCGTCCTGGGCGGTAACGCCGTCTATTGTATAGACATAGACCATGTCTCCGGTGCTGTAGTCCCCTTCTCGCAGCAGGCCTTTTTCTATCAAGGCGTCAAGCAAAAACGCCGCGTCTGTTTTTATTTCCATTGTTTTAGCGTCATCCGGGTTTTTATAATCGGCGCTGATGGTGAGCATGACGGTCTTGGAGCCCTCCTGCACCTCCGGGCGGGTGAAGTAATAAATACCCCCTGCAAGAACCAGCAGCACCACAAGCACCGCGGCGGCGATGCCGATCGCTTTTTTGTTTGTTGTTTTCGTCTCCATCTTCAATCTCCTTTTTTTGTGCCGATGCAATTTTTGCAGCCGCAAAAGCAAAGGCAAAATTTATGCCTGCCGCACAAAGAAGAGAGAAAAAACGAAATCATAACACACAACGCCCTGCGGTAAAATCCGCAAAGCGAAAAGTGTACGTCCGCCAAATCCTCGTGGCGTCTTTGTACGGATAAAGCCTGAAAAACACACGCAAAGAGCGTTTTTCGGCAACACCGGGCAAGTCTTCTGGCTCATAGGTCGTCACCTGCCCCCCGCCTTCCCGTTCCGCAGAACAGTGACAAAGCCTTGCGGCTTTTTTCGGCGGCAAGCCGAAAGGGGACAGGCTCGCTAAATACAGCGACGGGTTCGCGTGGGATTCTCACCCAACTTCCTGCTGTCAATTTGCGCGGCAATGCAATGCCGTTTTCGCGCAAACTGACAAAAAAAGACCCGGGTTTCAAAATCTGTTTCATTGATAATAGGCTTAAGGCAACGCCTTAAGCCTATTATAGCATGTATTACCGCGGAAAAAAAGTCCTGTTTTTCAGTTCTCAAAAATATATTTTTTGGCTTCAAGCCTTGCGGACATGCGCAGCACGGTGCGCGCGTTGGCCGCAGTGACGCCCGCGCTCACAACGCCGAAATTACCCACAATCGTTTGTTCCGCCGTCAATGTTTCAAGCTTTGCCGAAGCGCGCAGAACCTGCCTTGCATCCGCCGCGGTGATCTTCAAATCAAAGTCCACGTCGCCATAAAGATTGGTCGACCAAACCTCGATGAGAAAGCTGGCGGTAAATTCGCCATAGGTCACAACGACGGTATGCGGGCCGGCGATGCTCATGTCGGGCTGCGCCATGGTGAAGTTTTTTGTGATGTACTCCTTCTCGCCGCTGTTGTATTCAAGATAGAGCGAAAGGCCGGTCGTGTCAAGCGCGGAGCCTTTGAGATAGGTTTTTGTTGTCGGCCCCTCCACACGCAGGGCAACGGCCTTGCGCTCATAGAGCATGACGTCATACAGGGCGGATTTTGTCACGCCGTCTTCGGTGTATGAAACGCGGATCTGCGTTTTTTTGTCATAAGCGGGAGCGGTTTCGACCCATTCGGCCGCGCAGCTCGCGCCGGTGAGCGTTTTGGACGCGCCGTTGTCATAAAAGGCGGTCACGACCATGCCGGTGAGGTTGAGCGTGCGGTTTGTGCCGTAATAATTCAGCTGGGTAGGCGGGGTGGTGACCTCAATGCGCTCAAGGATCTTGGGAATGACCTCCACCTCAAAGCTTGCGTTCACGCCCTCATATTTATAACCCACCTTTACCGTTTGCAGGCCGGGAGCGTCTTTATCATAACCGCTGATGATAAGATCGTCAAGCGCGAGAACACGCGGCGCCCAGGCGGCATCCGTGTAATAAACGGTGGCCGAAAGCCCTGTGAGGTCAAGGGGGCTGCCCTCTTTATAGGTCAGTGTCGCGGGCGGGGTAATCATGAGTCTCTCAATGGGGTGTTTACGCACAGTGATGGCAAAGGTCGCATAGTGCCCCTTATAAGCCACTGTGACGGTAGGGGTTCCGGGCCGAGTCATAACCGGGGCGTAGATCGAAGGTGTGATAACGCCCATGGAATTTCCTTGCGCGTCATATGCCGTGACCTTAAGGCCGGCCGGGTCGAACGGCTCTTCCTTCCAGTATTTGTCGGCTTCATAATAAACAGTTTTGTTCGGCAGCTTTGTGACCTCAATGCGGGAGACGGACGCGTCCGCAGGCTCATATTTCACAAGCTCCGCGAGCAGCAGCCATCCCGAATAGCCCTCATAAGACACACGGATAAAGCCGTCGGATTCCTCAAGCGCCGTCACAATGGTGCCGCGGCGCAGCACGGCCAGTTTTTCAGAGGAGATCTGTTTATTCGCATATAACGTCGCGCCGGAGCTGCTTTGCACAAGATACTCCCCGCCGGCGGCAAAAGCCGAAAGCCCCAAAGAGAGCGATGAACACAAGATCATCACCGCAACGTAGACAGAAAGTAATTTTTTCAAAAAAGCCACCGTTCCTTTCTTTTCGCAAAGGGGCGTTAAAGCTTGCTCAGCTTTTGAAATTCCCCTGCGAGGGCGGGATACAGCCCTTTATAGAATTCATAGTGTTTTTCATATGCAAGCGCGTTTTCGGCGTTGGGGCTTGTGCCGTTGTGATAGCGAACAACCTGTTCGCACGCGTCCGGCACGCTTTCATAAACGCCCGCGCCTGTGCCCGCAAGCAGCGCCGCGCCCAGTGCCGCGCCCTCTGTGGAGGCGGCGACTTTTACGCCGCAGCCGAACAAATCGCTGAGCATCTGCCGCCAGAGGGCGCTGTTCGCCCCGCCGCCGCAGGCCACCATTTCGTTTGAATGAATACCCATTTCGCGCAGGATCTCAATGCAGTCGCGCAAAGAAAAGCTGACCCCCTCCGTCACCGCGCGCAGCAGGTCGTGGCGGGTGTGCATGGCCGAAAGCCCGAAGAAAACGCCCCGGGCGTTCGGGTCAAGGTGCGGGGTGCGCTCGCCCATGAGATAGGGCAGATAAAAAAGGCGGTTGGCGCCGATTGGTATAGCCGCGAGGGCTTCGTCAAACAGCTCATACACGCCGCGGCCCTCGCTTTTTGCCGCCGTTTCGTCCGCGGCGCAAAACTGCTCCTGAAACCACTGCCTTGACAGCCCGGCCGCCTGGGTCACGCCCATTGCGTGCCACGCGCCCGGCACGGCGCAGCAAAAGGTGTGCACACGCCCGAGCGGGTCGACCGCCATTTGGTCTGTGTGGGCGAACACCACGCCGCTTGTACCGATGGTGGTGAACGCCGTGCCGTTTTTCACAACGCCCGCGCCCACGGCCGCAGCCGCGTTGTCTCCTGCGCCGCCCACGACGGGGGTGCCTTCGCACAGGCCCGTCAGTGCGGCGGCGGCAGCGGTGATTTTGCCAGTGATTTCAGGGGATTCATATACTGTTCCGAGCAGGGATTTCTCAATAGAAAGCCTGTCCAGCACTTCGTCTGACCAGCGGCGCTTGGCAATGTCAAGCAGCTGCATGCCCGAAGCGTCTGAAACCTCTGTTGCGAATTCGCCCGTTAAGCAATACCGTATGTAATCTTTTGGCAGTAAAATGTGCGCGCACTGTTCAAAAATCTGCGGCTCATGCTTGCGCACCCAAAGGATTTTTGAGGCGGTGAAACCCGTTAACGCGGGATTGGCGGTGATTTCGATCAGCCGTTCTTTGCCCACAAGAGAGGTAATTTCTGCGCATTCTTCTGCCGTGCGCTGGTCGCACCAGATAATCGGGCGGCGCAGTACCGTGCCCTGTTTGTCAAGCATGACAAGCCCATGCATCTGTCCCGAAAGACCTACCCCGGCAATCTCTTCCGCCCTGCCCCCGATCGCCGCGAGGGTCGCGCGAATGCCGGTGACGGATGCGTTCCACCAATCGTCTGCGTCCTGCTCGGCATAGCCGTTGCGGGGCTGATACATGGGATAATTCTCTGTGTGCGAAGCAAGCAGCTTGCCCGCAAAATCAAAAATTGCCGTTTTCGTGCCGCTTGTGCCGATGTCAATGCCCATTAAAAATTGCATAACAATCCCTCCGCGTGGTTGACGTTATTGTGGCTTGTACACAGGTAACTGATTCTATTATAAGATTTTATAAGGATGCTGTCAAACAGATAATATTCACATTTTATTCAAAAATTGTCATGCCAAAAAATTATCAAAAAACATATAAAAAATGTTGACATTTAAATAATTCTTGAATATTATTATAATGAATAAGAATTTTTCATATAAATTCAAAGAGAATTTACGAATTCCAAGTATGGTTATCAATTAAACAGAAAGGGCTGGGTGATTCCAATGATTTAATTGTCAAGGCGGCATAGTAATATATGCTGCCAATTAACATGATAACCTGATAAACCAATGCTTTTAAATTTTATTTTAGAATAATTGTTTTTATGTGCTCATGATAGGGATCATGAAAAATTAGAAGGGAGAAGTTGTATGAGAATGATGAAAACGGTTTGCGCTATGATTCTGTCTGCCGCGCTTTTTATTCCTCTAATATCCGCTCACGCCGCAAATTCGCCGCCTGTTGAAGAAAAAGAGTCTGCCGCCGTTCCTTATTGTTTGGGCGACCTGAACGGCGACGCACGGGTGACCGCCGCCGACGCCCGGCTGGCTCTGCGCGCCTCGGCGAAACTAACAACGCTGACGCAAGTGCAATCCGCCGCCGCAGACGTTTTTTTTGACGGAGAAATTTCAGCCGCAAGCGCAAGAAAAATCCTGCGCAGCTCGGCAAAGCTGGAAAGGTTGTGGAGTGCGCCCATGTTAAGTGCGGAAGTGGAGAAAAGGGTAAGAGAGGATGGTTTTAAGGCTTTATCAAGGGCCTCTTCTGTTGAGAACTTTTTGATTCAGAGGTACTACGGCACATTTAACGGAAGTGTTGCCGTAATGTTCAACGGTGTTTTTAATGCGATAATACATACAGAAACCGTCGGAGGAATTCAGGTTGGCTTTGGTACCCCCGATACCATTTATGTGTGGAAGGACGGGGATCTGCTCTGGTGGAAATCCGCCTATGAACAAGGCTGGCTGACCCTTGAGGATGTGCAAAGCATAGCGGATATTCACAATAGCGGCGGGGGCTGGGTCCTCTAAAAAAACAATATGAAAATATAAGGAGATGAAAAACCATGATGAAAAAATGCTTATCGATCCTGTTAGCCTTAACAATGTTTTGCACGATGCCATTACTTAGCGGTGCTTCTGAAGAAACGCCGAACGACGGCGTGTTGGCGGATTATATCAATAAACCAACAGGCTTCTTTAGTGTTACAGCAGAAGACGACGATTTTCTTGATGATGTTTC
This sequence comes from Oscillospiraceae bacterium, assembly GCA_031270605.1. GTDB lineage: Bacteria > Bacillota > Clostridia > Oscillospirales > Acutalibacteraceae > JAISXG01. Next base: position 37,767 of record JAISXG010000093.1, on the reverse strand, counting down.
TATACTATCAGACGAAAAAAAATACGACATAATAACCATTGAAGATGATTTTGATGATGATACCGTTCTGGTTGTGCTGACCAAAAGCAGAAGTTGGGAGCAGTATGAATTTACACCGAAGGATTTTCCTGAGCTTGAACTCACCGAAGTTATAAATTTGGATCCCGGCGGGCGTGAGCAAATTGAGACACAGCAGGCTCTGTTAAAATCAATGGGTTTGACCGCACGGCAGCTAACCGAGCTTTCACGCGACACAATCCCGTGGGAGGTCATAAAAGACTATTTACCCGACGGGCTTTTGAATCTATACAAACCAAGCTCCGACAGGTCGTCCGAAATCTCACAGGATGAAACCGCATGGGATGTCTTAAGAGACGTTTTGCCGGCTGAACTTATGGATGTTGACAGAGGTGGGTTGTGGCTGGTTAATCCTGAAAAATACCGAGCAAGCTTGAGCCTGAAGCTGAAAAACCCGGGCAAGGAAAATGTTTTGGAAGCCATCCGTGCCTTAGAAAAAAGGGACGATATTATTAGCGCAAGCCCAAACGGATATTTTACAATGTCTCTTACTCCAAACGATTCTTTGCTCGGGCAGCAATGGGCAGTTGGTACCGGTACCGGTAATATTAACATGCGGCAGGCGTGGGACATTACGACAGGCGGCACAACTACCGCCACCAAAGCAACCGTCGCTGTGATTGACTCCGGGATTCAAGCCAACCACCCTGACATAACGCCGCGTGTAAGCACAACATTGGGTCACGATTATGTAGCAGGGGGCGGCACAGGTCATCGGGATGATCCTTTGGGGCATGGTACGCATGTCGCGGGAATCATCGCTGCTGCCGGAAACAACAGCGCAGGCATTGCCGGGGCCAACTGGAATGTAAATCTGGTTTCATTGCGAATATTAGATGATTCCGGCGGTGGCAGTTGGGAAAGGGCTGCTGCTGCAATCAATTATGCCCGAACTAACAATATTCCTATTATTAATGGGAGTTTTAGCGGGTATGGTGATGATACCGCTATGAGAAATGCGGTGAATCAATATGGTGGTTTAATGATTTTCGCTGCCGGAAATGAAAACAACAATAACAACTCAACGCCTTGTTACCCGGCTTCATATGATAGACCAAATCTCATTTCTGTAGGAGCAACGGCAGCAAACAGCAACAGTCGTGCATCGTATTCAAACTATGGCTCAACCCGCGTTCATGTATTCGCACCAGGCACAAGCATTCTCAGCACATTTCCGACGGCAAGATGTAATTATAGCTGGCTAATAGTAATAGATACTGACGGAATTACAAGAAGACGATGCGAGGTCGAACCCGTTTACCTTTTCGGAGTATTTATGGGATACCAGTACTCTACAGTACACCATTCTAATGGTTATCATTACTGCAACGGCACATCGATGGCGGCTCCGTATGTCACGGGTGTTGCCGCGCTGATGTTCAGCGCATCAAAATTAAGCAACCAAACTTTGACGGCGGTGCAGCTTAGGAATCGCATAATAGGCGGCGTTGACATTTATTCGGCTCTAAATGGTCTTTGCTCTACCGGCGGCCGTTTAAATGCTAACAATGCTGTGATAAGAGCTCGATATATTATGGGTGATGTGAACGGTGACGGCGTTATTACATCGTCTGATTCCAGAGACGTTCTGCGTTATTCCGCCGGACTGGAATCCTTTACTGCAAAACAAATACAGCTTGCGGATGTGGATTTTAACGGACAGGTAACCAGTGCTGATTCCCAGATTATTTTACGTATTTCAGCAAAATTAGAGCCTCCTGTATAATAATTTTTCTATTTTCCCCTTTAACTCCGATAATGCCTTAGAATTAGCTGCATGATGCGCATGAAGAAAGTATTTTTTATAAAGGGGCATTGTATAACAAGGAGAGCCTTGTTTGGCAAACATAAACGGCAGGATGGAGCGAAATCCATCCTGCCGTTTTGTTTTATGTTTTTGAGTTTTAATATTCCACAACGCCTTCAAAAGCGAGGTCCGCGTTGCCCGTCAAGAACACGGCTTCGTCTGCGTAATTCACAATCAAATCGCCGCCGCGCAGCTTTACAGTGATGTCTTCACCCTTTTCGCAGAAGCCGTTTTCCACAGCGGCCACAACCGCCGCGCACGCACCCGTGCCGCAGGCGAGAGTTTCGCCGTTGCCACGCTCCCAGACACGCATTTTGAGGGTCGTGGGATTCACGATGCGCACAAACTCGGTGTTCACGCGCTCGGGGAAGAGCGGGTCGTTTTCGAACAGGGGGCCGATATGCGCAATGTCAACAGAGTCCACACGCTCGCAGAACACCACGCAGTGCGGGTTGCCCACGGAAACGGCGGTGATGTCGTATTCGCCGTCCGCAATTTTTACGCGGCGGTTTACAGCCTTTTCGCCCTCAAGCTTCACGGGGATTTTTGCGGGAGAGAGTTCGGCCTTGCCCATGTCCACGAGCACGGAGCGCACCTTGCCGTGATAGATATAAAGCTTGAGCCGGCGCACGCCGCTTGCGGTTTCAATTGTCAGCTCCTCTTTTTTCACAATGCCGCGGTCATAGACATATTTGCCCACGCAGCGGATGCTGTTGCCCGCCATTCTGCCCTCGCTGCCGTCGCTGTTGAAGATGCGCATTTTTACGTCGGCTGCTTCGGAATGTTCAATCAAAACAATGCCGTCGCCGCCGATGCCGTAGTTGCGGTCTGCAAACGTGACGCACAGGGATTCCGGGCAGGTGATGGAGTTGTCAAAATTTTCAAAGAAAATGTAGTCGTTGCCCGTGCCGACCATTTTGGAAAACGGGATTTTTTGTTTCTCTTCCCGCAGGTCGTTGATGTTTACAAGCTCGGTATTCCCGAGGGTAAAATGGCTGAGCAGAATATCTGCCAGAGCGTTTGCGGTGTCAAGGGAGGTAAGCGTGGCGACGGATTTTTGAATCGCCTTGCGGCTGAGTTTGATATAATCCGCAACGCTGTTTTCATCTGTGTATCCGGTGTAGACGATGAAGTTGATTTTGCCTTCGTCCAGCAAATGGAACAGTTTGTCGCTCTTGTTTGCCTTTTGGACGGTGGTGACCTCAATGTCCATCGCACGAATGATTTCGGCGGTGCTTCTGGTGGCATAGAGCGTGAGGCCCATGTCCGCAAACTTTTTGGCAATGTTCACAATCTCGAATTTGTCGCTGTCGTTTACGGTGATGAACACGCCGCATTCGTGGCGCTTTTCAATTTCAGGGATTTTGAAGCCCGCGGCAACAAGGCCTTTGAACATTGCTTCAATCAGCGTTCTGCCGATGCCCAAAACCTCGCCCGTGGACTTCATCTCCGGCCCGAGCTTTGTGTTGACGTCGGAGAGTTTTTCAAACGAGAAAACAGGAACCTTCACGGCGAAATAGGGCGGCTGCTTGTAGAGGCCCACGCCGTAGCCCATGTTCTTCAGCGCGTGGCCGACCATGACCTTTGAGGCGATGTCGACCATCGGCACGCCCGTGACTTTGCTGATGTAGGGAATCGTGCGCGAGGCGCGGGGGTTCACTTCAATCACATACAGCTCGTTATGGTAAATCAGGTATTGAATATTGACAAGGCCCTTTGTGCCCAAAGAGAGAGCGAGCTTGGTCGAGCAGTCGATGATGCGCTCGCGCATTTTGTCGCTGATGCTGTAGGGCGGGTAAACGGCAATCGAGTCGCCGCTATGCACGCCCGCGCGCTCAATGTGCTGCATGATGCCGGGAATCAGAACGTCGGCGCCGTCTGAAATCACGTCCACCTCAAGCTCCGTACCCATCATATATTTGTCAATGAGAACGGGGTTTTCAATGCCGCCCTCAAGAATGTGCTCCATATAGCGCACGGTGTCCGCCCGGCTGTAGCTGATGGTCATGTTCTGGCCGCCGATGACATAAGAGGGGCGCAGCAGAACGGGGTAGCCAAGCGCGTCGGCCGCTTCGACGGCTTCCTCGAGGCCGAACACGGCGCGGGCTTTCGGGCTTTTAATCTCAAACTGCGCGAGCAGCTTGTCAAAACGGCCGCGGTCCTCGGCGAGGTCGATGCCGTCGGCGCTCGTGCCGAGGATGTTGATGCCCTGCGCGTCAAGGAATTTTGTGAGTTTGATTGCCGTCTGGCCGCCGAAGGCCACCACAACGCCCACGGGTTTTTCAATGCGGATGATGTGCATGACGTCCTCGGGGGTGAGGGGCTCGAAATAGAGCCTGTCCGCCGTGTCAAAGTCTGTTGACACGGTTTCGGGGTTGTTGTTGATGATCACGACCTCATAGCCGAGATCTTTCAGCGCCCATACGCAGTGCACCGAGGAGTAGTCAAACTCAATGCCCTGCCCGATGCGGATGGGGCCTGCGCCGAGCACGAGAATCGTCTGCTTCTCTTCCTTAATAAAGTCAAGCGCGTCGCATGTTTTGTCAAAGGATGAGTAAAAATAGGGTGTTTCGGCCGAGAACTCCGCAGCGCAGGTGTCAACCATTTTATAAACGGCTTTGGCGGGTTCCAGAACGGGGCAGCCCGAAATGCGGGTGATGGCGTTGTCGGTAAAACCGAGGTTTTTGGCCTTTTGATATATCTCCGCGTCAAGCGCTTCAAGAGAGGCAAGGCGCAGCTCAAAATCCGCAAGGTTGCGCAGTTTTTCAATGAACCAGGGGTCGATTCTGGTGATGAAATGGATTTCTTCTGTGGTCACGCCGCGTTTAATGGCCTCATAAACCGCAAACATGCGCTCGTCGTCCATATCGTGAAGCTTTTCCACGATGTCCTCACATTCCTGCATTTTCGGTAGCGTGAGCGTGTCGAGGGAGATTTCCGCGCCGCGCACGGCCTTCATAAGCGCCATTTCAAAGTTCGGCGCAATGGCCATGACCTCGCCTGTGGCCTTCATGGCGGTGCCGAGGGTGCGGGGCGCGCCGAAGAATTTGTCAAAGGGCCATTTCGGCAGTTTGACGACCACATAGTCGATCGCCGGCTCAAAGCAGGCGCAGGTTTTGCCCGTGACCTCGTTTTTGATCTCGTCGAGCGTGTAGCCGATGGCGATTTGTGAGGTAACTTTCGCGATCGGGTAACCCGTCGCTTTGCTCGCAAGGGCCGAGGAGCGGGAAACACGGGGATTGACCTCGATGACCGCGTAGTTGAACGAAACCGGGTCGAGCGCAAACTGGCAGTTGCAGCCGCCCGCGATTTTTAACTCTGTGATGATGTCAAGCGCGGCGGAACGCAGCATTTGCAGCTCTTTGTTCGCAAGGGTAAAGGCGGGGGCGACGACGATACTGTCGCCTGTGTGCACGCCCACGGGGTCAAAATTTTCCATGGAGCAAATCGAGATCACGTTGCCCGCGCTGTCGCGCATCACCTCAAACTCAATCTCTTTCCAGCCGTAGATATATTTTTCGATCAGGACCTGTGTAATGGGTGAGAGAAACAGGCCGTTGCCCGCCGTAGCGCGCAGCTCGTCCTGATTATAGGCCACGCCGCCGCCCGCGCCGCCCAGCGTGAACGCGGGGCGCACAATGATGGGGTAACCGATTCTGTCGGCGACCGCCAGCGCTTCGTCCACGGTGTGGGCAATGTCGGAGGGAATGCAGGGCTGGCCGATTTTGAGCATGGTGTCACGGAACAGCTCGCGGTCCTCCGCCTTGTCGATAGCCTCGGCCGAGGTGCCCAGGAGGCGCACGTTGTTTTTCTCTAAAAAGCCCTCTTTGTTGAGCTTCATGGCAATGGTCAGGCCCGTTTGGCCGCCAAGGCCCGCAAGAATGCTGTCGGGCCTTTCTTTTTCAATGATGCGCTTCACGGTTTCGACCGTGAGCGGCTCAAGATAAATTTCGTCTGCAAGAGCGTTGTCTGTCATGATGGTGGCGGGGTTTGAGTTCACAAGCACAACGTTGATGCCCGCGGCTTTTAAAACGCGGCAGGCCTGCGCGCCCGCATAGTCAAATTCAGCGGCCTGGCCGATGACGATGGGGCCGGAACCGATGACGAGTGTTTTTTTGATGCTTTTATCCAATGGCATAAAATCTTCCTCCCTTCCGCGCGCTCACATCGCGGCCCTGGCTTTGTTTGCGTTCATTTTATCAACAAACCTGTCAAACAGCCATTTCGCATCGAGCGGCCCGGCGCAGGCTTCAGGGTGGAACTGCACCGAGAACGCGTTGAAGGCAGGGTAGTCCACGCCCTCGTTGGTGTTGTCGTTTGCGTTAAAAAAGCTCTCCGTACCGCTTTTGACAGAGGATGCGTCCACCGCGTAGCCGTGGTTCTGGCTCGAGATATACACCCTGCCGGTTTCCACGCATTTCACGGGCTGGTTCGCGCCGCGGTGGCCGTATTTGAGCTTGACGGTTTTGCCGCCCGCCGCAAGGGCGAGGAGCTGGTGCCCGAGGCAGATGCCGAAGATCGGCACTTTTCCGAGCAGCTCGCGCAGCACGCCGATTTCAAACACGTTGTCCGCCGGGTCGCCCGGGCCGTTGGAGAGCATCACGCCGTCGGGGCCGAGCGCAAGAATCTGTTCGGCGGTGCAGCTGTGCGGGCAGATAATGACCTCGCAGCCGCGCAGGGCAAGCTCGTGGGGGATGTTCCCCTTCACGCCGTAGTCGAGCAGGACCACCTTGTGTTCCGCGCCCTCGTTGACGCGATAAGCCTCTTTGCGGCTCACAGAGGGCACGGAGTCCACAATCTTATAGTTTTCGATTTCTTCATAGTCAATGGTTGAAAGGTCTGCGGTGATTTTCGCGTTCATCACGCCGTTCTCGCGGATGATCTTTGTGAGCTCCCGCGTGTCCACATTAAAAACGCCGACAATACCTTCTTTTTTAAGGTAATCGTCAAGCGTCATATCACATCTGAAATTGGAGGGTTTTTCGCAATACTCACGCACCACATAGGCTTTCACAACAGAACGTTCGCTTTCAAAGTCCTCTTCGATCATTCCGTAGTTGCCGATGAGCGGGAATGTCTGGATAACGATCTGGCCGTAATAGCTCGGGTCTGTCAAGGTTTCAATGTAGCCGCCCATGCCTGTCGTGAAAACAAGCTCGCCGAGGGCTTCGCCTTCGGCGCCGAAGCTTTTACCCTTGAAGACCGTTTTGTTTTGTAAAACAATATAGATATCTCCCATATTGCAATACCTTCCTTCCTTTACCATACTGATACAGACTGCTTCTTTTTCCAAAAAGCCGGCAGATGCAGACTTTCAAATATCCATTTTGCAAAAAAGCCTAAGGCTGTTCCTTTTTCGCACTGTTTTGCAAAATACCGCGGATAACGGAAAAAAGAGCGCTTTCTGTACGGAAGCTGTTGTTTCCTTAATATGATATTATACTAAAACCAATGTGAAAAAGTCAAATAAAATCAAGCGGGCAGATGTAAAAAATCAGGGAGAAAACAAAGCGAAAAGTAGAATATTTCACAAAAGCCGCCAATGTCGCAAAAGAAGAGGTGTTGGCGGCATCATGCGGCAAGGGAGTTCATTCCAAAAAGGGGCGCCAGAAAGCGGGCGTCCGCGCGCCCATAAGCAGCGCGAACACAGCCTTTTTCCCGCGCAAAACATGTAACTTTTGGGATAAACACAAGCCCCGGGAGCCTATGCGCCCATCAATAATACTAACACGGCTTTCTGCGCGTGAAGCCTGTTCTCCGCCTCTTCAAAAATTTCATCCGCATGATTTTCAAACACCGCCGTGCTGATTTCTTCCTCCCGGTGCGCGGGCAGGCAGTGCAGCACGATCGCGTCCGGTTTTGTGTGCGCCATCAGCGCGTCGTTGATCTGGTAGCCCGCAAACGCCTTTTCGCGCTCGGCCTTTTCCCGCTCCTGGCCCATAGAGGCCCACACGTCGGTGTAAAGCACGTCCGCGTCTTTCGCCGCTTCTTCGGGGGAGGTCGTGATGGTCAGCTTTCCGGTTTCCCCGCCCCATGCGATGATGTCCGCGTCGGGTTTGTATTCCTCAGGGCAGGCGATCGCAACGGTCATGCCCAGTTTGATGCAGCCCACGATCAGGGAGTTTGCCATGTTGTTGCCGTCGCCGATGAACGCGAGCTTCAGCCCGCCTAATGTTTTTTTGTATTCCCGGATGGTCATGAGGTCGGCGAGAACCTGGCAGGGATGGGCGTAATCCGTCAGGCCGTTGATGACGGGGATGGATCCGTACTTTGCCAAGTCCTCCGCGTCGCTTTGGGCAAAGGTGCGGATCATGATGCCGTCGAGATAGCGCGAGAGCACCCGCGCGGTGTCCGCAACCGGCTCGCCGCGGCCGAGCTGGATGTCGTTCGAGCTCAAAAACAGCGCCGTGCCCCCGAGCTGGTACATGCCCGTTTCAAAAGACACGCGGGTTCTGGTGGACGATTTTGAAAAAATCATGCCCAGGGTTTTGTCTTTGAGCAGTTTGTGCTCAACGCCGTTTTTGCGCTCATATTTCAATTTGTCGGCAAGGTCAAGAATTTCGGTGATTTCCTCCGCCGACAGGTCGGCGAGCTTTAATAAGTGTTTGTTGTTCATCGTCTCACCCTTATCTGTCGTGTTATTCGGAAACAGCCTGTTTTACATACGCAACCTGTTCGAGAACCGACTGCGGGGCCGTGCCGCCCGCCGAGGTCCTGTTTTTCACGCAGGTTTCCAGATTGATCGCGTCATAAATATCCGTTTCAAAGATATCGCTGAAGGATTGATATTCTTCAAGGGTCAGGGTTTCCAGCGTTTTGTCGCTTTGAATGCAAAACGCCACAATCTCGCCCGTGATTTTGTATGCCGTGCGGAAGGGCAGGCCCTTCGCGGCGAGGTAGTCCGCGCAGTCTGTCGCGGTAATGAAGCCTTTTTCCGCCGCCGCGCGCATGTTTTCTTTGCGCACGCTCATGGTGTCTATCATCGGGGCAAACACGCCGAGCGCCATTTTGACTGTGTCCACCGCTTCAAAAACCGCGTCCTTATCCTCCTGCATATCCTTGTTATAGGCAAGGGGCAGCCCCTTGAGCATGGTTAAGAGGGCGAGCAAGTCGCCGTAAACCCTGCCTGTTTTGCCGCGCACAAGCTCCGCGATATCGGGGTTTTTCTTCTGCGGCATGATGCTCGAGCCGGTGGAATACGCGTCGTCCAAATCAATGAACTTGAATTCCCAGGAGCTCCACAAAATCACCTCTTCCGAAAAACGCGAAAGGTGCATCATGATCATTGATGTGCAGAAGGCAATCTCCGCGGCAAAGTCGCGGTCAGAAACGCCGTCCATGCTGTTTCTTGTGTAGTCCGTCATGCCGAGGGCTTTCGCCGTCATGGCGCGGTCGGTTTTGAATGTTGTGCCCGCAAGGGCGCAGGAGCCCAAGGGGGAGATGTTCATGCGGCGGGCGCAGTCCTTCAAACGGTCAATGTCGCGCAGGAGCATCTGTGCGTATGCCATCAAATGGTGTCCGAATGTGACGGGCTGGCCGCGCTGCAAATGGGTGTAGCCGGGCATGACGGTTTCGGCATGCTCTTCGGCCTTGGCGCACAAAACACCGATCAGCCCGCGCAGCAGGGCGTCGATTTCTTTCACTTCTTCCAGCAGGTAAAGGCGCAGGTCAAGCGCGACCTGGTCGTTGCGGCTTCTTGCGGTGTGGAGTTTCTTGCCCACATCGCCGATGCGCTTCACAAGTTCGGTTTCCACAAAGGAATGGATGTCCTCGCTCGCGCAGTCGATTTCCAAAGCGCCCTGTTCCAGATCGGCAAGAATGCCGCTGAGGCCGTTCTGGATCTGTTCGCAGTCATCCTCTGTCACAATGCCCTGTGCGGCAAGCATGCTCACATGGGCGAGGGAGCCCAAAATGTCCTGCTTATACATCCGGCTGTCGAAGTGAATCGACGCGTTAAAGTCATTGGCCTGTTCGTCGAGCTGCTTCTGAAAGCGCCCCGCCCATAATTTATCCATAGCTATGACCATCCTTTTTCTGCGCGGCGGAAGTTTTGTCGGGTTTGCGCAAGGTGTTCGCAGCATTACCTGCGATACGAACGGTCAAAACTTCCGGATTGAAACACTCCGTTTTTCAATCTTCGCTCCTGTTTTTTCGAAATACACCCATAGGGGCGCCATTGTCTTTGCTCATCAAAAAACCATCAGTTTCTCATCAAACAGCATCATTTTTGCCATGAAAACCATCAAAAAAATGAAGAGTATACGGCAATCGATTGCAGTGATTCTGCATATTTATACACTGCCGTGCCCGGCAATTACCGCTTGTTTTTCTGGTCGATCATTGCTTTCACCTGAATCGGCAGGCCGAACAGGTTGATGAAGCCCGCGGAGTCGTTCTGGTCATAGACCTCGTCTTCGTCAAAGGTTGCGATCTCCTGATTATAAAGCGAATAGGGTGAGGTCGTGCCGGCGTTGATGATGTTGCCCTTATAGAGCTTGAATTTGACTTCGCCCGTAACGGTTTCCTGCGTTTTGTCCACAAACGCGTCCAGCGCCTCGCGCAGGGGGGTGAACCACTGGCCGAAATAGACAAGCTCGGCATATTTCTGCGACAGCAAGGCTTTATAATGCTGGGTGTCGCGGTCAAGGCAAAGTGTTTCCAGCACCTTGTGGGCCCTGTAAAGGATCGTGCCACCGGGGGTCTCATAAACGCCCCTTGACTTCATACCCACAAGGCGGTTTTCCACAAGGTCCGCAAGGCCGATACCGTTTGCGCCGCCGATTTCGTTGAGCTTTTGAATCAGGCTCACGCCGTCCATTTTCACACCGTCCAGCGCCACGGGAACGCCCTTTTCAAAGGAAAGGGTGATGTAGGTGGGCGCGTCGGGCGCCTGCTCGGGCGAAACGCCCATCTCCAAAAAACCGGGCTTGTTGTATTGCGGCTCATTGGTCGGGTCTTCAAGGTCAAGCCCCTCGTGGGAGAGGTGCCAGAGGTTTTTATCTTTTGAATAATTTGTTTCGCGGTTGATTTTGAGCGGGATGTTATGCGCTTCGGCATAGTCGATCTCCTCGTCACGCGACTTGATGTCCCAAATTCTCCACGGGGCAATGATTTTCATGTGGGGCGCAAAGGCTTTGATCGTCAGCTCAAAACGTACCTGATCGTTGCCCTTGCCCGTGCAGCCGTGGCAGATTGCGTCCGCGCCCTCGGCGAGGGCGATCTCCACGATCCGTTTCGCGATAACCGGGCGGGCGAAGGATGTGCCCAGGAGATAGTCGCCCTCATAAACGGCGCCCGCTTTCAGCGTGGGGAACACAAAGCCGTTCACAAACTCCTGATTGAGATCCTCAATATAAAGCTTCGACGCGCCGGTTTTGATGGCCTTTTCTTCAAGCCCGTCAAGCTCGGTGCCCTGCCCCACGTCGCCCGAAACGGCGATGACTTCGCAGCCCTCATAGTTTTCTTTGAGCCAGGGGATGATGATGGATGTATCCAACCCGCCCGAATAAGCGAGAACGATTTTTTTGATTTTGTTGTCTGTTGCCATGATGGTCACTCCTTGTTTTTGTATGCAGCCCGGTCAAACTCTCTGTGGGGCCGCCTGCTGCGGTATTTCATGGTAATATCATACACGCGCCGGTAGGGTTTGTCAATAGAAAAACACAAAAAATGTATTAATATACATTAATTATGAAAAAATATTCAACCGGATTGTATAATGTTACAGTACGGCTTCTGTCTTTAAAAAAGAAACAATATAAGTAAAATCAACGCATCGTTGCTATAAATAGCCCCTTGATTTTGCATGTACAATGTTGTATAATATGCAGTGCAGGATTGAATATTTATTGATTTCTTACAGTGTTCTTGATGAAAGGGGATTCGGATGCCTGTTCACACCATTGCGCCCGTTTTTGACAAGGATTCACGCGTTTTGATTTTGGGGAGCTTTCCGTCTGTTTTGTCACGCAAAACGGAGTTTTTTTATGGCCACCCGCAAAACCGCTTCTGGCAGGTGCTGTCGCAGGTTTTCGGGTTGCCGCTGCCTGTGAATGTGGAAGAGAAAAGGGAGCTGTTGTATGCGAGTCATGTGGCGGTTTGGGATGTGATTGCAAGCTGTGACATCACGGGCTCAAGCGACAGCAGCATCACAAACGTTGTGCCCAACGACATCTCGCGTATTCTGGATTTCTGTGATATTCGGGCGATTTTCGCAAACGGGCAGACGGCGGGCAGGCTCTATCAAAAATTTATTTATCCGAAAACCGGCCGCGAAGCGACGGTTCTGCCCTCAACAAGCCCGGCCAACGCGGCGTTTTCCCTTGAGCGGCTTTGTGAGGTGTGGGCGCAGATCGGTGATTATGGTCAAAGTATATAAACATACAGTCAATAACAACGGCGGAGCCTCGCAAATGAGGTTCCGCCGTTACTTGTGTAAATCAACAGGTTTTATTTTTTATTTTGCGAGCTTTTTGAAAGCCTCAAAGATTTTAAAGTTGAACAGCACACGGAAGAATTCCATGAGTTTGTCCCAGAGGGTCAAGGGCTTTTCGGGCTCTTGTGTGATGCCGTCGCCGAGCGTGCCGTCGTCGCACACGAAAGCCTGTGTGAGCACAACGCCGCCCTCGTTGCGGATCTGCGCGCGGACATAGCAGGTGATGTCGTCTTCATAAGCGTTGAGGTCAATCGTGTTGCCCACATGGATGACTTTTTCGTTTGCGATCCATTCCACGGTTTCAGGCTCCGCGGTTTCGACGGTGATTTGATTTTTCGCGTCGTCAACAAGAACTTTGGTGATGACCGCGTATTCGCCCGTGCCTTCGAAGCTGTCGCCCATCTCGTTTTTCGCACGGGTTGAGCAGGCAAAGAAGGTGCCGTTTTCCATGGCGGTGCGCAGCGCTTCGTTTGAAAGCTCCGGCATCCAAATGATTTCCGCCGTGCGGCCGATGCTGTCATAGGTGTGGGAGTCGTCGTTTGAGAAGCCCCACACATTCACGCCGCGGGGGATAGTGTATTGCAGAATATTGTCCCAAAGAATGCGGTCGTTGCGGGTCACGGAATCCCCTCCGTTAAAGACCTCGAAGCCGACGCAGGAATCATATTTCAGGAAAAGGTCGCCATAGAGCTTCACATTTTTCATGTCGCGTGCCGCGTCGGGATTGCCCGCGCTGCCGATAAAATCACCCGGGTGGTTGATGAACGAGATGCCGCCCGCAGCGTCCACGCCCGCGACAGAGGTTTCATAATCATTTTCAATGCCGAGGTAGTTTTGGCCGTAGTCACTGAAAAAGCCGTTGACATGGTTCTTTTTGATGACCATTGCATTTAATTCAATGCCGCGGTCAACGTCCAGCATCGGGCGGCCGTCGCGGCCCGCCCCTGTGGTGATCTGCTCATAGCGGTCTGCAAGCATCGGGTTGAGGGGCATGATGTATTGATAATAGCTTGCCACGGGCACAAGTTCGGGCTTCACGTTCCAGCCCCTGTTGATCACGCCGTGGTCGGTGGTCGCCAAAACGTCATAACCCAGCTCATAGTAGCGGTTGACGGATTCTGTGACGGTCAATTCACCGTCGCTGTAGCGGGAGTGTGAATGCAGGTTCGATTTGTAGGGCGTCCATTCGTCCCAGTCGATCGATGCGTAAGGGTTTGTGATGGCGTAATCTTTTTCACCGGTGATGTCATCTGTTGCGAACACGGGCATTGCGCCGGTTGAAAGCAGCAGCACGGCTAAGACGAGTGAAAAAATCTTCCACATTTTCTTCATTTTGATTATTCCCCCTAAATTGTTGGTCTGCCCTTATAATAGCAAAACAACGACGTAAAAACAATATAAAATTTAAATAAAGTTTAAGTTAGAGAGCGTGAACACGGGATGGGTTTAGCCGGATTTTAGTGAATTTTTTTGTCCGGCAAGCCAAAAATTGATGAAAATCCTTTCGGATTTCGAGATTTTTGGCGCTGTAGGGCGGAAAAAGACGCAAAATCTGCGCAAATAGCTCCCGTGTCCACACTCTCTAAAGAGTGTGGTGCACAAAGGCCTTGCCTGCAGGCGCAGAACACCGCGGGCAAGGCCTTTGTTATGGTTGGATCAATAACTGATTTCGTAAAATACGGCGGCGTAAGGGGGAAGTTTTGTTGCAAGCGTTATCTGCCCGTTTGTGACGGCGTATGCCGTTGTTTCAGAAACGAGCCTCGACGCCTCAATATAACTGTCACGCAGGTTCTCAAAATAAAAATCCCTTGCCCAAGGCGCTTGAAGGGTGGTGAAGGATTCCACCGCCGGGTCGTCGCAGGACCAGGCGAACGCGTCCGCCCCGATGTTGTTGGCCTTTCTGTCCGCCTCCCATTCGTCGAAGAAGTTCGCGTTGTCGTCCACGATCCGGCAGGTGACGATTACGGTGTCGCCGCTGCCGGCGGGGAGCTTGATGTCAACGCGCAGGTCTGCCGCGATGGTGTAGTTCCACGCAGGCTTGAAGTTATAGACCATCACGCCCACAGTGCGGGTGGTTTCGTCAATGCCCGCAACCAGGTCAACCTCTGCGCCGGGAATTTTGTGCTGTTTTGTGAGTGTGTGGGGAAGGTGATTTTTGCCTGAAAGCACATTGGCGTACTGCTCGGCCACATGATAGGCAACCGAGGGGTAGCCGCCGAACATGGCGTCGCTCGTGTAGCCCCAGGATGAGAAGTAGTCAATGCCGTTCTCAACCTGCAACCGGAGCATCCTTGCGTCATAAGACGCCTGATAGGTTTGCCCCACAATGCGCAGCAGCTGGCTGTCAACCCCGCCTTTTGCGGAGCCATAAATGCGTCCCTCGTCAACGCCGTAAAGCAGGCCCGAAAGCCCAGCGCTCTCTGCCTTTGCGCGCAGGGCGTTCACAACATCCGCTACGTTGTTGTCGCGCAGTTTTGTGGGGCTGGAATCATAGTAGGACGCGGTCAAGAAGCAGATTCTTGAGCCGGTTTCGCCAGTGACCCAGTTGGTGCCTGTGGCGCAGTGCTCAATAAATTTTCCTTCATCCCACAGGCCTTCGCTCACGGCCATGGCGTGCGCGCCGATGATGACCTCCGGCCCGACCACGCTTTGCAGTGCCGCGAGGGTGTAGTCATAGAGCTTGCAGTAGGCGACAAAGCTCTCCTGCGGGTTGCCGCTTCTTGCCATGAACCAGTCGGAGTTCTCAAACTCCGTGAGCACACCGAAGCGCCAGGTCTGCACTTCTGCAAGGCCGAACTCCTGCACAAGCGCGGCGGCGATGGCGGCAATATAGGTATAATATTGATTATAATCGTCCGGCGGGTAGACGTTTACGCCGAACACGCCGATTTTCGGGTTTGTCGTGAGCTTGAGCGGCACATTGCCCGTTTTGATGTGCGGTTTTGCACCGAGCGCGAGCACGTTGCGGCAGGCGGTGATGAGGCTCGAGAAATCATAGTCGTCAAGCACGGTGCGGTCAAGCGGGTCTTGAAATAAATCGCGCTCCTCGCTGCCGCCTGTGCACTGCATGAGTTGGATATATTCCACAAACTGCATCGGATTCGCGTTGACATAGGCGGTTTCGGCGGGCACCGAAAGGCTTGACCATGCGTTGAAATTGCTGACCTTGTTGCCCATGATTGCCCCCGCGTTTGCGGTGTCGACAAAAAAAGACGCGTCGTTGATGCGGTCTGCGATCCAGTCGCTCCCCGGAAAAAGTAAATTGCTGATAAACAATAAAAAACTGATGAACATTGCATTCAGGCGCGAAAAAAAGTTGTTTGAGCTACCCATGACTTTTCTCTCCTTAACAAATTCTGTTTTTTGAGTTTCCCTCTCAATTAGATGGTATCAAACAAAATAATGGATGTCAACCATAGATTTTTGAGTAAAACTGACATATATTTGTTTTATTTGTGAAAAATGAACATGGGTTTCTTTGATAAAGTGAATGAATTTAGAAAATGCCGGGAAAATATGTGTAAAAGCCTTATATGTGTGGGGTTTTGCACGTGGAGGCCTGCTCGTTTTCAAATGAATTTGCTGTTTTTTGGCTTGACGGCTTGTTTTTGCTTTGGTATAATTTTCTTATGAAGGCTTTTATTAAAAAACACCGGCGGTGGCTTCTGCTTCTGCTATTGATTGCTTTGATTTTTTTAGTGTTCTATGTGTTTGATATTTTTTGCCTGTTTCGCGCGGTTACGGGCATCCCCTGCCCGTCCTGCGGGATGACAAGGGCATGGTTCGCGGTTGCGCGGCTCGATTTTCGGGCGGCTTTTCGGTATCATCCGCTGTTTTTGCTGGCGCCTGTGCTGCTGTTGTTCATTACGGACATCATAAAAATCAAATCCAACGCGCGAAAGTTCGTTTTGATCGCAATTGCTGTGCTTTTTTTTGCGGTTTATGCGGTGCGCATGCTTGTGCTGTTTCCGCACACGCCGCCGATGACTGTGCGGGAGGATGCGCTGCTGCCTCGCTTTTTTGCATGGCTTCACGGGTTTTTTTAATTTGATTTTAAAATATTGTCTTTCACATAATTTTATGAAAAGGGAAAGGAGGGGCGGCATGGAGCCAATCAGAACGCCTTTCTCAGACGCGCTCAATGAGGATTGCCCGCTGCCCGAATACCCGCGCCCCCAGTTGATACGTGAGGGCTGGTTAAACCTCAATGGCTGGTTTGACTATGCCGTGACGGGGGAGGGTGCTGCCGGCTGCGCGGACTATGACGGCAAAATTCTTGTCCCCTTTGCGATTGAAAGTGCGCTTTCGGGCGTGCGGCGGCAGCTTTTGCCCGGGGAGCGGCTGTGGTACCGCAAATATTTTACCCTGCCCGAAGAAATGCAGAGCAAGCACATTCTGCTGCATTTCGGTGCGGTGGACTGGCAGTGCGAGGTGTTTCTCAACGGCATTTCGGTCGGCGGCCACACGGGCGGCTATTGCGCGTTCTCGTTTGACATCACGGCGTTTTTGCTCAAGGGCGAAAATGAGCTGAAAATAAAGGTGTATGACCCCACGGACAAGGGGCACCAGCAGCGGGGAAAGCAGAGCATGCAGTCCCACGGGTTTTGGTACACGTCCACCTCCGGCATCTGGCAGACGGTGTGGCTTGAAGCGGCGGGGGATTTGTTTATAAAGGATCTCCGCCTTACGCCTGACACAGACCGCAGCGCCTTGAAAATTAAAACCATGCTTTCAAAAGAGACGGGCTGCCGCATCGAGGCGGCGGTGCTTGACGGCGGCGAAGAGCTCGTGCGCCAAACGGTAGAGGCGGAAGACGTGCTTACCCTGCCGCGCTTTGCTTTCTGGTCGCCCGAGGAGCCGAAGCTGTATGACCTTGTTGTGGAGCTTTGGCAGGGCGGGGAGCTGCGCGACAGCGTCAGAAGCTATTTCGGTATGCGTAAATATTCGGTTGAAAAGGACGCGGCCGGTCTGCCGCGCCTGTGCCTGAACGGCAAGCCCTATTTTCAGCGCGGGCTGCTTGACCAGGGCTATTGGCCTGAAAGCGGCCTCTCCGCGCCGAGTGACGAGGCGCTGATCTATGACATTCAAACAATGAAGGACCTCGGCTTCAATATGCTGCGCAAGCACATCAAAACCGAGCCCGCGCGGTGGTATTACCACTGCGACCGTCTGGGCATGCTTGTGTGGCAGGACATGGTCAGCGGCGGGGATTATCTGTCGCCTCTGTATGCGGGTGTGCTGCCGACTGTGAACGTACATGTGCATGACGACAAAAGCTATGCCCGCTTTCACCGTGAAGATGCGGCGTGGCGTGAGGAATTCCGCCGCGAGCTGTTTGAAATGATCGACATGCTTTACCATTTTCCGTCCATTTGCTGCTGGGTGCCCTTCAACGAGGGCTGGGGGCAGTTCGACGCAAGGGAAATCGGCTGGAGCGTCAAAGAATATGACCCCACGCGCTTTGTCGACCACGCGAGCGGCTGGCACGACCAGGGCGGCCCGGAGTTTAAGAGCGTGCACAAATACATCCTGCCCGTGCGCCTGCCAAAGCCGGACGGCAGGCCCTTTGTGCTGAGCGAATACGGCGGTTATTCGATGACCGTTGACGGCCACGTGTGGAACCGCGAAAAAAGCTTCGGTTATGTTTCGTTCAGAACGAAAGAAAAGCTCAGCGCGGCGTACCGTAAGCTGCACGAAAAGCAGATCATCCCCCTTATCGCAAAAGGGTTGAGCGCGACGGTTTACACGCAGGTGAGCGACGTGGAATTCGAGGTCAACGGCATGCTGACCTATGACCGCCGCGTTATGAAGCTTGACGAACAAACCGTTCGCGAAGTAAATGAAACATTGGATTTTTAAAAAGAGAACGCCTGCTTCATGAAATGGAAGGGACGGCGTTTGATTGATATAGTCGATTAACCCAAAAATAGATACATCTTTGCGGTCTTATTTCCGCCGACCTGCGTTGTCGTCCTTGCCTTACGCCGGTAAGGCTGTGTCCTCCGCCTTGTTCGACAAAAATAATCCTCGCAAATCTTGTACCGCTTTTTGAGTTAATCGACTATAAAGAATTGAAAGCGAGGGAATGTTATGTGGCAAAAAATCGTATCCTTTTTCATGTCCATCATCGCGTTTTTCATGAGTCTGTTCGGTCTTGGGGGCGAAAAGCCGCTTGAGGGCGAATATTGGAATGTTTCTTATGGCAGCCACGCGCGGCAGGTCGTGGATATTTATTACCCGGCGGGCAAAACCGAGGTCGGGCTGCTGCTCTCGCTTCACGGCGGCGGCTGGACGGCCGGCTCAAAGGAGGACACACGGGGCTGGAGCCGCAATATGGTTAACGCCGGTGTGGTTGGCGCCGCCATGAATTACAGGATGCTTGACAACCAGGGCGCCGCCGGCTATGCGGATATGCTGGACGACATTACCGCGGCGATCGGGGCCGTTATCAGTCACGCGGCTGCGCGCGGCGTGACCATCACGAAGGTCGCGTTGCTGGGCGGCTCCGCGGGCGCGCACCTGTCGCTGCTTTATGCTTATACCCGCCAGGCGGAATGCCCGCTGAATATTGAGTTTGTCGTGAGCCTTTCCGGCCCGGCGGACTTTTTGGACGAAGCATTTTATACCACACCGAACGCCTCATGGATCAGCCCCCTTGTGGGCAAGCTGATCGGCGAACAGGTAAGTATTACACCTGAAAATATGGCGCTTTATGAACAGGCGCTGCGGGCCGCTTCGCCGCTGTATCAGGCGACGGCGGATTCTCCCGCAACACTCATTGCGCACGGTGTGCATGATTCCATCGTTCCGTTCTCAAATGCGGAAGCGTTGCAGCTGCGGCTGGAAGAGCTGCATGCGCCGTTTGAATATTTTGTTTTTCCGAATTCAGAACACGGTCTTGAGAGCGACCCGGATGTTTTAGATGCGTTTTTTGCGACGTTAACCAATGATTACGTGATTCCTGTTTTGGGGCAGCATTAAGCATTAGTTGTTTTTGCATTTGACTATAACAAAAAACCCACGGGTGAACACGATTGTTCACCCGTGGGTTTCATATTTCGAATGTTTAACGCTTTTTGCAAAAGCAGGGCTGATGCGCTTGTCAGCGATTTGTGATTTTCTCGCCGTCAAACACAATCACGCCGTAGCCGCCGCCGGTTTTTTTGCCATCAAGCAGGCGTTTTTTGAACGCGCGGCGCAGGGAAGTGTCCTCCGGCCATTGCTCGACAGGCAGCGTGTGGTAATGCCCGAACACGCGCCAGGAGTCGCCGAACTCCTCTTTGTCCCAGGAGTCGATGATGTCAAAATCGCTCATAAAGCTTAAAATATTGGATTTCTCAGGCAAAAAGTCTTTATGTTCCGGATAAAGCAGCCAGGAGCTGCAAACGAAGGCGATCGGCCCGCCCTTTTCTTTGAAGCCATAGAATTCATATGCTTTTTTATAAGATTCGAGCCGTGCCTCGGGGCCGAACGGATACCCCGAAGAGGGGATGTGAAAATTGTAGACCGGGTCATTTTTTTTCAAGCTGACGCCGGCTTTATTGTATTCGTCACGAGAAAAGGCCGAGATTTCATATTGAAACCGCCCGAGCGCGAAACGGTCAAACGCGAGAAATCCGCCGAACCATGTGCCCACAAAGGTGCCCCAAACACCTTTGACCTCATGGCATTCCAGCAGCTTGCAACGAAAGTCGTCCATTGTGCCCCAGAAAATTTTTTCGCTGACCCCCTCAGAACGATACTGTTCAAGCAGGTCGTCCGTGCAGTTGATGAGAAAAATAAAATGCAGCGTATATTCCGAAATGCCGGTTGATTCGGCAATGCCGCTCAGTTCCCCGAGCGCGTCGCCCACGGCGATTTCCCCCTCGCGCAGGTCCGCTTTCAGTTTTTTAAACAACGCATTGAGCGTTTCATCGGCAAAAATACGCTCCTCAACCGCCATCAGCTCCGTTTTTGCCTCCTCGGGCAGGTGAATGCGGTTCATAAAATCTTTTGTATAGGCAAGAAATTCTTTGTCTGTCACGAAAATATCCTCCAAACAGGGAGCGGCCGGGGCGCGCTCCAAAATATCATATGAATTCTATCACAAAGGCAGTGTTCTGTCCATCCTTTTCCAAAAAAGAGGGCTGGCGTTCTCTCTCAATTATTTTGGATAGTTAAGGAGGTGTAATTCTGGCAACCGGGAACAAGCGAGGTCCAAAAACTGATAATCCCAAAGCGTACAAGATTGGCGTCAAACTTGATAAAGAATCAAAAGATATTATAGACGCTTATTGTGAGCAGAACGCCGTTTCGGCAGCGGAATGCGTTCGGCGCGGGGTGAAGCGGTTGAAGTCCGACCTCAAAAAATGAAAGGAAGCGGCTTACCACTCATCAAAGCAAAAGCCACTTCCAGTACGGCAACCACCCAAAAGACGGTCACAGCGTAAATATTATATCATGCGCTTGGCTTTCTTTCAATTCTTTTTCAAAGAATTTGCCTTGAAAAAAGGCTTTGGAGGTTCTATGAGACTTAAAACACCTATTTGCAAATGATTAAACAAATATTTGTTGAACAATGTTGACAATGTTTAACAAATGTGTTAGTATATGCTTGTTAGATAGGAGGTGAAAAATTGTCAGAAGGAAAAGATCGTCGAATTGGCTTGCGTGTGTCAGAGGAATTATATAATGAAATTGAAGCTACAGTTAAGCTGTTCAATACAAAGACAAAAGTGCAAGTCAATAAGACAAGCGTCATTACATCGGCAATCACGGAGGGCTTAAAAGTTCTCCAAAAGCGGATAAGTGACGGACAAAAATAAGAGGAAGCGGCGCTCTCCCACTAAAGAATACGCCACTTCCAATACCGGCAACCACCCAAAAGACGGTCACAGCGTAAATATTATATCATGCGCTTGGCTTTCTTTCAAGTCCTTCAAAAAGAATTCGCCTTTTGAACGGCTCCGGGGGGTTGTATGAACACTTGAAAGGAAGATTTTATGAATAACCTGACCCGAATCGCCGTGCGTGCCCTGATTGCCGAACGGGAAGACCTTGTTTTTCAAAACCTCAAACACAATCCTGAATATCAAGCGGTCGTGCGTCAGCAGAAAGCGCGCGTGCAGGCGATTGCTGTGCTGCTGCAAAAGCTTGAGCAAAACGGGGGCGTCTCCATCCATGAACACTGTGAGGGTGAAATACAGAAAACCGGCTATGAAATCACGGGGGCCTATTTGCAGGGACTGCACGACTGCTTTCACCTGATCGGCTTTCTGAACGGAAACGAGGTACGGCTATGAATATTTTGGAAGAGCTTTACTACGGAAACCTCCGACCCGTTGAGAAATGCTTTGACCGCAATTCACAATACGCAAAATTCGTTCGCATTATTGGGGACAACGAAGAAAAGCTGACAACTTTTCTCCAAGCCCTCCCTGAAACGGCGGAAGAACAGCATCTTTTTTCACAACTCATGAACGCCCAAATCGAATTGCTTGCATTCAGCGAGAAAAACCGCTTCATTGAGGGCTTTCAGTTCGGCGCGCGCTTCTTGTTGGACTCGCTCGTGCTCCCGCAGCAAAGCGTGCTGAGGGATATTTCCTGAGTGTGTATTGAAACTCGCAATATGGCCGAATTTTAGCGCCTTGTCCGACGGAAAAAGACTCAAAAATTGTGCAGGTCGGGGGTTCAAAGACATGTTCTAATACCGCGCAGATAAAGTAATCCGCCGTCACGGCCATGTTCCGGCCGAGGCGGCGGTTGCAGATTTATAATTGGCTATATAATGGACAAATTGTCTGAAAACCTCTAAGTTTATTTTTTGTGTGGATTTTTATTTATTTGTTCACAGATTCATGATACAATGAAAAACCGAATGTGATACGGGCTTGTGCCTGGGAAGCTCTGATGAATCAGAGGTTCCCTTGAAAACACGAGCCGGGCAAAGGGGTGCATTTGAAGGTGAAAAAATTTATTTCATGGAATGTTAACGGGCTGCGGGCCGTTGTGGGCAAGGGCTTTACCGACGTTTTTCAAAGCCTTGACGCGGACGCCTTTTGTTTGCAGGAAATCAAGCTGCAAGAGGGCCAGATAGAGCTGGAGCTGCCCGGTTATTATATGTTTTGGAATTATGCCGAGAAAAAGGGCTATTCCGGCACGGCGATTTTTTCAAAAGAAGCGCCGCTTTCGGTGCGCTACGGCATCGGCGTTCCCGAGTTCGATGCGGAAGGGCGCGTGATTGCCCTTGAGTTTCGCGATTATTTTTTGCTGACGATATATACGCCGAACGCCAAAGAGGATTTGTCGCGCCTTGCCTTTCGCATGGACTGCGAGGACGCGTTTCTGGCCTATTTGCAAAAGCTTGAGGAGGAAAAGCCCGTTGTGTTCTGCGGCGACCTGAACGTGGCGCACAAAGAAATCGACCTCAAAAACCCCAAGCCGAACCGCGGCAAGGCCGGGTTCACGGACGAGGAGCGGGGCAAGTTTCAAACGCTGTTGGACGCCGGGTTCGTGGACACGTTCCGCCATCTCTACCCCGACGTGGAGGGCGCGTATTCGTGGTGGTCCTACCGCTATAACGCGAGAATCAACAACGCCGGGTGGCGGATTGACTATTTTGTGGTCTCCGGCGCGCTCAAAGGCAAAATCATGGATGCGTCCATCCACCCGGAAATCATGGGCTCCGACCATTGCCCGGTTGAAGTTGTGCTTGACATATGATGAATAAAGAATGGTATTTTTTGAATACTATATTTTGGATGCCGCTGAACATGGCGAATATATCCTTGGATGTTTCGGGCTCAAATCCGGCAGTTTATGATAAACACCGAAAGGGAAGGTAACGGTATGACAGTGCTTTGGTTTTTGGTTCTTGGAGTTTATGGTCTTTGCGCGACCCCGCTTGTGATGAAAGCGCGCAAGCTCGAGGAGAAGGGTTTGGCAGAGGAGCGAAACGAGTTTTTGAAAAGGGTGGCGGGCAATGTGGTGCGCCGCATGTTTCGTCTGGCGCGCGTGAAGCTCACAATTGAGGGGTTTGAAAATATTCCCAAGGAGGGCGCGGTCTTATACACGCCGAACCACCAGAGCATCATGGACGTGGCCGTGATGATTTTAATGCGTGAACCCTGCGGCTTTGTGATTAAGCAGGAGGCGGCGAAAATTCCGATTGTGAAAACATGGATGAATATTTTGGGCTGCATTTTTGTTGACCGTGATAATCCGAGAAAGGCCGCCGCCGCAATTTCGGCCGCGTGTGACAAAATTAAAGAGGGAAAGAGCATGGTGCTGTTCCCCGAGGGCACAAGAAGCAAAGACGGGCAAGTCGGCGAATTTAAGGGCGGCGCCTTTAAAATTGCCGAAAAGACCGGTGTGACCATTGTGCCTGTGGCCATTGAGGGCACATCTAAAATGTGGGAGGAGCACCATCGTATTCGAAAGACGGAAATTTGTGTGAAAATTTTGCCGGCAATCGAAAACAAAGGCAAGACCCGCCATGAAATCAAGGCGCTTGCGCCGGTCGTGCGGCAGCAAATTGTGGATGCGCTTGATTCGCGTGAAGCAGAAATTGCGGATGTCAAAAAAGGTTTGGCGAAATAAAGAGTCGACACTTGTCGTACTGCATAAATGAATGTTGCTGTTTTTGGTCAACCTATACAAAATTATTTTAATATTCTGCAAAGCTTGTTGACTTTTACTGGGGGGTATGTTACCATACCGTTACAACATTTTATGTCCATGAGGGAGTAGTTAGCGCCTGCAAGCAAGATTTTCAGCTATGTTTTTTGGCTGTGGCTTTTTGCGGCGGTTCAAGTTCAACATCTTGAGCTCTTCGGGGCTCTGGCTTGGATGAAAAAACCAGACTCATGCGATGTGTTGGCTTTCAGCTGCTGTGAAGCGGCTGGTCCGATACGCCGCAGGAGTTTTTTTTATTGCTTGAATCGTGAAGGCGTTGCCCTTTTTATATGGGAGGATACCGATAATCTGACGAGCAGATTCATGCTGATTTCCTGTAAAAAACCTGTCAATATTATTATACAGTGCCGTGTGGCTTCAATGTTTTTTATCGGGAAAATCAGTATAAAAAGGAAAGGAACTGAACCATGGATTTTTATCTGAAAACTGCGCAAACCGTTTTTTCTGAGGTCAAAAGCACGGCGGAGGGCCTGAGTGCCGAAGAGGCGGAGGCCCGCCTTGCCGCGAACGGAAAAAACAAGCTGAAAGAGGCTGAGAAGGACTCCGCGATCAAACGCTTTTTCAATCAAATGAAAGACCCGATGATCGTCATTTTGCTTGTTGCGGCCGCGATCTCGGCAGGACTTGTGATTTATAACAATCTTTCAGGTTTGCATGAAAAGGAATTCCCCACGGACGTCATCATCATTCTTGCCGTTGTTGTGATCAATGCCATTCTCGGCGTTTATCAGGAGAGCAAGGCCGAAAAGGCGATCGAGGCTTTGCAGGAGATGTCGGCCGCGACGACTAAAACCCTGCGTGACGGCAAAATCGTGAACGTGAAGAGCGAAGACCTTGTTGTGGGCGATGTGATTATTCTGGAGGCCGGCGACGCAGTTCCCGCCGACTGCCGCATTTTTGAGTGCACGAGCATGAAAATCGAGGAGGCCGCATTGACGGGCGAGTCGTTCCCCGTCACGAAAATGGTCGAGAGCTTGGGCGATAAAAAGCAGGTGCCCCTGGGCGACCGCAAAAACATGGCTTATATGGGTAGCGTTGTGGTATTCGGGCGCGGCAAGGCCGTTGTTGTCGGCACGGGCATGGACACCGAAATGGGCAAGATCGCGGACGCGATCGCGCAGGCCGAAGAGGGCCTGACACCCTTGCAGATCAAGCTTTCGCAGCTGAGCCGCGCGCTCACAAAAATCGTTATCGGCGTTTGTGTTTTTATTTTTGCTTTTAATGTGTTTATGGCGTGGAGAGGCGGCACGCTGATTCATGACGGTGTATTTGATTTCAGCATTTTTATTGACAGCTTTATGGTTGCCGTCAGCCTTGCGGTTGCGGCGATTCCCGAAGGGCTTGTGGCGGTCGTGACGATCGTGCTTTCGGTGGGTGTTACGAATATGTCCAGAAAGCACGCCATTATCCGAAAGCTCACGGCTGTTGAAACGCTCGGCTGCGCGCAGATCATTTGCTCTGACAAAACCGGTACGCTCACCCAGAACGTGATGACGGTGGTCGACCATTACGGCACGGACGAAGGCAAGCTGGCGACGGCCATGGCGCTGTGCTCCGACGCGCGCATCGACGAAACCGGCGCGGTCGTGGGCGAGCCGACCGAAGCGGCGCTTGTTGCCTATGCGAAAAAGCTGAGCCTTTTGAAAGGTGATTTGGAGGCCACTTGCCCACGCTTGGGTGAGGCGCCTTTTGACTCCGGCAGAAAGATGATGTCTACGGTGCACCGGTTCGCCGAAAACGGCAATGTGATCCAGTTCACAAAGGGCGCGCCCGACGAAATTTTGAAAAAATGCGTCAGCGCAGAAATCAACGGCAAGGTCGTGCCGCTGACGGATGAAATCCGCGCGCAGATCCTTGCAGCGCAAAAGGCGATGGGCGGTAGGGCGCTGCGTGTGCTCGCCGCGTCGTTTAAAACCCTCAGCGCGGTTCCTGCATCTTTTGAACCGGCGGACCTTGAAAACGGGCTGACCTTTATCGGCATGACGGGCATGATCGACCCCGTCCGCCCCGAGGTGAAAGACGCGATTGTCGAATGCCGGGGCGCGGGCATCACTCCCATTATGATAACGGGCGACCACAGGGAAACCGCGATCGCCATCGCAAAAGAGCTGGATATTATCCAGGATGAAACAGGCGCGTTAACAGGCGCCGAGCTTGAGCATTTGACTGACGAGGAGTTTGAGAAAAGGGTCACGAATGTGTTTGTGTATGCCCGTGTGCAGCCCGAGCATAAAACCAGAATCGTAACGGCATGGAAGAAGAAGGGTTATGTGACGGCCATGACCGGCGACGGCGTGAACGACGCGCCCTCGATCAAAAATGCCGATATCGGCATCGGCATGGGCATCACCGGCACGGACGTCACGAAAAACGTTGCCGACATGGTGCTGGCGGACGATAACTTTGCCACGATCGTTTCCGCCGTTTCGGAAGGCCGCCGGATCTATGACAACATCCGCAAGGCGATCCAGTTCCTGCTCGGCTCAAATCTTTCAGAAGTACTCTCCATTTTCTTTGCTACAATGATGGATTTTGTGATCCTGAAACCTGTGCATTTGCTGTGGATCAACCTTGTGACGGACAGCTTCCCGGCTCTCGCTCTGGGCATGGAAAAGCCCGAGCACAACATCATGCGCAGGCAGCCCCGCGGCGCCAACGACGGCGTGTTCTCAAACGGTTTGGGCATCGATGTGCTGTATCAGGGCATTCTTGTCACGGTTTTGACCGTTTTTGCGTTTTATATCGGCGAGGCTGTGGAAATTCGGGATGCCTTGCTTGCGGCCGGTACCGCATTCAGCTGGCCGGAGTTTTGGGCTCATTTTAAATGGTTTGGCATTGCCGAATCCAACGAGGGCATGACGATGGCGTTTTTGACCATGTCCATGTGTGAAATATTCCACTCCTTCAACATGCGTTCACAGCGCGGCTCTGTCGTCGTCATGGGCGTGAAGGGCAGCCATAACAAATACCTTTATTTCGCAATGCTGGCTTCGTTGGTTTCCACCACCCTTGTTATTGAAGTTCCGTTTATCGCAGAGGCCTTTGGCTTCACGCCGATTAATTGGATGGAATATTTCGTCTCTCTCGGTCTGGCCGTTCTCGTGATTCCGATTGTTGAGTTTATTAAAACCTTCCAGAGGGCACATGCCAAAAGAAAGGCACGCGCATAAGAGCGTTTGTATTTGCAGAGCAGAACCCGCTCAGGCTTTGTGAAGCCTGAGCGGGCTTTTTGTTTTTCGGTCAATTCCCTGCGTTGGGCCGTGTTTCAACCTCAAAGGGCTGCTCGGCGCCGATGCTTTCTTCAGCCCGGTAAGAGCCTTTGATGACACAGGCCCCGGCCTCCTGCGCCATTTGCAGGTCGGAAGAAAGAATTTCAGCGTCCCCCAAGGCTTCCTTATATTCATAATAATAGTTTGCCATGCTGATGAGCGCGGCCCTGTCATCTGAAAGTGGGGTTGAAACCGCCGCAAAGGTGCTGTAGCGTTCGCGAATGACGCCAATGGGCAGCACTGTGTCCGCCGCCACAAGGAAGGACTCATTGTTTGCATATTCGTCATATTCTTCTGCCGCTTTGCCGAGCGGAATGCGGATGCCAAACAGATAGAGCGTGCTGCGCAGCTTTTCTTCGCCGATGTTTTGCCCTGAAAACTGCTTTTCTGTCCGGCTTTCGATTTGCCGTTTGGTCTGTGCAAGCACTGTGCCTTTCGCATGCACATAAAGCACATGGTATTTGCTTTGCAGCACGCCGCTGATCAATAAATCGCCCTTTACCACGGCCGAGCCGGGCTGCACGGCGGGATTGCCGGAGGATGCCTCGATTTTTACAATTTCTCCGTCCTGCGAGGCAATGATGTTGCAGGGTGAGCTGCTGTCAAACATTTCAGGGGGCTCGACCCGTTCGCGCACCTCAAGCGTCGCTTTGCTGCCGAGGATGTTGAGCGCCGACCACGAAATTTCTGTGAAGGTTTCAAGCAGCCGCTCTTCAACCCACGTTGTGTCAATGGAGGCTTTGAAAACGCCCTTTTTCACACCCAGCTCTTCAAGGACCAAGAGGATTTCTTCGTTTTCCACTTTCTCGTTGCCGGTGATCTCAATTGTCCACAGCATGGATGACAGGAGTCCTATGATTACAAGGGCAATTGCCGCGCCGGCGAGCAGGCCGGCCCTGCGGCGGTAACGGTTGAGAAAAAAGGGCAGTCCCTTTTTGTTTGAGATGTGGGGGAGCATGCCCGATTTGCGTGCGGGGCGGCGGATGCTTTTGTAGCCCTTGATGGTGGTGCATGCCCGCAGCTCGGTGCTTGTGCATTTTACATCCCAAAGCGGTACCATGCTGTTTGCGCACAGGTTGATGAACCGCTCGGGAAAACCGCCCTTTGCGGTGAACATCACATATCCCATAAAAAACCGTATCAAGCGTATAAAGAGCATCTTACATCATCCTTCATTCTGGTTCTGAAAATCGTCCATAAATTTCATGACGGATCAAGAAAAGCTGATGGACGCGAAAACTCCCTCGACAACGGCCTGATCCACAGTGAACGAGCGCATCACGAGGTCTGTGCCGCGAAACTCCACCGCGCGCCTGCCCAGATTGAGACGAATGCAGTTTTCGTTATATTCCAAAACCCCCTGGCAGCCTTGCACCACGGCTTCGTTATTGCCTGAAATTTCAATGTGCGACATGCCGTGAACGGCGGCGATGGGGGCGTCTATTTCACTTGCGAAGGCTTTCGCTATGTTTTCGGCAGACAAAATCCGGCGCTGCTTTTGCGGCTTTGCTTTTCTTGCCATCGGTTCTCCTGTCCTTTCGCTGTTGTTTCATTTTTAATCATATGACGGCGCGCGGGTAAACATGCGAAAAACAGCGCGGCCGGTGAAATGTTTATGCCTGCCGCGCATTTGCAGGCATGAAGGTGTACGTGCCATGCATATATTGAGGATATGGAAAAGCTGATGAAATCAACCAAAGTTCTGTTTGTGTTTGCCGTGGCGGGTTTGTGCGCGGCGGCATTGTTAACCATGCCCGAAGCGGTGACGGCAGGGGCGAAAAAAGGGCTTTCTATTTGCGCGGGCGTGCTGATTCCGTCGTTGTTTCCCTTTTTGGCGCTTTCGGGTTTTTTGTCTTCCCCCGCTATTGCGGGCATGTTGGGCAGGGCAATGCGCCCGGTGACGCGGACCCTGTTCGGGCTGCCGGGGGAATGCGGCATTGTGATTTTGCTGTCTGCGGTCGGCGGTTTCCCTGTGGGAGCGCGCATGACTGCAAAGCTTTTTGCAGAGGGGCGCATCGCTCAAAAAGAGGCGCACCGCTTGCTGAGCTTTTGCGTGAACGCCGGGCCTGCTTTTTTAATGACGGCGGTGGGCGCGGTGATGCTCGGCTCGAGGCGGGCGGGTTTTGTACTGTTTGCCGCGACAACCGTTTCAATGCTGCTGCTCGGCATGGTGCAAGGCATTTTGTTGCCTGTGCCGGCAGAAAAAAGAGGCCCTGTGAGGCAAAAAGAGGCCGGCGACGACTCGATCGCCTACGCGTTTACCGCCGCGGTGGGGGATGCCGTGCCCGCCATGTTGTCCATTTGCGCGTGGATGATTTTGTTTTCCTGCCTTGTCAGCGTTTTGGGGAACCTTGTGCAAGAAGAACCGTTGCGGCGCTTGGTCTTTTTGTTTGCGGAGGTGACGCTTGGGGCACAAGCCGCCGCAAGAGAGGGCGATGTGGCGCTGATTGCGGGGCTGGTTGGCTTTGGCGGCTTTTGCGTGCATTGTCAGGTGCTCCCGTTTGTGCAGAGCACCGGCATGCCTTATTTGAGATTTTTGCTGTTTCGCTGCCTTTCAGGTGTACTGTCCTTCGGGGTCGCGAAAATATTGCTTGCTTTTTTTCCGTGCGATATTGCAAAGGATGTGGCGCTGCGGTTTTCCTATCAGATATTTTCTGTTTCCGTGCCCGCAACGCTGGCGCTGCTTTTTTTGTGCGCGGTGCTGATCTGCTCGCTTTCCGCCCAGACAGGCGGCGGGGACGGACTGAAGCCTCTGAAACAAAAAACACGTATTGGCTGATGGGCGAAACGGCGTTTTTTCTTGCGCAAGGTTTTTGAATGTGGTATAATAGCTTCAAAATCAAGGATTTTGAAGCATTGAAAGAATGCTGACGGGGCTGAAATCCTGTCCGTCAGGGCTTCGCCCGCGCCACCGCATTCTTGATTCGGTACTAGGTTTAGATTTTTGCGTTTAAAGCTGTGACAGGTTCGGGTGTTGTATTCACTCTTTGATGCCGTAGTTGTGGATTTGCCCGATGGGCGAAGGGCGAACAGGGGAGGTTTGACGATGCGAAAAAACAAATTGAAGCACGAGCCCTCTTGCTCTTATTGCGCGCATGGCAGGGCCTGCGCGGTGGAGGGCGAGATTCTTTGTGAAAAAAAAGGAATCCGTCTGGCGGATTCGAGCTGCAAAAAATTTATATATGACCCGTTAAAGCGTGAACCGAAAAAAGCGCCGGTGCTGCCAAAATATGACAGCAAGGAGTTTGCTCTGGAAGAGACCCAGAGTTAACGGATTGCGGCATTGATTAGAAAATGAAAGAACCGAGAGCGCCGTGCGACGCTTTCGGTTCTTTATGCATGAACGGGCTTATAGAAGGATGCGTTCAAAAAGCAAAAACTCCTCATATGCGTTTTGCATGCATATGAAGAGTTTTGGTTGGTTCATTTTGTAATTGTGGTGTGCACAATTTCTTTTATGCTTTGAATCAACTCGGGTTTCACAGTCTCGTCTGCCTGCGGGGGCAGGAAGCTGTTTTCAAGAATATTGCCGCCGAACAAAACTTCATACCACGTTGCGGCAAGCGCATATCTGCCATAAACCGGGTGAGCGTGGGAGCTGTCACGGCAAAGCGTTTGACCGCCGTTTGCATAATCAAAACCCGGCAGAGCGCGCAAAAGCGCGAAAATTTCGCCGCAGGGAATGATTTTTGCTTTGATGTTGCGGGCGGCGCCCAGCACGGCCATGTTGATTTGCCGCTGCATGGTTGCCTGGTCGCTGCCATAATTGGCAAAACCGTCGTGCGTGGAGTCCTTTTCATAGGCCCAGGTCTGATGCATGTACTGCTGGGCATGGGGCGCATATTTTTTTACATAAGTAGACAAGCTCTTGATAAAGGGGTAGTAGGAGGTATCAATACCGCTGTCACGGCTGGCCTGCTGAAAAGTTACAACGTCCCAATCCTCTTCAGTGAGCGCTTCATAGAGAGATACTTTTCTGCCTGTTTCGACATTGCCGTTGAGCTGATAATCGTAATCCGCCTTGTCTGCAAGCACATTCTTCCAATGTGTTTCAAGCGAACATGCCCCGATCGTCAGGTTCACGACTTTTGCTTCTTTGCCGTCCAGCGCCGCAATGTCATGAAGGTAAGCTGTGGCATCCTCTGAAAAACTGTTCCCAATCGCTAAGATTTTCAACATTCACTTTCTCCTTACTAGGTAAGCACCGATCTCCCGGATTGCTTGCGCCAGAGCAAAGAGTTTTGCCATCATAATGCCTGAAATTTTCAAGACGATTCAAATGAAAACCTCAGATGGCGTCTGCTAAGGTTTCACAGAACGGCAAACAAAACAACCATATTTTTGCAAGGGATTTTCGCACCGCCGTGTGTACCCGGCCGCGGCGCATGAGCAGATGCACGATAAGCACGGGTGCAATGCAAAAAGCAAAGCAAATTCTTCGCATTGTTTTGGGTTTGGTTTCTGTAATTCCCACTTTTGGTTTGTTTGCGCCGCAAAAGCGCACCAACCTCGCCTTGCGCGGAGCGCCTGCCTTTTTCTGCTCAAAAGGCCGACGTTCCGTTTGTGCGGGCAGCACCAGACAATCTGGCAAAAGATTCTCGCCCATGGTTGAGCATGGTCAATCGGTAAATACCTTGAAAGCACCGCTCGACTTTATAAAAAACTGCAAATTTTGCCAATGCGGACATTTTCGTCAGTCGAAAGATTAGAAGAAGTTGTAGAAAATTGTCGAACCACAAAGCAAAACGCCTTTTTTTATAACAGTACTTTCAGTTTTACATCCCATTATAGCACTATTTTTTTGATTTATTTGTTCTATTTAGAATTTCAACCGCAGTTTTTAAAAGTTTTTCTTCTTTATTCGGGATTTTTTCAGCAATTACCAGTTCCAGCAGGTGATCGAGCATGTTTCCCACGTCTTTTCCGGCCAGTCCCAAAGCAAGCAGGTCGTTGCCGCCGATGGCAAGGGTTTGCAGGGAGAAGCAGTCGTTTTTATTTAAAATTTCTTGCATGCATTGCTCGGTTTGCGCAAGCTCTTCCAAAAGATTTTCGTTTTTGGGAGAAGAAGAAAGCGCCCGGCGGACAAGCAGCAGTTTTTTGAAGCGTGTTTCGCCAAGCGTATGCAGCCATTTTTTGACGCAGGCGCCTGTGGGGGCGATGGGGGTATCGTGATGGAGAATCAGAGTGGCGACTGTGGAAACAACTTTGTTTTCATACCGCAAGCTTTTTAACACGGTTTTTGCGATTTCAGCGCTGCGTTCTGCGGGAAAATCGGTTTTTTCAGCATTCAATTCCGCAATATTATAAAGCAAAAGCGCAAGACGAACCTCCAAATCGTGTTTGGCGCAAGCGATCGCATGAAAGTTCTGATTGAAAAGGCCGGCATCGGAGGGCAGCCCGGGAATGATCTCAAAAAAGACATCATAAAATTCGCGCAGCACCGTGTGGGCGCCCGGGGCAACGAGAAGCTTTGAGAATTCTGCCTGAATGCGCTCTTTTGCAATTGTTTGCAGCAGGCTTTTATTTTCATGAATGGCGCGGGCGGTGGCGGGATCGATGGCAAACCCCAGAGTTGAAGCAAACCGCAGCGCCCGCAGGATCCGCAACGCGTCCTCGAGAAACCGCTCGCCTGCATCGCCGACAGTGCGGATGCGGCGGTTCTCAATGTCCCGCATGCCCCCGAACAGGTCAACCAAACCCTGTGACTCGTTATATGCCATCGCGTTGACGGTAAAGTCGCGGCGGCTGAGGTCCTTTGCAAGGTCAGAAATAAAGGTCACCCGCTCGGGGCGGCGATTGTCTTGGTAGTCGCCGTCTATGCGGTAGGTCGTGATTTCATAAGGCTTTTTCCGCACAATTACGGTGACTGTGCCATGGGAAAGCCCGGTGTCGATTGTGCGAAAATCCGAGAAAGCCTCTTTGGTTTCCTGCGGTTTTGCCGAGGTGCAAATGTCCCAGTCTTCGGGCGTTTTTTGCATAACGCAGTCACGGACACAGCCGCCTACAATGTAAGCGGTGTGCCCGTGAACTGATAATGTGGAAAGGATGAAAGAAACATCATCTGGGAGGAGAATAAATGCTTGATTCATAAAAAGGGCAGAGATTCCGCAGAGTGCGGAATCAAAAGACCCCTGTCACCAACTTTCGCGAGCGTGGCTGTTAATAATACAGTGAGAAGCCCGTAAGCCGCTCTATGATAGAAAAGACCATATTGAAAATTTCAGCAATGCGGGTAAAGATAGAAAGCACACGGTCAAGACTGCTGCTGAAGGAATATGCGACGGAATAGGATGTGGTATGGCCAAGATATTCAAGGGTGAACACAAGGGTATCGTCTGTTGTTTGAGCATAGTCGAGATCAACGTATATCGGGTAGCCGTCAACATCATACAGGTCTGCATAACGGTCAGCCGTGACCACCTTTGAGGTGCCGTCTGTGTAGTTGATTTGAATCTGTGTGCCATCGGGCGGGATTTCGGTGAAATATTTTTCAAGAGCTTCGTTGCCAAGCCCGAGGTCAATCCAGTCAACGTAAATGGGGCCGAGATCCGGCATATAGATGATTTCAATGCTCTCAACCGGGTTTTCAATCACGGTGACCTCTGTTTCTATTGTAATACAGTTGTCAAGCGTGAGCACGAGGGTGTTCTGCCCGATTGCAATGGGTTCTTTCGGTTCTGCGGCGATATAGCCATAGTTTGTGTATGTTTTTGTTTCTCCACTTGAGAAAACAGCCTCAACTTCAATTCCGTAAGATCTAAAATAAAGAACACCGTTCTGATAACTGAGAACCTCTTCTTTGATATATTCAGGAACCGAAGGGTCATTCAGAAGGTCTTCCGGCGTTCTGTTGAAGTATTCTTGAACAATGTCTTCATAACTGAAAGCACCAATGCCGTAAATGTATGTTGTTTTTTCAGGCGGGGTTATCATGGTAACGGATTCCAACTCGCCTAAAAATTCAAGGCTGACGGAAAAAGTGGCACTGGTAACAGCGGGCGGGGTTTCCCAATAATACATCAAGTCATAATCGGAGATTTCAAATGAATATGTTTTTCCCTCTTGAAAATAATAGAGAAGTTCAAAATTCGAGCCGTTTGCGCTATCATCTGCTTCTTTTAGATAGATATCATTTTCATCAAACATCACAACTATGGGGTCGCAATCAATGCCGTTTGATGAAAGCAGATAATAGCCGGATTCTTCAGGGATAAAGGTGAGAATTGCGAGATCGTCCTGTGTGTCAACCGTGATTTCTTTGGTTTCACCTACGGCAATGGCGCCTTCGTCTGCCGCAAAAACGGTGGCACCCAATGTGAAGGGAAGAAGGAGCAGGATCGTTACAAGGAGTGTTGCGATGTGTTTCATGTTTTTTTGTTTCATTTGCCATTTGCCTCCTCAAATTTTACATTTTGAATTTCAAAAGCAATCCTTTATTATTATAAAACCAACTTTTCCCATTGTCAAGATGAAACAGGTTACAATTTTGTAA
This sequence comes from Oscillospiraceae bacterium, assembly GCA_031270605.1. Lineage (GTDB taxonomy): Bacteria > Bacillota > Clostridia > Oscillospirales > Acutalibacteraceae > JAISXG01. The sequence goes on along the minus strand of JAISXG010000093.1, from coordinate 3,013 downwards.
TATATGTTGCGAAAACTTTGCGTTTTGGAGATATGAACATGCAATTTGCACAAAATTATAAGCATCTCTTTAGCGAGAGCGTTGAACGCATAAGGGAATCCTTTGATTTTTTCAAAATTTTTTTGTTTTTTCTTGTAAAACTCTTTTCAACCGTATATAATATATAAACAGCTATGATGAAAGCTAAGGCCTGAAACCGCAAAAAGAGAGCCGGTGGGCGGTGTGAACCGGCGGGGGCAGGGCCGTTCCACTTTCGGAGCTGCCGGCGACGAGCCGAAGGGTGCGCCCTTTACAGCGCAAAAAGAGCGGCCGGAGTTCTTTCGGCAATTTGGGTGGCACCGCGGAGCTTTCCGTCCCATGGTTTGTGTGGGTTCGGGGGCTTTTTTTATTTTGTAAAAAATTATAATATTCGGAGGAAACCACTATGCTTGATATCAGGCTTATCAGAGAAAATCCTGAAAAGGTGAAAGAGAACATCAGAAAAAAATTCCAGCATCAAAAAGAGGCGCTTGTGGACGAGGTGTTTGCCCTCGACGTGGAAATCCGTGAGGCAAAGGGGCGTTGCGACGAGCTGCGCAACAAAAGAAACACCATCAGCAAACAAATCGGCGCAATGATGGCGCAGGGCAAAAAAGAGGAGGCTGAAGCGGCAAAGTCCAGCGTGACCGCAATGGCCGGCGAACTTGCGGCGCTTGAAGAAAAAATCGGCGTTCTGGACGGAGAGATCCGCAGCAGAATGCTGGTGATTCCCAACATCATTGACGAGAGTGTCCCAATCGGCAGGAACGACGGCGAGAATGTGGAGCGTGAGCGCTTCGGCGAGCCTGTGGTTCCCGTGTTCGAGGTGCCCTATCATGTGGATATTATGGAGCGCCTCAACGGCATCGACCTTGACGCCGCGCGCGTCACCAGCGGCAACGGCTTTTATTATCTTTGCGGTGACGTTGCCCGGCTGCATTCGGCGATTTTATCCTATGCGCGTGACTTTATGATCGACCGCGGCTTTATCTACTATATTCCGCCGTTCATGATTCGCAGCAGTGTGGTGACGGGGGTCATGAGCTTTGCCGAAATGGAAAACATGATGTATAAAATTGAGGGCGAGGATCTGTACCTCATCGGCACGAGCGAACACTCGATGATCGGCAAGTTTGCCGACAGTATTCTTGACGCCGCAAAGCTCCCGCAGGCGTTGACCAGCTATTCGCCCTGTTTTCGTAAGGAGGTCGGCGCTCACGGCATTGAAGAGCGCGGCGTTTATCGCATTCATCAGTTTGAAAAGCAGGAGATGATCGTGGTTTGCGACCCCGAAGAAAGTGCTGCTTGGTTTGAAAAGCTCTATAGCTATACGGTTGCGTTTTTTCGCAGCCTGGATATTCCCGTGCGCACGCTGGAGTGCTGCTCGGGTGATCTGGCCGATTTGAAAGTGAAGAGCGTGGACGTTGAGGCGTGGTCGTCCCGCCAGCAAAAATATTTTGAGGTGGGCAGCTGCTCAAACCTGGGTGACGCGCAGGCCCGACGGCTTGGCATCCGCGCAAAGAGCAAGGAACGGGGAACCTATTTTCCGCACACGCTCAACAACACCGTGGTGGCTCCGCCACGCATGTTGATCGCGTTCTTGGAGAATAATCTGCAGGAAGACGGCAGGGTACTGATTCCCGAGGCGCTGCGCATGTATATGGGCGGCAAGGAGTTCATCGGCGAATAGATTCTCTATACTATTATATAGTGAAACGCTTAAATTTTAAAGAACTGCCGCAGTGCAAAGGCCTGTGGCAGTTCTTGTCATTAAACGGATGTTTATTTGCAGAAAAGATGTGTTCCGATTCTTGTGATGACGGGGCGTGTGCGAATCCATGCGTTGGAGGTTTTGTCAGGATTATAATAGTATATAGCGCCGCCCGAGGGATCCCAGCCGTTGATCGCATCCTTGGCCGCTTTTTGCGAGGACGCGTCCGGCTGCACACTCCAGTTGCTGTCGCGCACGGCCGTGAATGCGCCGCCCTGATAAACAACGCCTGAAATTGAGTCGGGGAACGATGCGTGTTTTACCCTGTTGAGCACAACGGCGCCAACGGCGACCTGACCCGAATAAGGCTCGCCGCGTGCTTCGGCCGCAATAATTTTTGCCAGAAGGTATTGGTCGTTGGAGCTGTAACCGCCTCCGCCGCCGGACGAGCTGCCGGTTGAACCGCCGCCCAAGCCGAGATATAACAGTGTTTTCGGGCCGGCAATACCGTCGACCGTAATACCTACGCTGCGCTGGAAGGCCTTTACTGCCGATTGGGTCTGTGTTCCGAAAATGCCGTCAGCAGATCCTTTATAAAATCCAAGTTCCCGCAGTTTATTTTGGACTTTTCGCACTTCGTCGCCTCTTGAGCCGATTTTTGAGAGTGTCTGCTCTGTTTGCGGGTTTTGTATGAAGTTCGAATATGGCGCTGTGGGAATGGCAACAATAAACAATGTGCATAATAAAAGAATCACCGTTGCCTGCCAGAGTTCTTTTAAATGTAACATTTCTATCTTACTTTTCATAATATATACTCCTCCGTAAATAATCAAAGTACTAAGGGAACAATTTGCAAATTCCTTCGCGTGGAACACCGGAATAGAAAGCGCCTCATGTGAAAATTTTGTGCTGCCGAGAAAGAGTTTTGCAGAATAGCTTTTCATATATTATCTGTTTCCAGTTTGCCGAAGAATTTTCAAGATTCAGTCAAGGGAATTGCTGGAACGGGTGTTTAGTAGCTTGAAATTGTTGCTTGTACAAGATATTGGGCTTTTCGGAGGGCTTTTCAGGAAGGGTAAAAAAAATGAAAAAATATTAAAAAAAGGTGTTGACAAGACGATTCTCTTGTGATAAGATATGCAAGCACTCGAGCGGAGTGCGGTTCACTGGACCTTGAAAATTAAACAACGACGAAGCAAAGGAACCCTGAGATTTTTTTGGTAAGTTAGAAAACTTACGAAAGTAATTCCGGATTTGGGGTGAAGCCAAATGCAGAGTTGCGGA
>JAISXG010000071.1 GCA_031270605.1 Oscillospiraceae bacterium | reverse complement strand
CGGCCCGACTGGCGACACCGGTCCCGTAGGTGCAGGGGCAATCATTCCCTTCGCATCCGGTCCGGTGACAACACTCACTACGGTTCTTGGTGGTCTTGCGGGAACGCAGGCACTCATCGGCTTCGGCGCAAATGACATCGCGGTCCTTGTGGGTGGTTTAATTGATACAACGGGACTTACCAATCTCGCTTTTTCCATGCCGAGAGATGGCACGATCACAGATGTTGCGGCTTATTTCAGCGTTGGAGCGGCAGTCGCTCTTGTTGGCAGCACCGTGACAATTACGGCGCAGCTTTATAGTTCAACAACGCCGGACGACTCATTTGCCCCTGTTGCAGGCGCACTTGTGACGCTTGCCCCCCCGTTGACCGGGCTTGTGGCTATCGGCGATACTTCGGATGGATTAATCACCGGTCTTTCAATTCCAGTGACCGCGGGCACCCGTTTAATGCTTGTCTTCTCGGCAAGCGTCACGGCCGGCATTGATATTGCGACTATTGTCACAGGTTTCGCCAGCGGCGGTGTGGGTATCGCTTGATTGCGGTACAACGCCATGGTGCAACAGAAAGTTACATCTGATTGTCTTCATTGTTTCCGCCGCTTTTTTTGACCGAGTGTGATATTGATATTTCCATCTCTTTGTCATGCGGCGTGGCGTAAGCTGTGAATGGCGAATCAGGCTGATAGACAAATTGTATTCACAAAAAAAATCAAACCCGGCTTGCCCCTGTGCAGGCCGGGTTTGATTGCGTATGAAAGAAGGTCTGAATCATGCGACCACCCTGCGCATCCATTTGATGTCCTGCTGTGTGATGCACCCGCAGAGGTAAAGATAGATGAAATAGAAGAAAACTGTTGCGCCAATGAGCAAAACCAACTCGGCGGTCGGGTGGATCCTTCCTGCTGTTGCAGAAAAAAAGATATGCACGCTCAAAAGTGCGCCCAGAATACAGCCCAATGGCTTGCCCATGCTGCCCAGAATGTTGAGCTTTACTTGCGTGACCTTGATTAAGCGGTTTACGCTCAAAAAGAAGTTGAACACCTCGCTCACAAACACAATGAAAATATAGCCCTTGACCGCATAGCGCGGCAGCAGGTAATACACCAGCGCCACACAGAGGGCCGCGTCATAAATGTTATAGCGCATGGACTGCAGCTGCTGGTCCATGCCCTTTAAAATGCCGTCCACCGTCATGTCGAGATACATCACCGGCACGAGGGGCGCCAGAACGCGGATGTATTGCGCAGACAGCAGGTCGTTATAAATTGCCAGCGAGAGCTTGTCGGCAAATGCGTAAAGAATGCCTGCCGTTCCCAGTGAGAACAGAAGTGTCAGGTGCATTACGCGTGTTGTGATGGTCATGATCCGCTCGCGGTTCTGCTGCGCGTTGCACTCGGCAAGTTCGGGAATGAGCAGGCCCGCGAGGGATGAGAGAATTGCCGAAGGGTAAAGCACAATGGGCAGCACCATGCCGTGGATCGTGCCATAGGTCGCGAGCGAAGCCTCTTCAGAGCTGCCCGATTTGCGAAAACCGAGGGGAATCAACAGCTGCTCGACGGTCACCAGCACCGACCGCACGGTCGAGCCAACACCGTCCGGCACGGCGATGCGCACGATTTTTTTCCAGATATGTCCGGGGGCGGACGCATGGTGCGCGCTTTTGCGCTTCATCCTTAAATACAGTGCATATGAAAGCAGGAAAGAAACAATTTCAGAAAAGGTCGTGGCGCCGACCAGGGCAATGCAGGCGGTTTCGATGCTTGGGTCTTTCAAAATATTTAAAGACACCACGATCGTCACAAGCTTTACGGTTTGCTCGGCGATCTGAACAAAAGAATATTGCGGAATTTCACGTGTGGCGGTGAAATATCCGTTCATTGCGGCAGACATTGAAATAAAGGGCAGGCTGAACGCAAGGATGCGCAGTGAGGGTGCCGCGCGCACATCGTCAATCCAGTGCATGCTTGCCATGTCCGCGCCAAAAAAGAGAAGTAAAGCCGCAAATAAACCGAGCATCAGGCCGTATGCAATGCAGCGCCGCATGATTGCGAAGCCGCCCTTTTGCCCTAGGCCCGCCTCCTCAACCACCAGCCGTGTGGAAGAAAGGCGCACGCCCGCCGCGCCGACGGTGATGGCGAGGGAATAGACCGTCATGATCAGCTGAAACAGCCCAATGCCCGCCGCGCCGATTTTGTTGCTTAAATATACATTAAAGGATACGCCCACCGTGCGCATCAAAAAAGAGGTTCCCGTAAGGATTAATGTATTGTAAAACAGCTTCTTTGTTTTGTTCATTTGATCAACCGGCCTCACTTCAAGAGAATTGCCCGAAAAATATGTGCAGGAAAAACTTAAAATCCCGAAGGGAGCTGTAATTCGGGTATAGTTTATCTATATGAGACAAGTTGTGAAAATAGTATGTCTAATGATATCGGATTAAAAAGAAAACCAAGGACGGTTTTGTTTTTTTGAGGGTTCTATGATATAATAGCTTCAAAATCAAAAATTTTGAAGCATTGAAAATGCTGACGGAGCCGAAGGTTGTGCTTTGTATGCGTTGTAAAAGCAAAATCAATCAACTTATTTAAAGGTAATATTCATGGATGAAATAACAAAAAACAGGATATATGAAAATATAGCAGCCCCGCTTTATGAATGGTACGAAGCCGCCGCGCGCGACCTGCCCTGGCGCAAAGACCGTGAGCCCTATCATGTGTGGCTCTCAGAAATTATGCTGCAGCAAACGCGTGTGGAGGCCGTGCGGGCATATTATCTGCGGTTTTTGGAGTCGCTGCCCACGCTCGCATCTCTCACCGAAGCTGACGGGGGAATTCTTTTAAAGCTCTGGCAGGGGCTTGGCTACTATAACCGCGCGCGCAATCTGCAAAAGTGCGCGAAGATGCTTGTGCAGGAGTACGATGGCCGCTTTCCCGAAGACTATGAGGCACTGCTGCGCCTGCCGGGCGTGGGGGAGTACACCGCAGGTGCGATTGCCTCCATTTGCTTTGACAAGCCCACTCCTGCGGTCGACGGCAACGTGCTGCGCGTGATCGCCCGGCTGATGAACGACAGCCGCTGTGTGGATGACGCCGCAGTCAAGCGCGAGGTGCGTGAGCGGCTTGCCCGGGTGTATCCGCAGGGCAAATGCGGCGAGTTCACGCAGGCGCTCATGGAGCTTGGCGCCTGTGTTTGCGTGCCGAACGGCGCGCCGAAGTGCCATGCCTGCCCGCTGGGCACGCTTTGCCTTGCATTTGCAAACGGCACACAGGCGGATTTGCCGGTGAAGGCAAAAAAAAGCCCCCGAAAAATCGAGGAGCTGACAGTGTTTGTGTTTGCCCATGAGGGGGCCATTGCGCTGCAAAAACGGGAAGAAAAGGGCGTTTTGCATGGCTTGCCCGAGTTGCCGAATGTGAAGGGGCATCTTGATGAGAGTCAGGCCATAGCGGCGGCACGCGGCTTGGAGGTCGAAGTTGCCGGTATTGAAAAATGCATTCACCGAAAGCACGTTTTCACCCACATAGAGTGGCATATGCGCTGTTATTTTGTGCGCGCGGAGGCATGCTCCGGGCCTTTTGCCTGGGCGGACAGCGAAGCCCTTGCGAAAAAATATGCCCTGCCGACAGCTTTTCAAAAACTGTTGGATGGAATTGTTGTTTAAAATATATAGCCGATCAACTTGGAAATGAGCTAAAAGATTGTGAGCATATTTTTTATTTTGCCCGTGCACCTGTGCGCGTGCGCCCACCGCAGGCAGGCTTTCAGTCCTGTAAACAAGCTTCGCTTGTTCGGGTGGGCAACGCGGCAAAATGATAAATAGGCCGCAAGATTTAGCGCAGTTTCAAGTTGATTGGCTATACAAAAGAAAATCCCCTGTCTTTTTTTGACAGGGGACTTGTTATATGCTTTTTTGAAAAAATAATCTTTGATTATTTTGCTTTTTCTTTCTTCTTGCCTTTTCCGATTAAAAGAAGCAGATTGAGCACGATGCCGACCACGGCCGCCGTCGCAATTGCGGGGAGCTTAAAGCCGAAAGCCGGAATCATGCCGTTATCAAACACATATGTTCCGCCAATGCCGATTATGAAGATCACAGAAATAACCGCGAGGTTGCGCGCGTCAAACATGTCGACCTTCTGGCTGATCATGATCGCAATGCCCTGTGCCGCGATCACGCCGAACAAGAAGATGCAGGCGCCGTTGATCACGGCGGACGGCACGGTATTGACGGCGTTAGAGAGGGGTGAGAAGAAGGCCATAACCATTGAGATGATCGCCGCGACCTTGAGCATGCGCACGGAGAAGTTCTTTGTGATTGCCATTGTCGAAATGTTTTCACCGTAGTTTGTTCCGGCGGGACCGCCAAACGCTGCCGAAACAATGTCGCCGATGCCGTCGCCGATCAGATTCAGGCCCAGCTTGTCTTTGATTTTATATTCGCCTTTGCCTTTGCGTTTTGCAAGGTCATTCACATAAATATCAAGCTGGAACAGGTGTGCGGAAGATTCGGGGATGGTGGCGAGCGCAATCGGCATGATCGCGGCCACTGCCATCAGGTTCGGTTTTGGCAGGGTGAAATGGGGCAGCGACACAATTCTGTCCGCAAAAATGAGAGAAAAATCAACAAGCCCCAAAGGAATCGCCAAACAATAGCCGACCAGAATGCCAAACAGAATGGGCAGCTGGGCAAACACGCCTTTTAAATAAACTGAGAACAAAATTGTCGCAAGAAGGGTTACCAGCGCGACGATCGCCGCAGAGGTAATATATTTTGAGTCAGGAAGATTGGTTTCAGGGTTTGGAACCAAAAAAACATTTTTCAGAGTTGTGCCCGCGAGAGAAAGCCCGATGACCGCGGCGATGGGGCCTGTGATGGTTGGGGGCAAAACCTTTTCAATTTTATCCATGCCGAAACGGCTCACAATCAATCCGGCCACAATTGAAACAAATCCGGACATGATAATGCCGAACTGTGCCTGCGCAATCACATCGTCCGATGCCAGCTGGCCAATGCCCACACCGCCGGTGACGCTGACGATTGCGGCGATGTAAGAGAAGCTCGAGCCATAGTAGAGCGGGATTTTGCTGCGCGTGATGAGCAAAAAGCAGATTGTTGCAAGACCGCTGGCAAAAATAGTGGTAGAGACATGAAAGCCGGTGAGCAATGCCACAGTCACGGTTGCCGGGAACATTACCAGCACCTGCTGGAAGGCGAAAATGATCAGTTTTCCCCAAGATGGGCTCTCATCTGGGAGATAACCAAGCACTTCTTTGGACTTTGGTGATTTCGACATGTTGTTTTCTCCTTTTCATTAGTACTCCATAAAGCCAGAAATCAGCGTTTGACACCGGTCTTTTGCCGCCATGCGGTGCGGCAAAGCCTTGAAAGGTGAAAGCATTCCTGCGGTTTTGCCACACTGCCTGACAACAAAATCTTCGGCGGCAAACACCAATTTCTAACTTTACGGAGTACTAGTTTCGTTATCTTTAAATGCTTGCGCAAATAAATTCACACGAACAGTCGATAAAAACTTCTTTAAAATGAATTATTTTAATAAAAAATTTGCATAAATCCAAAAACTTTATCAAAATTTTTGATTTTATGGTGAAATCTGACCTATCGAAAAGTATATAAAATTTTGAACAAGATGTCAATTAAAAATGAACATTTTTGTGGATTCTTTGATACGATTTTTCAGGCACTGAAAACAGCGCAAAAAACACCGCATATTGCATGCAATATGCGGTAATGCGTAAATGTTATAATGCATTCCAGTGCGGCGGGGCAGGCCCTGTCGCGTCTTAAAGGTTATCCATTATAAATTTGAAGCAATCAGGTTAAAATTATATTCCCTGGTTTTCTTTTGAACGGTGAACCAGTCGACGATGGTCCAAATGCCGCAACCGCCGCCGGTCAGCAGCTTCGCAATACCCAAGCCTGTGTCGCCTAACAGGAAACGATCGATCCCAAAAGCCCCTAGGAACAGAGAAATAATCAAAAGCATTGTAGGATCTTTATATTCAACAGCCGAAAAATACATAAATCTGGATTCATCCATTTGCATGAGGCGCTCTCTGATAAAAACAACTTTCTCAGGGGGAAAATACTTTTGGTTTGCCATGATAAACATGTCCACACGGTCTTGCGTCATAAAGGTTGACCTTCTTTCTATTTTTGATGCTTCCATTATATGGTAAGTTTCGACATATTTCAAGGGGATTCTTAAAAATATTGATGAAAAAAATTGCACTGGCAGAAAAATTTCGGCCAGTGCCTATTGTTTTTTGTATAATATTACCCAATAAAATTCTATTGCATCATGCGATCAGGCCGGTATCAGCCCATCCTCATTTTATGAAGGTCTCTGTAGTTAATCAGCTGAATGCCGCAGGCCTTAATGTGCTGCCTTGTTTTCGGGTCTGCGAACAAATTATATTCCCAAACGCGTTTTTGCCAATGGCCGGTGGTGCCTTTGAGCTCGTCTGACTCAAACGCGGGGTGGATGTATGTTTCGGTGATGCCGGGCTCAAAGGTTTTATAAAGCTCATAAATATATTCACGGAAATTCTCATAGCTGTCCTTCTGCGGGCCGTTCCAGTCGCCGGGCATTAAATAGTCAAGCATGGCAACGCCGCGCTCTTTGCCGTAATCTGCAAAGTTTGAGAACAGGTTTAGAATCATCTCTTTCGGCACATTGATGCCGAGCATCTGGTTGTTAAACTGCGCATCTGTAAATTTTGTTGGGAAGCGGAAGGGCAGACCCATCTCACCCGCAATGTCAATCACAAGGCTCAGCAGCTCAAAGCGGCCGGTTTCAATGCCATACAGCGAACCCATGTGGTTGTCAAGGTGTGAGGGCTTCATGCCAAGGCGCAGCATCTGGGCAATCTGCGCGCGGATTTCGGCCTCGACCTCGTCAATATCCGCCTTTTCTTCAAAAGTCTTGCTGCTTTTGAACATATAACCCTCTTCGTCGCGCAGGGAGTCGTTCGGCCCCTGGCTCACGGGCGCCCAGCGGTATTTGCCCCACTCGCTTGTTGTGGTCAAATGAATGCCGATGGCAAACTCCGGGTGCTCCTTTGCGAACTGCACCGCCTCCACGCTCCAGCCGCAGGGTGGCATGATCGTCGCCGAGGTGATGCCGCCCTTTTGCAGCAGGTCAAACACCGCGAGGTTTGCAGAACGGCACATGCCGAAATCGTCTGCGTTAATGATTAAATACTTGTCCATACTCTTTCATCCCCTAATTTTCTGAAATTATATATTGTTGGATTGTATTGAGAAATACAATATCCACAATAGCCTCAATCAAAATGCCGTCGTCCGTGAATTCCTCACGAATCAGCACCCCGTCTTTGCGAATGCCGGCAACCACCCAACCGAGCGAAAACGGCAGCAGCAACCTTACCCTCTTTTTGGCCGCGGGCAGATGCTCTTCAATTTTCTCAAGCAGTGCGTCAATGCCGATGCCCTTTAACGCGGAAATTTTCACCGAGTCTCTGTGCTCGGGCAAATCAAAAAGCGCCTCCGCCAGGTCACATTTGTTAAAGACGTCGATAATCGTCTTTTCCGCCGCGCCAAGCTCCTGCAAAATTTCTTTTGTAATGCGCAGCTGGTCTTCAAATTCAGGGCTTGACGCATCACAGATGTTCAAGATAATATCTGCGAAAGCCGCTTCTTCAAGCGTGGATTTGAACGCCTCAACCAGCATATGCGGCAACCGTGAAACAAAGCCCACGGTGTCAACCAGCATCACCTCACCGCCGTTTGGGAGCTTTAGCGCCCTTGCCGTCGGGTCAAGGGTCGCGAACAATTGGTTTTGGGCGAGCACGCCGGCGCCTGTGAGAGTGTTGAGCAGGGTGGACTTGCCCGTGTTTGTGTAGCCCACAATGGCGACGATGGTAACGCCGCGCTTTGCACGCTGCTTTCTGTGGATGTCGCGCCGTTTTTGCAGGGCTTTTAAATCCTCTTTGAGTGCTTGAATCCGCCTGCGGATGTGACGGCGGTCGCTCTCAAGCTTACTCTCGCCCGGGCCGCGCGTGCCGATGCCCGCGCCGAGGCGCGACATTTCGACACCCTTGCCCGTGAGGTGGGTGAGCATATATTGCAGCTGCGCAAGCTCAACCTGCAGCTTGCCCTCGCTGGTGTTTGCCCGCAGGGCGAAAATGTCAAGAATGAGCATGGTGCGGTCAACGACTCTTGTGTCCGTCGCCTTTTCGATGTTGCGGATTTGGGAGGGGGAAAGCTCGTTGTCAAAAATCAGCAGGTCAAGTGCGTTCTTTTCGCAGATATCCTTGATTTGCTCCAGTGTGCCGGAACCGACAAAGGTTGCATTGTCCGGCTTCTGGCGTTTTTGAATCAGCTTGCCGAACACCTCCGCACCCGCCGTTTTTGCCAGTTCCTCAAGCTCCGCAAGGGACCGCTCCGCGTCATAGTCGCCGGTGTCGACACTCACAAGCAGCGCAAGCTCCGGGGATTGTTTGTTTTCATGCATTTCCATACCGTGTTCTCTTTCATGAAAAATATAAATCTATCATAGCACATCTTTATTATTTATTCCATATTTTTTGAAAAAAACGACTGCGCGTCTGAGAAAATACTCCAAATATCAATAATTATAAAAAATAGAATTCATAGGCGGAATAAAGTTATTTTAAGAAAGCTTAGAGTGTGTTTGCAAATGCGCTCTAAGCTTTTTATTTTATGTTGATAAAAAAATAAAAAAAGGGCTTGCTTTTTTTTAGATTTATGCTATAATTGTCAGCGTCACAAAAGAAGGACGTTTAGCTCAGTTGGTAGAGCATTCGCTTGACGTGCGAAGGGTCAGCGGTTCAAGTCCGTTAACGTCCACCAGAAAGTCTTGAAATTTTCATGAAAAAGTTCAAGGCTTTTTTTTGCCTGAATGTGTGGGGCTCCACATAAAATGTGTGTTTAATCTGTGCAAATCATTCAGAAAACAAGAGATTTTTTATAGAAACCCCTTGACTTTTTAGGGGGCAGATGATATTATTTACAAGCTGACATTCGGGCGAATGACAGCACCATGTGCGGATATGGCGGAATTGGCAGATGCGCTAGATTTAGATAACGCCACCTCTGTGTAACTAACAATTAATATGATAAAATAGGGTACCCAATCCTGTTTTTATAAACTGCAGAGCAATAGCAATGCCTCGGTTTTAAGTTTCTTATCCGTGCAACAAATTCAAAGAAACACCATAAGCGGGTATGGCGGAACTGGCAGACGCGTATGATTCAGGTTCATATGTTCGCAAGGACATGGAGGTTCAAGTCCTCTTACCCGCACCAAAAATCCCATACTTAAACCTGCACTAAAAAAATTAGTGCAGGTTTGAGTATTTTCAGCACATAAAAAGTCCGATAACGAGAGCCGTGCAGCCGATTCAAACTGACCTTCCGGCAAGCCGCAGATCGCTTTCTCAAGCTCACGTTTTACCACAAAGATTTTCGGGTTGAGTATTGTGGCAAAAGGTTCTGCATACTCCACATCAAGCGATAAGTCTTCATCAACCAGTATTTTCTTAAATATAGCTTGGTTGAAGCATCTTTTTTCAAAATCACTTGCTAACCTATATGCTCTGCCGCAGTCGTCAAGCAGTTCAAATACGTCATTCAGATTATCTTTGACCTCGGCAAATTCCTTCTGATGCGCCTCCATTTGGCCCTTTATATTGCTCAGTGATTTGTTTATACGCGCCTGTTCCTCCCTCAGCAGGTGAAGCGGAATAGCATCAGAGTAATGCGCCTGGAGCAGTTTGCGCTGTTCGCGCTCCAATTTATCCTTTTGCTGTTTTAAGCGATCTATCTCAGTTTTAGACTCCTCCGCAAGGGTATCAATTTGAGCGGTTAGCCATTGTTGTATAAGCGCTCTAAACTCAGGAGTAAAGGAAATTCTTTCATACCAGGCTTCTATTTTGGAGGCGACCTCATCAATCAACGTGGCTTTTTGTTTGCAGTCATTCCGTTTATTGTGCTTGGCGGAACAGACAAAATACGGGTATATGTCGCCAGACCCCGACCTGGCATTATGGATAATCAGCCTCGCGCCACATTTGCCGCAATACACCGTACTTTTCAGATAGTGTTCGTGGATGCGTGTGCGTTCGCCGTTAACGTGACTTCTGAGTACTTCCTGTACTCTATTCCATGTTTTCTCATCAATAATTGGTTCATGCTTTCCCGCATATTCCACACCGTTATAGGTAACAACGCCTTTGTAATACGGATTTATCAAAACCGTATGCAGCAGCTTCTTGTTTATTGGCTTTGAGGGCAGTTTGGGTTTGACGGGGGTAGCCAATCCAAGCTCCTCCAAATGTTCCGCCAATGAGAGCAGCGACCAGTTGCCGGTGGCGTATTCCTGAAAAGCCAGTTTAATGAGCGGAGCGCGTTCCGTATCAATTTCAACACGGCTGTCCCGCCTGCCCTTACCATCGTAATCCCTAATGTTACGATAGCCCAGCGGCGCTTTAGTAGGCGTACCGCCGTTCTTAACTTTTTCACTCATCCCTTTTTTAACCTCAGTAGACAGGTTGCGCGAGTAAAACTCCGCTATCGAGCTCATAATGCCGTGGAGCAGCATACCGGACGGCGTACTGTCAATACTTTCCGAAGCGGACACCAGTTGTACATTCGCTTCCTGTAAAGCCCTGGTGATATCAATGTCATCACCACGATTCCGCGCCAGTCGGTCAACCTTATGGACAATAACATAATCCACCCGATCTTTGTTTTCCTTAATATATTCCAGCATTTTCTGGAGTTCCGGCCGGTCGGCTGACCGGGCTGAAGCGCCTCTGTCCACAAATTCCTTGCCAACAATTGCGCCCATGGACAAAGCCTTTCGCTTATTCGCTTCGCGCTGTGCAGGGATAGAGAAGCCCTCATCGGCGCCGCCGCCGCGTTCAGCCTGTTCGCGCGTTGATACACGCAGGTAAGATATGGCGAATTTTGGCGTCATACTGCCGGCTATCGCCTGAACCGCGCCGTTTTGTGAAATGTCTGTATTTAATGATCTCGTAAGACATCCTCCTCCTTTCTTTTGTTGTCTGAAAGCATAACTCTGTTTGCCCCTGAAAGCAAGTGTTTTTACCTTATTTTCCTTATTTATCAAGGGTTTGGCGCATGTAGCAGGTTTAAGAACGCGGATAGCTTTTGCCGGCTATTCTGAGCTTGCTCCACTTTTTGATTTTGACCGTTTTTATTTTAGTCATCTCTCCATAGATGCGCGTTGCGTTTGCTAAACAAACAATTCAGCGAGCCTGAGAAGATGAGAAGATTTATTTTGCAACAGCAAGCATACTACTTAATCATGCTCAAAGTAAGTTATATTTACATTTATTTTCAGCCAAAGGTCTCATGTATGCAAGCAATCACAAAAATGCAAAGGAGGCTATCATCCAATATCCCGAGTTTAGCCAAAATTTTTATTTAACCCCGTTTTTATGTTTGCTATTGAACTTCTTGGTAACTTTAATGCAAGCCATATTGAATGGAATTCTTCACTGTCAATTACAATGCCACTTCAACCCGCGTGCTTTATAAAGCGGTATCCAGTGCGCATCATAAAAGTCATAACCCATACCGTCTATTCCGAAAAAATAGCCAAAGTCCTCTTGTTCATATATCCTGAAACCACAATCCGCCATCGCCTGTAAATGCTTTTCATCTTCAAGCCACCAGCAGTCCGCGCTATCGCTGAAAGTCCACATTGATCCCCACATCGGCAGAAGTGTATCACGCGCTTCTGTGACAGGCGGTGTGATTTCAATAATATTATCGCCGGACATATAAAGTTTGAGAATTATATTTTGCGGTATTCGGTCAAAACTTCGTACCCATTCTTCTGCGGCTTCTTTTATCTTACGAGTATCTTCCATGCTGTTCTCTTTCTTTGTGAAACGTTTGCTAATCAAGGTGCCGCTGACTCGGGATGAGAAGATAAAAGCGTTCACGCATTTTCTAGCTGCTTGCATACATCAGACCTTTGACAGGGTTTTTATATTTTCCAACATCACATAATGTCACCCCTCCAGGCTTGAGGACTTAGGTCAGATAAGTCGAACACTGACAAAGACGCTTCCAAAAACACCGCACTTTTCAATCTGCTTTCCTTATTGATTTTGTGTTCCCTAGATATGGCAATCAAAGATAGTCAAATACAAACCATACTCAATCGCCGGTTGTATGAACCGTTCGCAGTAGTCATGCTCCCATGCCCGTGCTTCTTCCGGTGTCTCAGAGGAGAATCCCCACCAGCCCATCTGCCCAGCAGCATGCCATTCACCGTTAGGCGTAATCACCGCATAAGTGCTGAAGGCTGTCACGCACTTGATATACTCCGCTTCAGTCGGGTATCTTTCGCGCATATACTTTTCCTTCATATAAGAGTTTTTCATCGCATCCTCATACGGACGAATTTCAGCAGCACTCTGGCGTTGCATGGCTTCAAAGTCAATGTCGGTAACGAAAGCGGCGTCACAAGATTTTGCGTCGCCCTTTGTAATCAACATATCTCTCCAACGACCGCCGATAACCCGCCAGTCCCATTTTGAATTAGGATTATAAGTAGAAAGTATGTCGCCATTTTCGTTTAATTCATCTTCGCGTCCATTGATTGCGTCCTGATAGATTTTTTCATCAGACCACTTCATCCGATCCGGAATTGTTTTAAGGTACTCGATATACTCTGGATTAAAGTGTTTAGCGGCACTTTTCGCCTCATGTTTCCATTTAGAGTAATTCCCCAAAAACGCCGCTCGAAAATGCGCTTTTTCATCCTGTATGATTTGCTCTTTTGTCCTGCTTACATACGGTGCTACCTGTAGACTTTCGTCATACGGAGCAAACAGGTCACCAATGGATTGCTCGTCATCAAACGTGAAGACGGCTACTGGGTAGTGGCTCATTTACGATCTCCCGGTTTTTCAACCTTTATCTCTCGGTTTATGGGAGTATCCTCGCACCATCCATCTGTGCGCAAATTATAGTTTTGTTGCTTTTGCATATTACATCCTTTGTCATTTAAAGTTAATAAATCAGCAGATTTTTTAGTTGTTATGCCTTTGTTTTGTGTTTGCCATGTTCGCTTATCTGGCCTAAATCCTCAAAACCACGCTGCGGCCATTTGGTGTTTTCTGGAAAAAATCCGATCCAAAGAGATAAGCCGGCTCATGAAGCGGTTTCGTTGCACCCGCTTGTTTTTGGCAGATCAGTTACATCTACTTGATTCTTATGCGTAGATGCAGTTTGATCTCCCGTTCCTCTGGAACATTTCCGACACTGACCTCATCACAGTTTTCCGCAGCAGGAGGCGTAACCTCAACAATGTCATCACCGGAATTCAAGAGCTTCACGACTATATTTTCCAACATCACATAATGTCACACCTCCAGGCTTGAGGACTTGCTTCTTTTAATCTTTTTCCCATGCTGTTATTTTTCCCTGTTAAACGGTTGCTAATATAAGATGCCGCCAATTCGGAATAGTCAGACATAAGCGTTCCGGCACGCTTTGGCTGCTTGCATGCGTTAAGCCTCCGGGTGATTCTTTCTATAATTATTACCTTGGGGAAACCAGCTTGTTTTTTAGACAAGCCGGTTCCACGGCGGTCTTCACCGCCGATTGTTTAATGTACTCCCACCGCAGTGGAGCCGCTGTCATTCCTCATCATGCGGCACCTCATCATTCTGCGAGCGCTGTCCGTTTTTGAAACTTGGGTTGCCGGTCAGGTTTCGCAGCAGGATACGCCGCGCGGCCTTGTATTCTTTACCGACAAAGCCCAGGCGAATCAGAAACAGCCGCATCGTAAACTTATCGTTTTCTATGGCACGTTCCTTTGCGGTGACACG
>JAISXG010000053.1 GCA_031270605.1 Oscillospiraceae bacterium | reverse complement strand
ATCCGCTTTTTAATGACATATATTAAGAAGCATAGCTTTAAAATATTTGGTTGGTACAGGATTATTCTTGGCGTGATAGTACTGCTATGTTTTCTATTATAAATCCAGAGAGATGTGTAATTCTCATTGGAAAACATCGATCGATTATTAGTGGCTTACAGACAAAGATACCTTACAAATGAATATTGAGAAGGATGTGAAATTATATGCACCAACGAAAATACAAAAAATTTCATTTTAATATGCACTATAAACCGCCCCATTTGGAGTAAAAACCAATCGGGCGGTTTAATTTATCCGGCGAAATTTGTTGAGAAAAAGAAATTATTGAAAATTTTTGGAGAAAGGATTTGTCGAATTGTTGGAGAACGAGATACAGCCGTTTATTAAGCAGACCGTGGAACTTGACACAGTAAGAAAATTTCAATTTAACATGGTATAACCGCCTGATAACGCTTCCCGTATGGTGGTATAACCGTGCGATAGGAGCGTTAATATGATGTATAAAATAAATGCATTTTCTGGTGGAATATAGCATTCAAAATACATATTTACATAAGCAAAAACTACTTAAAACATAGAGCCAAAGTATACCTCTTGAAATCAAGGGGAAAGTTTGGCTCTTTTTTTATTTTACATAAGATGGACAAGCCTGTAGATGGTACAGGCTGCCGCAGTCCTCCGCTCCAATCTGAGTTTTCAAAAAAATTCAGATTGGAGAAAGGGCTATGTTTGATAATACAAATCCATATACCCTGCGAACAGAGATTGTCGAGGGTATTACGCATTACTACGTTTCCTTTTCGGATGGACAAGCCATCCCACGGGAACCGAGGTATCACGGTCTGTCTATTTGGAGTTTTGCCGTTTCGTGAAGCAGGAGCGCAATCTGCGGCGTTCCGATGAACGGCACATCGAGCAATCAGACTTATCGGACGAAACGCTCCATAATCGGGCATTGCATCCACCGGAGAGCGTTGAGGAAACTGTTTTTGACAGCTTGCGGAACGAGCATTTGAGGCAGTCAATCGCGGAATTGCCTGAAATTCAACGGCGGCGGTTTGTCCTACATCACGAATTTGGTTTTACCTATGTGCAAATCGCGGAAATGGAGAGCTGTAAAAAACAATCGGTTTGTGATTCTGTCATGTTGGCAGAAAAGAGAATCCGAGAGAAATTAAAAAATCTCGAAGATTAGACCTGACAAATCGGCTCTGAGTGTGGAAACAGGTGAGTGCGTGGTATTGATGTCGAGGGTGAATTGACAGGTGTGTAAAAAAACCAGTAATGCTGGTATTTTCGGGGCTTGAGGGCAAAAATTCGATGTGCAGAAAATGGCGAAATATCGCTTTGAGGGAATATGTCCAATGGGCCTGTTTCTGTCTCGTGTGGACAATATTGATACCGGCACTTCACGTGTGAACAGGATAGATATTTCGGGATTTTGGGGCTTGGTGAGTGTACAGAATTGATGTTTTTGGATTTTAGCGGGGTCGTGAGCAAGTTAAACATTCTAAAATAAATTACATTTTAGAAATTATTAGCTAACTCTTGATAAATAACATTAAGTGATATGAGGAGGATTACAAATGGATAACTCAACAATATTGCATATATTGAGCGATAATTACCCTATAGAGATTGAATCCATTGAATTTCTTCGTGCTGGTGGATGTGACACATATATAGTTTTCGGAAAGGATAAAAAGTATCTGTTAAAAATCATTAGCGACACATTTATGGATACAATACAGCAGTCCGTTGATATAATACGCTATCTTGAATTGCATGAGTTTCCTGTGCCTAAAATCATCAATACAGCAGTAGGACAGCCAACATTAAAAGTTATCAATGAAGATACAACAAACTTGTTAATTATGTACGAATTTATATATGGCGAGGAACCCGATATAAATGAGCGCGCAAAAGATATCGGTGAGCTAGTCGGCAAGCTTCACTCTATAATGCAAAACTATTCCGGGAAACTGACATTCAGGAGAAAGCCGTTTTTTATAGATAGATACATAAATATCATCAACGCAAAGGGATATCCTAAAAACGGAATTCAGAAATATATTGAACTTGGCAATAAATTTTGGGGGAGTGTTGAGAATTTACCTTATGGGTACTGCCACGGAGACCTACACCCGGGCAACCTGTTAATTACCCCTGAGAAAAAAATATACATACTTGATTTTGATACTTCATGTTATGCACCGCGTATGTTCGACATTATGGTTATGTGCGATACAACCAACTATTTTGAGTTTGACCCAAACGGCATCAAAGATACAACAGTAACTTTTAATCAGTTTTTAGAAGGATACTTAAAATACATTTCATTGTCGGAGTTAGAGAGAAAGTCATTCTATGACTTTATTGCAATACGCCACTATCAACTTCAGGCAACTATTTTAGAAATATTCGGTTCGAATTGCGTTGATAATAATTTTATTGACAAGCAACTCTGTTGGTTGCAAAACTGGCGCAAGCAATATGCCGAGAAGTATAATTGATATGACCGATATTCCGGAATATAACACTTTTTTTATCAAACAAATAAATGCAGGTTTATTATCTGATGAGAAATATTATAAGGTGCATTGTTTAATATGGTGTACGGTGATACATTCAAACTTCTTTTTGAAATCAAAAACATTTCAAATAAATTTTCAACGATCATTTCTCCGGTAATAAGCTGCATAGTCAATTCTTCCATTATTATCCCTCTTTCTACAATAAAAGTATATTCAGCAGGATAAAAATCATGACTTTTTTGAGCTTTTTAGCACATAGGATTTTGCCGGAATCCCTGAAAAATCGTGCGTATGTTATGTTCATAATCTTGTTTTTCATGTGTTATGGAATTTAGGCATAAAAAATGGACAATCCCTTGATGTTCAAGGGATTGTCCATTTTTCACATGTTTGGCGGAGAGCAAGGGATTCGAACCCTCGATGCAGTTTTGCTACATACACGATTTCCAGTCGTGCTCCTTAGACCAACTCGGACAACTCTCCATTTTTCTGACGCCAACATATTATATACAAACCCTCAAGAAAAATCAAGAGCAAAAAGCAAAATCCTTATAAAAAACAGCAAATTAATGTTCTTTTATTTCTATTAAATTCAAACATGTATATGCTGACTTGCTTAGGGCGTGTTGATACTGACACAAAAGACTCATCTTTTGGCGCCTTTTGCGCCATATTGTGTTAAATATTTTTGAAAGGCGTCAGCCTTCCTGTAAAAATTTGCCCTGTCTGACACAAAATTCGCTCAAAATCTGAGCGTTTCGGTTCGTATCAACACGCCCTAATTGATGGTCACCAGTTGATAGTCCTTTGTACCAAGGCCGTATTTTTCAAGAAACTCCAGCTGCAAATAAGGGTCTTTGCCGTGCAGGCGCTCAAACAGATGCCCGCTCTGCCCGAGCTCCATACCCATCGGAACGCCTGAGGGAATCAAATCCTCAATTTTAATCGCGTCCAGCGAGGCCTTTTCCACCGCCACAATGTCGTCACTCGCGAGAATGCCGATATCCGGCACCAAAGAGGGCGTGGTCATGCCCCAGCAGTCGCACAGGGCCGTGATTTGCGTAAGAACATTAATGTAATATACGTTGCCCGGCTCAAACGTGTCGAGCACGGTTTTGGTGCAAAGAGCGAGCCCGTCCTGAAAATCGGCGTAATTGTGCGCGTCAAGCGTGATCGCGCCCGTCGGGCAAACCTTCGCGCAGTGCTGGCAGAGCGTGCAGTGATGATAAAACACGTCATATTCCCCGTGCTCGTCAAAGCCGTTTGCATGGTGGTTGCAGGATGCGACGCATTCCTCACAATGGGTGCAGAGCTCGCCGTTCCATAAAATGCCGCCCTCAAGGCCGTGCTGCTCGCGGCGGGTGCGGTCCGTCACGCAGCCCATGGCGATATTCTTGCACGCGCCGCCGAAGGCGCAGGCCCCGTGGCCCTTGACGTGGGAAAAATCAATCATAAAATCCGCATCGTGAATCAAACCGGCAATGTCCACATGCCGGAAAGTGCGCAGGCTCACTTCTTTGGTATAAAAATATTTGTCGAAAAAACCGCAGGCGTCCAAAACCGGGCAGCCGAGATTCGCCTCCGAATAGCCGCGCTCCTCAGGCCGGCGCGAGTGAATATAATGGTCGGTGATAAAGCAGCGGCCGCCGCTCTCCTGAATAAAATCCACGAGCTTGCGCACAAACACCGGCGGAATCGTGGAATAAGAGGTGCCTGTGCCCACATGCATTTTTATGGCGACGCTTTTGCCCTTCACCTTTTCGGCAAGGCCGCTGTGTGCAAGCATTCTTGAAAATTTTGCGGGCAGAGTCTGGCTTTCTTCATATTTTGCAAATGCCATCGGGGCAAACAAAACTTTTGCGCTCATTTTTTTCTTCCTTTCCTGAAAAACAAGGGAGGCATGTAAAAATATAAGACTTTACATGTTAATCATTTTGTGTATTCCCTGAACAAAGAGAGCATCTCTTCATTCGTCTTTTTGCTTTCCGTCCATTCCGGATAAAGCACGTTAAACACATGCGTCAGGTGTTTTCCCTTTACGATACCCCATTTTCTGAACCGGTGAGGCACAGCGTATTCCGAAAGCTTGCGGGAAAACGCAACGGACATGGAAAGCACAAAATCCTCTTTGCTGCTGACCATATAAATCGGCGGGAAGTGTGTGCCGCCAACCAATGCGCTCACATTAAGATAGCTCGCATAAGGGTAAGCGTCGCAGTTTTCACCCAGCAAAATTTCCTTATAGGCCCTTGTGAGCCGCGTGGGTTTGTTTAGTATTTTCAGCGGGTCAAAGCCGCCGCAGGTAAAGCCCGCGGCATTGAAGCGCAGGCGCGGCAGGGTCACGTCAAAAATTTCATCCAGCCCGTCGCGCCCCATAATCGCGCACGAAAGGGCCGCAAGGTGCCCGCCGGCCGAATCGCCCGTGACAAAAACGTTATCCAAATCGCAGAAATAGTCTGCGCCGTTGCCGTCCAGCCAGCGGTAGGCGGCAAAAATGTCCTGAATCTGGCCGGGAATCGTGGTTTGCGGGCAAAGGCGGTAACTGAGGTTCACAACGGCAAAGCCCATCGATGCAAGCGTGAGGCAGTAATTTTTGTTCAGCTCCTTCGTGCCGTACATCCACCCCCCGCCGTGAATGTCAACAATGACAGGCAGCGCGGCGTTCGTTCCCCGCGGATAATAGATATCCAAAAGATGCATCGGGTCGCCGTCGTCGATATAGGCAAGGTTTACGACCTCTTCAACCCCGTCCGGCGGCGTTTGCCCCGCAAGGCGTTTTTGATCCTGTTCCTCTGTTGTCTTCCAAAAATGAAACAGTAATTTCTGCGTCTTATCATTCTTCATACAAAACATCCCCTATTGTTTGTAATGCCGCGGCGGTAACCTATACCGCGCGCCGCCGCGGTTATATGAAACACTGCTAAAAACATCAAATCGATCTTCGCTCAAAACGCTTTCTTCTTCTCGAAGAAAGCATCGCTCGATTTCTTTAGTTTTTAAATAGTGTTTCGTATTATATATAAATTACCACATTTCGGAAAGGCCGTCAATTCCCCCTTTGCGGAAATCCCGCGCGGGTTTTCTGTATTATCATACAAGCCCCTTTGCATATATATGTTTTAGATTATATAAAGGTTGTGGTTATGTGGTTATTTATGTGGTAAAGGCGGGGGATTCAATTTATAAGATCGCCCGTGAATACGGCGTTTCGGTGGAGAGTATCGTCAACGCGAACGGCCTGCGAAACCCTGAGAATTTAGTCGTGGGCGAATCCCTGGTCATCCCCGCCGTCTCGCGCAGCTACACCGTGGAACCGGGCGACTCGCTCTATTCGATATCCCGCCAATTCAACGTCAGCCTTGCGCAGCTGAGGGCCGCAAACCCTCAAATTACAAACCCGAACATGATTTATCCCGGGCAGACCGTTCAGATTCCTTCCGGCTCGGGCGACACACCGTGGGGAACCCTGGCCGTCAACGGCTATTCCTACCCCACCATCAATCAGGATATTCTCAACGCCGCCATGCCGGGCCTGAGCTATTTAAGCATCTTCAGCTATCAGGTTCTGCCGGACGGCTCTCTTTCAACCATGAACGAGCAGCCGCTCATCAACACCGTGCGGGCGAATAACATCGCCCCGAAAATGGTGATCACCAACATCGCCGAAGACGGCTTCAGCAGCAGCCTTGCCGAAACCATCCTCACAGACACGGCGGTGCAGGACCGGCTTCTTGAAAATGTTGCCGCTGTCATGCGGCAAAAAAATTACACGGGCCTCAATGTGGACTTTGAATACATTTATCCCCGCAACAGAGAGGACTATAACCGCTTTATGGAAAAAGCGCGCGGAGTGATGGACGCGAACGGCTGGACGCTTTCCTCCGCCCTTGCCCCGAAGGTCTCAAGCGACCAGCCCGGCCTGCTGTACGAGGCGCATGACTACGCCGCCCACGGCCGCATTGCGGACTTTGTGATTCTCATGACCTATGAATGGGGCTATTTAAAAGGCCCGCCCCTGCCCGTGGCGCCGCTCAATCAGGTGCGAAGAGTGATTGAATATGCCGTAACGCAGATTCCGCCGAACAAAATCTTAATGGGCATTCCAAATTATGGCTACGACTGGACACTGCCGTTTGTGCCCGGCTCTTCGGCGACCGTGCTCACCAACCCCGGCGCGGTGGAACTCGCGTTTCGCGTGGGCGCGCAAATTAAATTTGACCCGGCCGCGCAGAGCCCTTATTTCAATTATTATGACAGCAACGGGCGCGAGCATATCGTCTGGTTTGAAGATGCGCGCAGCATTTACGCCAAAATGGAGCTTGTGCGCGAGTTCGGCCTGAAAGGAGTGAGTTACTGGACGATCAACACCCCCTTCCAGCAGAATTGGACTATTGTGAACACGCTGTGGAATGTTCAAAAAATGTAACTTGACCAACAACAGAAAAATCCGGCGGAAAAAGAAAACTTTTCTGCCGGATTTGTTTGTTTTGCTTGATTCTTTTGATCAGCGATGATAAAATGTAGGCAGATAATACGAATCAAAGGCGCTTCCTATTATTTTTCTGGCAACGCGCTCCCCCTATTGCTCTTCCTCTGCCCCGTTTTATGGCGGAGCGTTGCCTGAAATCGTTCAAAAAGAAGGGAGTTTTTATTATGTGGCAAAAAATCGTCAGCTTTTTCACCTCCATCATCGCTTTTATCATGAGTCTTTTCGGCATGTCGCAGGCTGTGGTGACCGAATATAAAAACGTCAGCTACGGCGGCGCCTCCATTCAAAAAATGGACGTCTATTACCCGGACGCGCCTGAAAAGCTCAACAAAGACGTCGGAGCGATTCTGCTGATTCACGGCGGCGCATGGTCTGCAGGCAGCAAAGAGAATTACACAAGCGTCGCAAAACAGATCGCAGAAAAGGGCTATGTCGCCGTGACCATGAACTACAGGATGCTGCAGCACGGCGCAACCTATGTTGAGATGATCGAGGACATTGACCTTGCCATTGCAAAGCTGAAAGAAAAAACAGAAGCGGACGGCGTTTCGGTGAAAAAGCTTGCGGTCGCGGGCGCCTCGGCGGGCGGGCATTTGTCCTTGCTTTATTCCTACACGCATTTGAACGGAACCGACTCCGCGCCCGCAATTCCCATTGCGTTCACAGTCGGCGCTGTCGCCCCCACGGATTTCACCGACCCGGCCTATGAGCAGACGGCCTATACGCTCGACATGATATCCGGCCTGATCGGCGTGCAGCTTACAATCGATAATCTGGAAGAAAACCGCGCTTTGATTGAACAAGCGTCCCCCCTCTATCATGCAACGGCCGCCGCGCCGCCGACCATTCTTTGCTACGGCGGGCAGGACACCCTTGTCCCGCTGTCCAACGGCCTGAGCATGAAGGCGGCACTGGAAGAAATGAATGTGCCCTATAAATGGTATTTGTTCCCAAACTCCGGCCATGACCTTTCAGACAGCCGGGACAGCGGCGTGAGGACACAGGTGCTTGTCGGCGTTCTTGAATATGCGGTGCGCTATTTTTAATTTGTATAATGTTCACTGAACAAACACCGTTTGCAAACGGTATTTACAAATTCCATGGTTTTGGTGAGCGTTCCGTTGATTCCATGCCTGCTTCGAGGGACGGTCGTTAAACTACTGTCCCTCGAAGACGTAAGGTTTTTGCTTTGTTCAGCAGGCATTATATAAAAAAATAACAATCTGGCGGTCAGCCGTCGGCACAGCACCGGTTGACACAACCGCCGCAATTGAAAGGAGTTTCAGTATGTGGGAAAAAATTGTGGCATTTTTTGCCTCTATCATGGCATTCTTTATGGGTCTCTTCGGAATGATGCCGGGTACGGTGAAGGAATATAA
Organism: Oscillospiraceae bacterium; assembly: GCA_031270605.1. Lineage (GTDB taxonomy): Bacteria > Bacillota > Clostridia > Oscillospirales > Acutalibacteraceae > JAISXG01. Next base: position 1,011 of record JAISXG010000053.1, on the reverse strand, counting down.
AAATGTCAGCTATGGCAGCGCGTCTATCCAGAAAATGGATGTATATTACCCCAATTCCCCCGACAAGATCGAGGGGGAAACCGGCGCTTTCATTTTAATTCACGGCGGCGCGTGGTCCGCCGGCAGCAAAGAAAACTACACGAGTCTGGCAAAAGGCATCGCGCAGGAAGGGTATATCGCCGCAACCATCAACTACAGAATGTTCCAGCAGGGTGCGACCTATGCCGAAATGCTTGAGGACATTAACCTCGCCATCGCAAAGTTGAAAGAAAAAACAGAATCGGACGGCATCACCGTGAACAAAATCGCTTTTTATGGCGACTCTGCCGGCGGGCATTTGTCACTGCTGTATGCCTATACGCACCTCAACGGCACTGATACCGCCGCGCCGATACCTGTTGCTTTCACGGTCGGCCGCGTTGCGCCTGTGGATTTCTTTGACCCGTTCTATAAAGACAATTTGAATGACGAAACACTCAGCCTGCTTTCTCATTTGGTGGGCACGCCCATCACCGCGGCAAACATTGAAGCAAACCGCGAATTGATCGCCATGGCCGAACCGCTCAGCGTTGTAACGGCTGCCGCGCCGCCCACGATTCTTTGCTATGGCGGGCGGGACACGATCGTGCCCGTTTCAAACGGCCTGAGCATGAAAGCAAAGCTTGAAGAGCTGAATGTGCCGCATGAATGGTTCTATTATGAAAATTCAGGTCACGGCCTTGACAGCGGCGCCGACAGCGCGCTCAACGAGCAGTTCCTCAACACCCTGCGGGAATATGCCGCACTGTATTTTTAAACATATCAATATGGTCAAATAAGAGGAAGAAGGTTTTTTTATGTGGGAAAAAATTGTGAGTTTTTTCACTTCTATTCTCACTTTCCTGATGAGCCTTTTCGGGCTCTCATCAGGCACGGCGGCCGAATACCAAAATGTTCACTACGGCGCCGCCCCCGCACAGCAGATGGACATTTATTATCCTGATTCCCGGGGCAGCCTTGAAGGAGAAGTCG
>JAISXG010000032.1 GCA_031270605.1 Oscillospiraceae bacterium | reverse complement strand
TCACAAAAACTGCAGAGAGTGGTGGTATGCCACGGGGTATCTCAACGACGAGGCGGGGAATTTTTATTCCTTTCAATTCACGCTGCTGCATTTGGGGTTTCGCGTCTGCACGCCCAAGGCCGTGATGGTCGCTGTAATCCGTCACGCAAAACATCATAAATTACCTTAGTCGGAAAAAGCAACTCAAAGCCTTGATATGTCTATGTTTTAGGCTGTTTTTACCTATAAAAACGCGTCACGCAAAAAGTAATAAATTCCGTTAGTTTCTACCGACTAACGGAATTTTTAAAATATGTTAAAAAACGCTCAAAACGTTTTTAATCAAGGGCTAGAGCATTTTTTTTGTTATTTTTGATTCCTTACTAAGATACCGACTAACGGAATTTGTTTTATTAAAAATGAAATTATACCACAAAAACACAATTTGAATAAACATGCAATATTGCATGTTTATTCAAAATACATTTCAAGCCTATCACATAAGATTTTTTGAAAATAATCCAGATCAGAGGAAAGCCCCTTTTTGCTTTCCATTATATTATGAGAAATTTTGCCAAGCATTTCAAAGCATTTCTGTTTTTCAATTACATCATCTATAGATATGACAGTACCAATAGAATTAGAAAAAGAGGAAATGAATTATATCTGACAAAATCGAAAAAATCCACGAGCTTATTGCCCGGCTTAATCAATACCGGGATGAGTATTATAATCAAAGCTCCCCCAGCGTTTCAGATGCGGTTTATGACCGGCTTTTTGATGAGCTTTCATTGCTGGAAGCTGAAGCGGGCTGCGTGATGAGCAGCTCTCCTACACAGACAGTCGGTTATAAAACAGTTGACGGTCTAAAAAAAGTTCAACATCCCGTTTCGCTGTTATTTTTGGATAAAACAAAAAGCGTTTCGGAGCTGGTGTTCTTTATAGGCTGCAAAGAGGTATTTTTAATGCTCAAGCTGGATGGTCTCACGGTAAAACTGGAATATGCCGGAGGCCGCCTTATGCGAGCTTCTACGCGTGGCGACGGTTATATCGGTGAAGACTCACCCACAACATTCCGGCTTAACTATGATGAAGATCGGGGAGCATATGGGTATACCTGCAACCCCAACGCTTTTTGGGACTGGTTTCAAATCGGCGGTCGCTGGCCGTTTATGTTCTTAGTAAAAAAGGGCTGTACATCGGTTATAAAAGGGGAAATCGATGTTGATGCTCAGTCCGGTTCTGAAGGTTTTGAATGGGTCGTCGGTGCCCGGAAGAAAGATATCGAATGGGATATGATGAAAACGATAAAAACGAAAAATGCGCAAAAGCAGTTTTATAAATTATCTGAATGGTTTTCAAACGGTATTCTTCCTGAAAGTCCTCATTTGCTTTCTCTCACAGAGGAAGGCATTTTTTCTTGGGGTGACCTCACCTATAAATCTGGCGAAACGCTGGAAGAATATTTTGAACATCATGAGCTGGGACCGGATTGTAAATACCCCGTCAATATCTATTCATATATTGAAAACGGGGAATACTTTTCTCAGGGTGATATGTGCTTGTTCGGCATGAGCGTAAGCGACAAACCAAAAACTGAATGGCGGAAAATGACTCAGGATTACATAGACCGAATTTCTGAAGACAACGTCCTCATCCCGGTCTATTGCCATATCTGAAGATGTACTTTATAAAGGCTGCAGGTTGTCTATATAGGCAACCCGCCGCCTTTTCTTTTTCCATCGTTTCGGATGCAATGACACCGGATAGCGACATTGTTTGGATCCTGATCCAGTGATACCTTGGCCCGGAAATGAATTCAAGTTTCGGTGTTTTAAGAATCAGATTTGAAAGTAAATCATCTGTAAAGAGATATCGAAAAAGCCTCTTGTCGTATGATGCCAAAAGCGACAGGAGGCTCTTATTTTGTAAAAGGTTTTAAGAAAGCCCAATCATTTAATATATCTCATATATACAAGATAATTTATGCCGCTTCTTTTACTATGTTTTTCCTCGACTCTTTTAAACTCCTTAAATCCTAATTTTTTATACAGATTCACCGCATTTTGGTTGGTATCGGCAACCTCTAACACATAATTCGTATACGGGGTGTCTCTAAAAATATTTGTGATAATTTCAGTTGCAACACCCTTCCCTCTGTATTCCGATGAAGTTGCCACAAATTCAATGCATCCCGTATCCTGTTCTATTAGAAAAGGGTATTGCTTCTCTTCAAACTCCTGTTTCAAAACAGTGTAAGCAATGGTTCCTTTTACAAATCCAAGATATTTCTTCAACCTCTTTTTTTCAAGGTGGACCGATTTCATTTTTCCATCGCTGCAAGCGGCCATACCGCAGATCTGGCTGTCTGAAAGAGCGACATAGAAAATATCCAAATTAAACATGTGTGAAAAAGCATCCGCCAGTTTCTTTTTGTCCTTTGAAAAATAATATAACCAGTGATAAAAACCATCTACGAATATTTTACTGATTTCATAATTTGCTTCTTTGCCGTGTTTTGAAGCAATTGTAATATCAAACATATGATATGAATTCTCCTTCCTTGGGTAATCACAGCATATTTCTTATTTTATGCGATCATTTTGCCGACTCGCAACCGTCCTGATGTGCTTTGCCAAAAACATATATGGACGCCGCGTCCACATCCGTATTGATATTTATGATCAATCACATCTTAATCAGCATATCCGAGTTTTAGGATAAATGCAACCTAAACGGAAAATATTTTTCCATTTCCTGTCTAATAGCCGGAATAAATACTCTTTGCCGCACAAGGAGTTGCTTAATGTGACATAGCAAATTTTATGAAATGCCTCTTTGAGCTGTGGTTCACACCGCGAGATAGAAATGCCAGTATCACATAGTATTCATTTCGAAATAGAGAAGAAAACGCGGTATGGTCGAATGAAGAAATATATCTAAGAAATCCTAAAAACGCTGCGTGGGTATAAAAAAGGTAAAAAATAATAGAAGGAACCGTGTGTGCCAACTGTATACACTTCCCTTCTATTGCTGTTTCACTTTACATTTCAGCCCGATTTCAGGTTTTCGAGATTGTGAGTTGCAGTAAAGCATAGTTTTATGCTGTTAAGCGTAAAAAAAGATCATATAGCGGATCACTACAAACTTCTTAAAATTTTATGTTAGATTATTCTAGGGCTGTCATATTCAATAGCCAGACCCCATTCTAACTGTCAGGATAGATTTCTATTTTAAACTTTCATATGGGAGGGGACAGTATGAATATTTATGAACGGATTAAAGAGGCTTGTAAGAAACAAAATATTACAATATCGTTTTTAGAATCCCAAACAGGAATCAGCAATGGCTCTATTTCAAAATGGAAAGTTCAGATTCCGAAATCAGATAATCTATATAGTGTTTCGCAATATCTGAATCGCACAATAGAATATTTTCTAACGGGAGAGGAGAATCCGTCTGTTGCAGGCAAAAGATTGGCACAGGATGAAGAACAAATTTTGGCCTATTATAACGAACTATGCGAGGAAGACAAGATTATTATAAAAACTAAAATGATTAAATTTTTGCGTGAACAAAGGAAAATGGACGCGGAAACGAGTGGAGAAGCAATGATGCACGATTGATGTATAGTCGATTAACTCGAAAAGCGGTACAAGATTTGCGAGAATTATTTTTGCCGAACAAGGCGGAGGATGCAGCCTTACTGGCGTAAGGCAAGGACGATAACGCAGGCCGGCGGAAATAAGACCGCAAAGATGTATCGATTTTGGGGTTAATCGACTATATAACCATCAGGGATTTTAAAAATATCGACTACGATGGAATTAAATTTCAAAATTAGTCGAGAGAGAAATTGCGGGCATGTATATGTATGCTGAATCAGTTGTGGCGTGTATGTCATGTGTAAGCCGGTCGTCATCATAACGGGAGTTCGCCAGATCGAATAGTATACACAACTTCGTCGTGTTAAACTCGAATCGTCCATTTTGAACCGTCTCTTCTGGTTGTTCAACTCTTGCCAACTCAACTGGTGGCTTAAACTATTTAATAAAAAATTCTAAAGAAAATAAAGAACAAAGCATACACTTAATGTTTGCTTTTCATCGTAAAGACCGGCAGTTAAACAATTAAAATTAAGATATATCTACAACTTTATGTCAAATAATTGTAAATAATTGTATAAAATGTTAAAATATGCTTGTATTTTTAACATTTTGTCATTATAATAAATTTTCACGGTAATTTTTTAAAACCAATCTATAAGCTAATTTTATTATACATCAAAGGAGGGATATGTCTTGATTGTTTAATAAAAAAGGAATTTGGAGCGACTGCTATTTTGAAAGGAATGAAAAAGATGAAGAAGAAACTGTACAAAATGCTTGCGGTAGTATTGTCAATTATTTTCTTTACTCAAACTTTTACACTTGGTTTTCAGGTTGCGGCGTCCGGCGCAGGCACGGAACAACAGGGAACCGTCATAGACGACGGCAATTTCTTAACACCCGACACTGAAACGGCAAATTTGCCGGAAACCGACACCCTTTCAAATGAGAATACTGGATCCCCTGAACTTGTGGGCGAGGTCGAATCGCTTCGTGATGAGAATACAAAGCATTTCCGCAATGCGGACGGCACCTACACGGCAATGCTGTATACCGAACCCGTTCACTATGAAAAAGACGGCGAATGGAAGATATAGACAACACCTTGATCATGCAGTCGGCGAGATCAGCACAAGGGAAAACAACGGCTGTATATCAAACAAGAGAATCCGACACGCCAATCATTATCCCCCAAACCTTGGCTGACGGCCAACAGATCAAGGTCACCAGTGACGGATATACGGTGAGTTTGGGTGTGAGCCAAGATAATGAAGCAGTGCGGCTGGATAAATCGGCACAGGTTGTGGATGTTGATGCGCTTGCGTCAAACAACCTACAGGCACTGTCGGATGAGAGTGTTTCGACAGCATCCAGAGAAGCCAACGCAGCAGAGATTGCGGCGGAAAAGGAGGATGCATTTGCGCTTGATAAAATAACATCTGCCGCGACATACAAAGAGATTTTCGATGGCGCCGATTTGGAATATGTGATTTCTTCAAGCAAGTTGAAGGAAAACATTGTTATTTATGAGCCGCAGCAGGAATACATATATCAGTTTGATATGGATTTGGGCGGCCTGATTCCGCAAACGCAGGAGGATGGCTCTATTTATTTGCTTGGAAATGCGGACGACAGTGAACCGGTATTCATTTTGCAGGCGCCGTATATGTATGACGCGAATAATGAGGTCAGCTATGATGTTGGTATACAACTGATTGAAAATAATGGTGCATATAGTTTAACAGTTGCTGCCGGTCAAGATTGGCTTAATAATGAAGCACGGGTTTTTCCTGTTGTGATTGACCCCACATTGGAGTTCAATGTAAGTTCATCGGTCATTGAGGATGCTTATGTTTCTACATTAGGAAAAAACACAAATTATGGCGATTTGGAACGGTTATGGACGGGGTATTACTTGTTAACGAGATACCGCTCTTATATAAAATTTGACTTACCGGATTTGCCAGATTTGAGTATTGTTACCGGTTCTGTGATGACTTTGAACCAAAGATCATCATCTGTTTTGACAACAGAAGCAGTTTGTGCTTATGATTGTTACGGTTTAAGTACATGGAGTGAGGGTTTCATCACATGGAACAATCAGCCGTTTTCAACAGATAAAAATGGATATACGAGTGCTACAGCTGTAGATTATATAGTTCCTTCAACAGGCGCTATCACTTACTTCGTAGATATTACAAAGGCGACTAAACGGTGGTATGAAGAGGGGGTTAACAATGGTTTAATGCTGGCAATGGCGGATGAAACGACTTCAGGCCAGGTATTATTTCATTCAGCCGAAAGTTCCACCAGTGCTCTTAGGCCTTCGGTAAAAATATCCTATGTCAACAACACGGGCATTGAGGACTATTGGACTTATGAGACAGTCTCGCTTGGCGACTCTGGTTCACTTAGCATAAACCACTACAACGGCGGCCTCACCTATTTACACGGTGATGTGGCGATGAACGGTAATCGTATGCCGATCGCGATCAATCATGTATACACTTCCAACAAAGATAATTCCAGCGGAAATTATTTAAATATGAAACTTGGAAACGGGTTTAAATTAAATATTCTGGAGTGTATCATTGCATTGCCCCAAAGTGATGTCCTATATAGTGCCGGTTACCACTATAAATTGATTGACAGTGATAATACGGTGCACTTCTTTAAAATAACTTCGGTGGCAAACCAGTTTGCCTATGAATATGGAACCGATTTAATTATCACCAAAAATACGGATAATTCTTTTGCGATGACCGATGAAAAAGGGAATGTCAAAAGATACAATCCTGATGGCTATCTTGTTGAAATTAAAGATACAAACGCAAACTCACAAACAATTGTATATGACAATGGAAGAATAACAGAGGTTGTTGATCCTGTGGGGCGTGCGGTTGTTTTTTCATATGACTCAGCAGGCTACCTTTCGGGGATCACCGATCCCTCCGGGCGAACCGTGACCTATACATACACCTCAAGCGGATATCTGGACAAAATTATTCATCCGGATGTAAAAGAAACGCAAATTCTGTATAATACAAACAATCAGATTTCCAGAATTATTGCGTCGGACTCATCAGATATTTTATTAACATATAAAAACGTAACCAGCAAAAATAAAACATATTACCGTGTTTCCCAATTGGGGCGCCGCGGGCAAGTTGATGTTCTTTCGGGTAATAGAGCGACGGTAAACACGCTGACGTTTTCCTATGCTGCCGGTCAAACCGTTGTTTCAGATCAATATAATAAATCTAACACCTATTTATTCGATAATGCCGGACGAACTGTAATTGTCAAAAATCATGAAGGGCAGGCCCAGCATACCACATTCAATACAAGCGGCAATACAAATAATAGTGTGCAGAAGGCTTCTTCAACACAGGCTATTGTTAACAATCTGGCTAAAAACCACAGCTTTCAATTTTCTGGCGACTGGAACTATTGGCTGCAGGGCAGCACAACCGGCACTTTTGAAATCATTTCGGGCAGCGCCTACCGGGGCGGCCGGTATCTTTCAATTACGCAGGAGTCAACCTACGGAAACAGGTATGCGGAGCAGAGCATTGCCGTAGAACCTGGGCAGACATACACGTTGTCCGCATATATAAAAATTCCTTCCGCCTTTACAAATCCGAGTGGTGGAGCGAGAATCCGTGTTGTGCCCATGACCACCGGCGGAGGGGCTTATGAGGGTATTGACTTTATACAGATATGCGATGACGGGACAAGATATCAGTATACCGTTACGATTCCGCAGAACAGTACGGGAGAATTGCGGATATCACTTGAAGTCGCCACCCAAGGTACGGCATATTTTGATGCGGTGCAGCTTGAAAAAACTGATGTGGTCAACCAATATAATCTGCTTGAAAATAATGACTTCACCTATGTAACCAGCAGCAATCCTGACAAATGGACGAAGGGCGGAAATTTTGTTTCCGGGGATAAAGTGCAGAATATAAATGGCAAAAACTACATGCTGATTAGCGGCATCCCAATGGTTGAGAAATATATATACCAGACAATCCCGGTTAACGCAAAGGCAGGCGAGACGATTGTTTACAGCGCAATGGCAAAATCGTACTCTTCCGGAACGCCAGCATCCGATAGAATCTTTGCGGCACTTATACGGATTAATTTTGCGGACGGTACAGTTGGTACTGATTTTGCATTTTTTCACTATGATGTCAGTGAACTTCAAATGGTTAGCAGCTCTTATACCCTGCCGAAGGATTGCACCACTATTACCCTTTATCTGGGATATACGCATCAGTTAAATGTGGGATATTTCCACAGTGCGGCGCTTTATGTGGGCAGTTATGGTGCGAGCTATTCGTATAACCCCGATGGAAAGCTGAACACTGCCAAAAGCGACACGGGTGAGAGCGTGCATTACGCCTACACCGGCGCGGATTTAACGGCGGTCACCACGAAGAAAGACAATGAAACAATCACCAGCGCGACCTATACCTATGACGACAATCACAATGTCACAAGCACAACGACCAGTGACGGCATCAAAACCGAATATTTCTATGAGCCGCAGGCAGGGACGGCAACGACCTACGGCATCCCTACCCGCGTCAAAACCTCCACGGATAACGGCGCAAACAAGGCGGAGACATCCACGGCATACACCGCCGATTACAATTATCCCGTCTCCACAACGAATGAGCGTGGCGGCGTTACGCAGTACAATTACGACACGACAAAGGGCCTGCTGCTTTCAGCCACAGACCCGAACGGCAACACGCGGACTTATACCTATGACCCGCAGAATGACCGCCAACTTTCCGTAACGGGCGAGGCGGAACCCGACGAGCCGATCACCACCGAGTTCAATTATCAAAATAATGCACTCTCCACCATCGAGCGTAACGGAACGACCTATTCTTATGAATATGACCACTTCATGCGCGTGACGGCGACAAAGGTGGGTTCGCAGACACTTGCCTCGAACACCTACAACGCCAACAGCACGCTCGAGCGCTCCACCTTCGGCAACGGGCAAACCTACGAGCCGGAGTATGATTCTCTTGACAGAATCACAAAAGAGAAATACAATGGAGTTGAGACTTACGCCTACAAATACAACGCCAATAATCAGGTGGGCGAGATTCTTGACAACGAAAGCGGCAAAAAGTATACGCTTGAATATGACCTTTCCGGGCGGCTGACGGATGTTGTCGGCAGTGACGGCACGCGCGTCAAGATGCATTACGACGCGGCGGGGAACATGGAAAATCTCTCGCTGTCGAAAAACGGGACCCTGCTTTCGGGCGCGATGTACAGCTTCCAAGAGGACACCCATCTCATCGACCAGATCCTGCTTGTCCATGGGCGGCGGCACGGTGGACTATGATTACACGAGCCTGAACCGCCTGAGCGGCAAAACTCACACGATTGACCCGAACCAGCCAAACACAAAGGTGCGCACTTCGTATGAATATTTGACTTCGGGAACGAACCAGACCGCACTTGTGGGCAGCATGACGAACGAGAAGCTCGACGGCGATACAGTTGAATCCAGCTATGCCACATACACCTACACTTACGACGCAAATGGGAACATCACCACGATTTCCGAAAACGGCGTGCTCAAAGCAGCCTACACTTATGACGGGCTGTATCAGCTCATCCGTGAGGATAACGTATGGCTCGGTAAGTCCGTCACATATACATATGACGGGGGCGGCAACATCCTCGCGAAGAGCGAATACGCCTATACAACGGGTGCGCTTGGCACGGTGCAACAGGTTTATGCGTATGATTATGGGAACCAAACTGGAAAGACCTCTTAACGGCCTATGACGGTAAAGCGATTACCTATGACGAAATCGGCAACCCGCTGACCTATGACGGCCACACATTTACTTGGCAAAAGGGGCGGCAGCTTGCGGGAATTAGCGGCAGCGGGCTTGACCTTGTGTTCAAGTACAACCAGACCGGCCTGCGCACAAAGAAGATTTCCGGCGAAACCACGACGGAATACACCTACGCGGGCGGCCTGCTGATGAGCCAGACGGATGGCACCAACACGCTCAACTATGTTTATTCCGCTGGCGGAACAATGCTTGGTGTGCAGTACAACGGTGTGAACTATTACTACCTGCGCAATTTGCAGGGCGACGTGACCGGAATTTACGACAGCAGCGGCAACGTTGTTGCGAACTACCTCTATAATACTTGGGGCGCGGTCATTTCTGTGACTGATGCAGATGGTAACGCAATAACCGACCCTACGCACATCGGAAACATGAACCCGATTCGCTATCGTGGCTATTACTACGACACCGAAACCGGATATTATTATCTTGAATCCCGTTACTACAATCCGGAGTGGGGCCGCTTCCTCAATGCCGATGCCCTCTTCATCGCCGGCTCGTCCCTCACCGGAGCGAATATGTTCGCTTATTGCCTCAATAACCCGGTGATGCACGCCGACCCGTGTGGGGAAAATCCATTTACTATTATTATCATAGCATTTGGTATAATTATAGGTGCTGTTGCTTTTAAGGTTTTCCAAAAAGAAACAACACCTGCAGAACGGAAGCTTGTTCGAAAACATCCAATTGACGCCGCAAAAGTTTTTTATTATGCTACAGTTGCAGAGGCGGAAACAAAGTCACGTTTTGGAGGAATGGATGACGGTGCGAAGTCAAACGCTTTTTTGCATGCTTATTGGAGTGCATTATTATCATATCACCTTGATCCCGGAAGAGCCGCAATGTGGACTGCCGCACATGAGAACTATGGAGACTGGGAAATAATATATAACGATGTAAGTGAAATAGTCGATACTTACGGTGGATATCATAGTTCAATAGAAAACATCGCTAATCTTCCAAAGGACTTTACGGCAATGGATTTATACAATAACCTTTATGGAATATCAATTGGTATGACTGCATTTATACTCAATACAACGGGGTTTGCAGAAGCTACAAATACACAATTAGCTGACAGTGTATATGAACTGATTGAAAATAATACCTTATATTGGTTTAAATGACGTCCTTTTTATGAACCATTATTTTTGAGAAAGGTTTGATTATTATGGCAAAAAATAGATTTATTGCTTTGCCCTCCATAAAACGCAAACACGTGCTTCGCGTAATAAAAATTACATTACTTATTGTTCTTTCTGCTAACATCTTATGGTACTCCTATTCAGCTCTTATGGTTAGTGATATATCGGATAACCTTTTAGCCTTAAGCTCCGGCAATGATACTTTTCAGTTAAGTGACGCGATAACAACCGATTGGGATTATGCATATATTGATATGGATTTCCATAGCAGTCAAGAGGAACCAGAACCCTTATTTCCCTTTCATCCTTTGTATGGTCGTTTTTTTAAATCACTACAAAGTGGTGATCGATATATTAAATTTGTTGAGGGTAATCACATAAGTAGAATAGGGTATATTCCAGAATTCACAGTATCTTTTCCCAGTGAGATAACTTATAATGTTCGTCTTGATGGATGGACAAATGTTATTAAAATTGAACCCCACACCGTATTTGAAATAAAGCAATCTGGCGAGATTCTTCTGATGGACAAGTAAGAAACAAAAGATGGGCTGTGCTCCACGCATGGAGCACAGCCCATAACACCGAACCAACAAATCATTTTTTGTTATATGTCAGACACATGTTACCACCTGCGCAATTTGCAGGGCGACGTGACCGGGATTTATGACAGCAACGGTGATGTAGTAGCGAACTATCTCTACGACACTTGGGGTAAGATTGTTTGCGTAACCGACGCGAACGGGAACGCGATTACCGATTCCTCTCACATTGGCAACATGAACCCCATCCGCTACCGTGGTTACTATTACGACACCAAAACCGGATATTATTATCTTGAATCCCGTTACTACAACCCGGAGTGGGGCCGCTTCCTCAATGCCGACGCGCTGTTCATCGCTGGCTCGTTCGCCTATTGCTTTAACAATCCGGTGGTGTATTCAGATCCTAGTGGATATATTCCCATAAAAGACCTATATGCGGGTAAGTTTTTACTGGCAGCAGAGAGTTTAATAGAATCAACCGGTACGGGCTTTTTATTAGACATGGAGCCAAGTGGATTCGGCCCATATTTTGATACATGGGCGGATAGTGGTACACTGTGGGTAACTATGAGATGGGTAAAAGATGCTGATGATTTTTATGAAATGACAATGGGAGTAGGTACGGTTAGAGAGTGGAACCGATTGAAAGTATATATTGATGACTATGAAGATAATCATCCATTTCAAGCATTTATATATAAATTAATTGGCTCAATTTTATCTGCATTTGCAGACTTACCAAGAACTGTTTCAATTGCTAGTGATGTTATTGATTTTAATCCTTTTGCAATGTATACTAAATTTAGAAAACAAATAAGAGATGGTACAGATAATAGAGATGGCAGTATAATTATGGTTATGGTTACTTCTTTTTCACATGTCGAATACAGTCTTCAAAGAGATATTGATAATAATTGGGTGAAAGAAGCTACAATCTATAATTATATAACCTCTCCAAGGTATTATTATTACTAAGTGAGTGTTTGAAAGGAATGCCCTTTATGTTTGCGGAAAGAAATGATATGAGTTTATTTTGTCTTGTAAGAATCAAAAGAAAAACTTTAAATATTATTACAGCATTCTTTGTCGTTATTGCATGTGGGTATTCATATGATCAAACAATTGAATTAAGAAATTATATTAAATATGGATCTGTAAAATATCCTATTAGTTTTTCTTTTGGTATTGGAATGGTTTTAGTATGTGTATTAGTTTTAATACTAATCACTATTTACCGAAAACGCAAAACATTAATAATTAGTGATGGATTTATCATAATTTCAGATTTTATTCGAAAAAAAACAAATAATCGAAATAGCAAAAATAGAAGATATTAAAAAAAATGAATTTATACAAGGAGGTGAAATCAAATATATAAAGCGATATGGGCAGTATCGTCTCAAAAACTTAGTTAGTATTAAATATAAATGTAAAAGATATGATATATTTCTTGAAGAATATGAGAATTTCTTTAACATAATATTTAAGTATTTAGAAGATGCAGACCGTGGCGAATTTGGTTCAGTAAGGAAGCAGTAAGAGTAAAAAAATTAGGGACAGCAATGGATTAATCTCCATTGTTGTCCCTTAGAAGATTAAAAAACGATAAACACAAAAAAGAAGTTTTGAATAAAGTTGAATACATAGAAAATTGTAATGCCTCGGTGATATATATTCCATCATCAGAATTTGGATTGACATTTAAAGAAATATGTGCAACAGGACGGTTTGATGGCTATTATG
>JAISXG010000046.1 GCA_031270605.1 Oscillospiraceae bacterium | reverse complement strand
AAGATCTTCTCAAAATTAAAGTATCCTCCTTCCAACACAAACTTATTTCCTTTTACCGCGCCATGACTGTATGACAGCAGTCCGCGCCCGTCAGCCGAAGAAAACATACCAAGAAAATGTCCAAGGAACGGTGCTATATTGTCTGTGGTTTTCTCCCTATTCCAATTAAGCCTAATATCTAGTTGCGGATATGCCCCTTGAAACGTGGCGACAAGCTTATCGACATTGATGACAAAGTAATTCATCTCTTCGTTTATTTTTCTTGCTAATGTTGATTTACCGGCTCTTGGCGGGCCGGCAATGATTATGTTTTTCAATAGAAAGCCTCCCCCAAGTTAATCGGCTATAAATACGCTACGGCACTATCTTACATGCAACAAATCCACCATCAACGACTTTATCAATTGAGGGTGAATTTTTCGACTATATAATTCATGACAAGAGCTGTTTGTCAATAAACTTGATCTCGCGTTTTTTGCAGCCCTCCTGCTCAAACACAATGATCTCATTTTTACCGCCTGTTTTCAGCAGTGCGCCGGGCAGATAGAGCGAGCGCTGCGGCCCGACGGACCAATAACGGCCGAGGTGAAAGCCGTTGACAAACACGCAGCCCTTTGTGAAGCCGCGCATGTCCACATAACAGTCCGCAGTTGAGCCTGCAAAGAAAGTCCCCTTGAGAAACAGGGGGAACTCCCGGCTTTGTTCTCCCTCAAAAAACTCCAATGTGCCCAGATCGTCCATCGGCAGGGTGAAAACATCCCAGCCGCACACCAGCTGCTGCCACAGCCGCACGCGGCCAAGCCCCTTGCGGTCGCACAGCTGCGGGCCATAGTTCACGCGCCCCAGGCCCTCAACCAGGATGTCAACCGAGCAGGCGCCGCAAAAAGCGGGCAGCTCCAAGGCGAAGCTCTGCGCGGGTACGCACTTTTTTGCCTTTGCGGCCTTGCGGCGGTCATATTTGCCCTTGAATTCACCGTTGATATAAACATAGGCGATGTCGTGGATATCCTCAATCGTGAGGGTGGACGCGGAATAGTCGCCTTTGATATCCGTATGATAAAGAATATAGCCGAAGTTCTGGCCGTAATACTCCATGTAATGCGGCGCGGCGTCCTCAAAATGCGTGCCGATATGTTTAATATTTTCAAGCAGCGGGGCGGCCTCGTTCAGCGCAATGGGGCCGAGCTTCTGCAGCACGGGCTCCGCGGGCAACGGCGCCATGGGCAGGTTTTGCTTTTTGTGCAAGGCCTCGCGCACAAGGTGATATTTTTCCGTGTAGCCGCCGTGCTCGTTGAGCAGTGCGTCGTAGTCATAGCTTGTAATGGTGGGGGCATAGCGCTCATGATAATTGGCGCCCGCCCAGAAGTTGAAGTTTGTGCCGCCGTGGAACATATAAAAATTGACGCTCGCGTCCAGCTCCAAAAACTCGTCGAGCGTGTCCCGCACGCTTTGCGGGTCTCTCGTGTTGTGCCCGCCGCCCCAATGGTCAAACCAGCCGCACCAGAACTCGCCGCACATGCGCGGCATGCCGGGCTGGATGCTGTCAAGATAAGCAAAATTATCTTTGGGGTTTCTTGAAAAGTTGATGACCTTAAAAAGCTCCGGCAGCGTGCCGCCCGAAAGCATGGTGCGGCTCTCGCCGTCTGAGGTGAACAGCGGCGCGTCCACGCCGCAGTCGAGCATCAGATCTTTTAAATATGCGAGATATTGTTTGTCGTTTGCATAGCTGCCGTATTCATTTTCGACCTGCATGGCGATGATGTTGCCGCCGCGGGTGATTTGCAGCGGCGTGAGCAGGGGCAGCAGCTTTTGATAAAAATCCCGCACATGCCCCAAATAGGTTTTGTCACAGCACCGCAGGCGGATGTTTTCGTCTTTTAACAGCCACGCGGGAAAGCCGCCGAAGTCCCATTCGGCGCAAATATAGGGGCCGGGGCGCACAATGACATAAAGCCCGAGGCGCTGTGCGGTCTTGAGGAATTCCACGATGTCCAGCAACCCCTCAAAGCAAAACCCGCCTTTTTTCGGTTCGTGCAAATTCCAGCAGACATAGGTTTCGACCGTGTTGAAGCCCGCAAGCTTCAGCTTTGTGAGGCGGTCCTCCCAATATTCCGGCAAAGTCCTGAAATAGTGGATCGCGCCTGAATAGAGATTCATTTTTTCGCCGTTTATAAAAAACGAGCCATTCTCGATTGCAACCATACAAGCTCCTTTTGAACGCCGCGCGGGCGGCATGTTTTTGTTATTCATTATCGTAACCGCAAAAGCGCGCAAAGTCAACCCGAACGTGTTGTTTGCGCTATGATTTCGTCCGCAACGGCATACATATCCCCCACGATCGGGCAGTCTGCCGCGCGCATGAGCGGGGCGGATTCGTCTGTATTCACGGCAAACACCCGCCTTGCCCCCTGAATGCCCGCAAAAAACTGCACGCTGCCCGAAATGCCAAAGGCCACCAGCAGCCGGGGCGCGACGCTCCTGCCGCTCAGGCCGATCTGGCGAACATGTGGCAGCCACCCGCGCTCCACAAGGCTGCGCGAGCAAAACAGCTCGCCGCCGAGCGCCCGGTTGACTGCAAAGAACAGCTCCAGATCCTCTTTCTTTCTCAGCCCGCCGCCCACGGCGACCACAATACCGGACTCAGGCGCGTCCGCCGCGTCTTCCATCTGCTTATTGACGACGCGGGGCAGAGGAAAAACTTTTGGCAAAACAGGCTCATGAATATGGATCAAGGCGTTGCCGCAAGAGGGCTTATGTGTGAAAATGCCCTGCCGCACCGTGGCAATTTGCGGCCGCGCGGCGGGTGTGACAATGGTCGCCATGATGTCGCCGCCATAGGCCGGGCGGGTTTGCAAAAGCAAGCCGCCTTCGTCGATTGCGAGGGCGGTACAGTCGGCGGTCACTCCTGTTTTGAGCGGCACCGCAGCTATGGGCGCCACGGCGCGCCCCTCCGGCGTCGCGCCCACAAGCAGCGTGCCGGGCCGTCTTCTTTGGGCGCAATCCACAAGGGCCGCGCTGAAGCTCTCCGCGATAAAATTTTTATATTGTTCACCGGCATACACATCCACTTCGCAAAGCGCAAGCCGCCGGAGTGACTCCAGCAAACCGGCAGAAGCTGTTTCCGCCGCCGCAACACCAAACACGCGCGCGCCGCTCCCGCCGGCCAGCGTATTTGCCGCCGTCACAAGCTCTAAAGAGTTCGGGTGGATGCGGCCGTTTGCCTGTTGCAGAAACACCAGAATATCCGCACTGTTGCGCACAGTATTATTCGTCATGCCGCCCCTCCTCCCGCGCCTGTTTTGCGGCGGAGCGCAGACGTTGCGCCACGGCAGACGACGGCTCTCGAATGGGCGAGGCTTTTTGCTCTGCTTTTGCGGCATAGATACGCCTCACCCTTGTCGGGGATGCATGCAGACCGTAATGCTCAGGGTTTTGATCTGCCATATCCGCAAGCCCCCACATCGTAAGGGGCTTTTTTTTGGCGGCAAGCCGCCCGGCGAGGGAGGGCAGGCGGGGCGTGAGAAAGCCCTTGCCCACGGCAATGCAGGCAGGCAGCGCCGCGCGCACGGTCTGCGAGCCGCCCGAAAGTTCCTGCGTGAGGAAAATTTCTTTTTCAGAGACCTCTGAAATTTCCGTGACCCAGCCAAGGGCGCAAACGCCCAAGCACGCGCCGAGGGCGAAGGGCACCTGCGCGGTGTCGCCGTCCGTTGTTTGCTGACCGCAAACAATAAGATCGAAGCCGCCCGCTTTTTTTATGGCACACCCAAGCGTGTGGCTTGTGGCGGCAACGTCCGCCCCCGCAAACGCTCTGTCTGTGAGCAAAACGCCTGCCTGCACACCCATCGCCAGGGCTTCGCGCAGCGCCTGCCCCGCCGAGGGCGGCCCCATGGTGAACGCCGTGAGCGTGCCGCCCGTTTTCTCTGCGATCTGCAAAGCGGCTTCAATGGCAAACGCGTCATAGGGGTTCAGGCGGGTGTCTGTTTCAATGCGCGCCAAAAGACCCTTTTCAGGGTCCATCACGCTTTTTGCCCCGGCGGGCACCTGTTTGATGCAAACGGCGATTTTCATAGCAGCCTCACAGTTCTTTAAACGCGGTAATAACGGCTTGAATATGCTCCTTTTGCTCTTGCGACAAGAAGCCGTCTGTCCAATCTTTTTTGAGCTCTCCGACACCGTTTTCGGCAGCGATGCAACCGCCGTCATACACGGTCTGCGCGGCCCATTCGGTTAGCAAATCCTTGCAGGCGGCCATTTGCCCGCTATTTTCAGGCACAAAATTAATATGAAAATGATTTTCAAACACATGCCCAAAGAGATAGGCCGGCAGCTCTGTTTTTGCAATGCCCTGCTTATAAAGGTTCAAATATTTTGAAAACAGCGCGGGCGGGGCCGAAAAATCCCCGGCGGTTTTTGTGAGGGCAGAGAAATGCTGCCGCTTCTTGTCAATTTCAACATTCACAAGCTCGGGCACACTGTGGCGCAGCACCCTGAACTTTTCCATCTCCTGCGCGCCGCAGGCCGCCCATGTGTGTTCCTCTGCCCCGCCGGACGAAAGAAACAGCTCCAGATGCGCAAAAAGCCGCTCATTCAGGGCTTCTTCGTCCTCGCCGGCCAGCTCCACATACAGCGCGCTGCCCGCATTGTCAGGAAAAGCCGGCAAGCCTTTTACCGCAGAGAAGGTTGCTTTGTTTTCCTCGATCAGCCGCAGAACGCTCCCGTCGTAATATTCACTCGCGGTCATGCCGTCCGCATGCTCTTGATGCCACTCAAAAAGACGTTGCAAAAACGCGGCTTCTGTTTCTTTTTCACAAAAAAAATAAAGGACTCCCCAGCAAAACGGCGGCTCGGGCAGCATGCGTACCGTCAGCTCCGCCGCGGCGCCCAAAAGCCCCTCGCTGCCCGCGAGAAAGTCAATGAGGTCCATGCCCTCGTGAGGGATCATCCTCTGCACCGGGCTGTTTTTTAAAATTGTTTTGCAGCGTATGCGCTTGCCGTCGGGCAGATTGCACCCTGCCCTGTCAAACACCGCGTCACCCCGGTGCAGGCGAAACATTCCGCCCCCCGGCGTTAACCAGCAAAGCGCTTCGGTCTGCGCGCCCGTTCGCCCGAAGGCAAGCGAATGCAGCCCTCCGGCGTTGCAGGCAAACAGCCCGCCGAAGGATGCCTCTTTTTCTGTGGGGCCGGGGGCAAAAAAGAACGGTTGCCGCAGCAGGGTCTTTTTTTGTTCCGCACTCACATCGTCGTCCCAGGCCTCCGGCGGCGGCGAGCGCAAAAAAAGGTCGAGCTGCGAGAGCGTCACGCCCGCTTCAAGCGTCACCAAAAGCGCTTCGCCGTCATAGCGCAGCCGCAAGACCTGCCGCATCTGCGACAGATTCACAATCAGTCCGCCCCGCGGCACCGCGCCGCCCGCGATGCCGGTCAAAGAGCCCTGCAAGGTCACGCGCAAGCCCTGTTCGGCGGCGGTTTTCAGCGCGGCCGCAAGCTCCCGCGCGTTTTTTGGGAACACGATCCACTCCGCGCGGCCCTCCATGCGGGATTCGTCACGCAAATATTGCGTGTGCCGTTCGTCTGTCTTGATAAACTCCATAGTTTCCCTCAAAAATGCATAGGCCTTGTTTGTAAAATGATAACTTACCCAAAAGACGAATCTTTTTCCGCAATCCTGCGTTAAAAAATCTTGCAATACGGCAAGTATTTCTGCGATTTTTTGCCTTGTCTCGCGAAAAAATCTTTCACTTTTCGTCAAATTGCTATTTTACAGAGTACTCGTGAATCGCAGTAAAAGGATGAGCAATAAAAAAGAAGATCACTTGGTTTTGATTTCGGCATTTACAAAGCTTTTATATTCAAGCGGCGTTGTTTTCACGCCTGTCAGCCGCTCGCTTTGCATGTAAATATCGGAATAATAGAAAATCGGGCAGACGATCCACTGCTTCATCAGCTCGGCTTCGGCGTCATAAAACGATTCGGCGCGTTTTTCGGGGGCGGTTTCCGCCGCGGCGTCTCCCAGAAAGCGGTCAAAATTCTTGCTCGAAAACCCTGTGACGTTTTGCGGGTTGCCCGTTTGGAAGGTGCTGAGAATCGCGCCGGGTTCGTTCCAGTCGCTCATCCAGCCCGTGCGCAAAATCTGAAAATCCCCGTTTTTTGCGTTTTGCATGGCCGCATTCCAGTCGGCCTCTTCAAGGCGCAGCGTCACGCCGATTTCCGCCCACATGTGCTGAACGGCCTTTGCGATCAGCGTGTGCTCCGCACCGCTGTTGTATTGATAGGTAATGATGGGAAAGGCCTTGCCGTCTTCGGAATACCCCGCCTTTTTGAGCAGGCTTTTCGCCCTTGCAAGATTTTCTTCATGGTTCACAGGGTCAAAAAACTCGCCGTGACGGCTTCTGTAGTCGCCTGCGGTGTCTGTTTTCATCACGCCGGACGGCACCAGCGCGCCCGCCGGACGGGTCGTGCCCTTGCAGATTTCGCCGGCGATATAACTGCGGTCAATGGCGAGCATCAGCGCCTCGCGCACCTCGGCTTTTTTGAACGGATCCGTGTCGGGATTGAACAACAGGTAGTAGGTGCCGTAAGAGGCTTTGTTATAATAGTCCTCCCGCTTGGACGCCTCGGCGATTTTTGTGTTGGGGACAATGTCGGCAAACAGCAGCCCTCCGCCCAAAAATTCTTCATAAGCCGTGTTTTCCGTCATCGTCACAAAATTGATCTGCTTGATTTTCACGTTGTCCGCCGCATAATAATTTTCATTTTTGACGACACTGATGTGCGAATCCTCAAGCACCTCGCTCAGCTTGTACGCGCCGTTGCCCACACAGGCGTCCGCGTTGAGCGACCAGTGCTCCGCGTCATATTGCACCATCTTTTCATAAACGGGGCAAAAAGGCGGCAGGGTCAGCAGCTGTTTGAAATAAGGCGTGTATTCCTTCAGCGTAACAATCAGGGTTTTTTCGTTGGGTGCGGACAGCTGCAACACACCCTCATCATCCCGGGCGATCACCGCGAAAAGGTCTGACCGGCCGCGGCTGCCGGGGACGGCGGCCGCGCGGTTCCATGCATACACAAAATCCTGCGCGCTCAAAGGTTCGCCGTTGCTCCATTTCAAGCCGTCGCGCAGCGTGAAGGTGAAAACAAGCCCGCTGTCGTCCACCGTTTCTGACGCGGCCAGCGCCGGAACAGGCGAACCGTCCTCACCCATGGTATAAAGCCCCTCAAACAAATGCAGCGTCAGGCTGCCGTCCGCCGTGGGGGCGGCATAGGCGGGGTCAAGCGTGCTTGGGGCGGGGCCGAGGTAGACGTTGAGCGCGTCTTTTGCGTTCAGCGCACTCGGGCTGTCGTCTTTTTTGCAGGAAGTGAGCAAAAGCGCAAACGAGAGCAGCAGGCAGGCGCAGGCAATCAGGCTTTTTTTCATGAGACCCTCCGATATTTTTTATGTTTTAGTATCAACAGCCCTGGAGCGTGTTTGCAAACTCGCAATACAGCCAAATTTTAGTGGATTTTTTCGCCGCCGGCTTCGGACATACTCTAATAGTATTGCACAAAAACAAAAAGGTCAATAAGTGGTAAAAAAATGTAACTGTTTTGTAATTCCTTCGGGCAAAAATATAGAAAAACCGGCGAAAATATTGACGAGTTCGCTTTTGAGTGTTAAAATATCAGGATAAAAGAGCTATCGAAAGGAAGTCGTGTATGTCGGGGCATTCAAAATGGAGCACCATTAAACGAAAGAAAGAGAAAACGGACAGTCAGCGTGCCAAAATTTTCACCAAAATCGGCCGCGAGATTGCCGTCGCCGTGCGCGAAGGGGGTGCCGACCCTGCGGCGAACTCCAAGCTGCGTGACGTGATCGCCAAGGCGAAAGCAAACAATGTGCCGAATGACAATATTGACAGAATTATCAAAAAGGCCTCGGGCGAGGGCGGCGCGAACACTTATGAAGAGATCGTCTATGAGGGCTACGGCCCGTCGGGCATTGCCGTCGTGGTGGAAACGCTCACAGACAACCGCAACCGCACCGCGGGCGAAATGCGCCATTATTTTGACAAATACGGCGGCAACATGGGCCAGTCCGGCAGCGTGATGTTCCAGTTTTCGCGCCAGGGCGTGATTTTGATCGAAATGGACGGCGTGGACGAAGAAAAGCTCATTGAAGCCGCGCTGGAGGCGGGCGCGGAGGATGTGCTCACGGAGGACGGCGTGTTTGACATCCGCACGGGTGTGCACGAGGTCGGCGCGGTGAGCGAGGCGCTGGCATCTGCGGGGTATACCCTTGTTTCCGCCGAGCCGGAATACGTGCCCTCGACCTATGTGACGCTCACAGGCCCGGACGACATCAAAAACATGGGCAAAATGCTTGAGATGTTTGAGGACAATGACGACGTGCAGGCCGTGTGGCACAATTGGGAAAACGAAAACGACTATGAATAAACCCGCGCGGCGGCAAAAGGTGCGCGGCGAATGAAGATTGCCGCCTGACACAGGCGGCGTTTTCTGTTATAATAAAAAGCAGAAAGGAACACAGACATGAGCTATAAAATTTTCGCGAACCACGCCCATGTTTTTCCCGAGGAGGTGCGGCCGGCGGGGTCGATTCCCGCGTTGAAGGAATATATGAAAGAGTGCGGCATTGACCGCGCGGTCTGTTTTGCCCCGTTTGAGAACCAATATAAAAAGTCAGGCCTGCCCGGCAAGGAGAACGACTGGCTTGCCCGGCAGATTGAAAACGACGACAGTCTTGTGGGCTTCGGCACGGTCAATTTTGACGAGGGCGGCGTGGGCGAACAGGTGCGGCACATCCACTCCCTCGGTTTTAAAGGCATCAAGATCCACCCCGCCGCGCAGGAAATCAACATTATGAGCCCCGAGGCACGGGAGGTCTATGCCGCAGCCGAGGAGTTGGGGCTGTTTCTTTCGTTCCACACGGGTATTCACTGGCACCGCATATCTGACTATAACCTGCTGCTGTTTGACGAGGTTGCGTGGCACCACCGGTTTTTGCGGTTCAGCATGGAACATATCGGCGGCTACTGCTTTTTTAAAGAGGCGCTTGCCGTCATGGCGAACACCAAGCGCAACGCGCCCTTCAACACCACCTTCGCGGGCTGGACGACCATTCATTATAAAGACGGCGGCCTGCCGCAGGACTGGACGATCTCTGACGACGGGCTGCGCGCCGTGATTTCGATCACGGGCAATGAGCGCAGCATTTTCGGCCTCGATTTTCCCTATAATGATGCCGGGCGAACAAGGGGTGCGATTGAACGTATTTTGGGGCTGGACATTCCCGAAGAAGCAAAAGAAGGCATTTTGGGCAAGAATCTGGAGCGGGCGCTGTTTGATGTGTAAACAGAAAAATTTTTCAAGAACAGGCCGCTGTTCTCTTGATTATTCTTGAAAAATTTGGTATAATAATGCAAATAGGTCTCAAAATATCGTTAAGCGTTTTTTTGCGGCGCGTTGTTTATCGCATTTTCAGCGTGCCGGTGAAAAGAGGACGCAAGGCGCTTTGTGCCCTATGACAGTTATTTGCTTTCGGGCAAAGAAACGAAAAAAGGAGGAATTGACATGGAATTCAAAGGAAGCAAAACAGAAGCCAACCTGATGGCGGCCTATGCGGGCGAATCGCAGGCAAGGGTGAAATATCAGTATTATGCGTCACAGGCAAAAAAAGAAGGTTTTGAGCAGTTCGCTGCCATTTTTAACGAAACATCCGACAACGAAAAAGAGCACGCGAAGCTCTGGTTCAAAGAGCTGCACGGCGGCAAGGTCCCCGGCACGGCGGAAAACCTCAAGGATGCGGCCGCGGGTGAAAACTATGAGTGGACAGAAATGTATAAAGAATTCGAAGAGGTCGCGAAAGAAGAGGGCTTCACGAGAATCGCCGCGCTGTTCCACATGGTGGCCGGCATTGAAAAAGAGCACGAAGAGAGATATCAGAAGCTGCTTGCAAACCTTGAAGCCGGCATCGTGTTTGAAAAAACCGAAGAGGTTGTCTGGGTCTGCCGCAACTGCGGCCACATTCACGTGGGCAAGGCCGCGCCCACCGTTTGCCCCACCTGCGCACACCCGCAGGCCTATTTTGAAGTGAAGGCTTCCAACTATTGATCGTGAACACTTTTCATTTGAAATGAGGGGGCTTGCCCCACAAAACAATGCTTGCAGGCGCTTTTGCCCGCAAGCATTGTTCTTTTTTTAATCCAACAAGTTTGTCAGCCCTTGAGAAACAGGGTGCAAAGAAATTTGGCCATTTTCAAAGCCGACGGTTGCAAGCCGTCCGGTGCTTTCAAGCGCAAAATCCGCAAAGCCGTCTGATGGTGCCGACTTTGCAGAAAACAAGGAAAGAAGACCGCTTTGATCTGTTGCAAAAAGCATATCCCCGTTATTGCGCACATAATCAAGCTCCACAACCTGTTTTGCAACGGGGTCGAAATATGCCGCGTGGGAGCGGTTCACGCCGGACCCCCAGGAATAGGTGAAATACAGCTCGGGCAGGCCGTCGCCGTTTATGTCATCCGCGTCCATGCTGGTGACCCCAAGCCCGCCGAACCATACGCCAAGAGGATAGACGCTGTCCTCATACAGCAAAAAAGACGCGAAGGACTTGTCATATTTAAAAATCTGATACCTTGATTTTTGTTTGATGTGTTCCGAAGTGATGTTATAGCAGGTTTCCCCTTCATATTCTGACACATAGCCCCCCTGTAAAGCTAAAAATGCGTCTGTGCCATCCCGTGTGCCTGAAACAGAAATTTTTATGCCCGCGCCATCGGCTTTTATGATGCTGTAGATGCTCCAAATATAGTGCTGCGGTGCCGCGTCGCCGTTATTGTGCGGGTTTATTTTCACAAGCCACAATTCATCGTCCATTTGGCAAAGACGGTAGCCTGCGCCGTCAGTGGAGGTTGCCAGTTGATAACACTCGTTGTAGTCCGCGGCCAAAGAAGCCAGTGTTTCCTGCACCTCTTCATCAAACGGCTGCTGCAAAAGGGGCTCTTTTTGATACTGCATGGCAACAACAGAACAGATACCGTCTGCTCCGGTGATTGTCATTGTGTGTTTTGAGAAGTCATAATATTCCCTGTAATTACGTGTGGGAAAGAAAGAGCTTAAGGGCGACATCATAACGGCACGTTCAAATACATACTCTCCAGTTGGGCTAGTGATGTTTGTGCCGTCGGCTTTGGTGATTCTGAAAATCCGCCAACCGCGTTCCTCGAGCCACAGCTCGCCGTCCATTTGATAAAGCCGGTAAGCGGAATCGGGTGACTCGGCCAACTGATAGCATTCTTGATAGCCGTCAAGCAAGGGCCTTTCTCTCAGAGAAAACGTTGTTAACCCTTTCTCAAAGTCTTGTTTGTCAATCGCCACTTTTTGATAGTTCAAGGAGTATTTTTTCCGGGGCTTCTCTGGCGCTTTCACAACCAATGAAGTGCCCGTGAGCTTAAAAGCTTCACCGTAAGGAGCGCTTGAGGAGCTCGCCGGATTGGAATAGACTGCGCTGTCAAACACATAGTCACCATAAAGAGCGCGGATGGCGTCGTTTTCCTGTGGCGGGTTTGCGGCGCAGGCGGCCAATGCGGCAACGCAGAGCAATGCGGCGGCTATCCGCGCCCGGCGGGGAGCCTCGCGAAAGCGCAAGACATGTTTGATGCGTGAGCGCACCCCCGTTTCGCCAAAAGCAAGGGGGGCTGCCGCGGGCCGCCCGGGAGTCGCAAATGCGAGCAGCGAACGGCTGTAATCTTTTGCGGCGCATTCGCATGCGGATGAAAGCACCTGCTCGTCACAGCGCATCTCCATGTCTTTGCACATGAGCGAAAAGGCGACCCAAACAAGGGGGTTGAACCAGTGCGGCACGAGCACGCACATTCCCAAAAGCTTGACCCAATAGTCTTTTTTCTTAAGGTGATACCGCTCGTGGCTCAGCACATAGCCGCGCTCCCGCCCGCTCAGGCCAAAGGGAAGATAAATGCGCGGCCTGAAGAATCCAAGGATGAAGGGTGAGCCGATACCTTCCGCCTCAAACACGTTGCCCTCAAATCGCACGGCGGTCGCCATGCGGCGCTTGAGGCGGATGTAGGTTATAAGATTATAGGCGAACAACGCAAGCATGCCGGCGCACCAGAGCGCTGTTGCGACAGTGATCTACACCTGCAAGGGGTTTGTGCTTGCGGTTTGAGTTGCGGCGGGCAGGCTTTCGGTAATTACCGTGTTCATCGCGGGAATACCCACGCTCACGTGCGGGGTGGGCATCAGGCCGATGTTTTCGGGGATATAATCTAACTTTGCGCCGCCGCCGCTTTGGGCGGCGCTCATATCAAAAGGTCTCATTTGAAACAGGCTGAAAATTGCAGACAAAGACACGGGGCACACAAGGCGAAACAGTGCGGCGGGCCAAAGAAAATAGTAATAGAGCCGGGGAAATTTTTTGAGCAGCAGCCGAACGGCAAACAGTGCCAGAATCACATAGCTTGCGGTGATGCTCATGTTCAATATTTTCAAAAACAAAGCATTCATTCCTCAGTCCTCCCGATGTTCGTCAATCAGGCGTTTCAGCTCTTCCGCTTCTTTTGGGGAGATGGTTTTGCCGCCGAGAAACGAGGTGAGGAACTGGGGCAGAGAGCCTGCAAAGGCGCGGTCTACAAAGCGTTCGCTTGCAAAGGCCTGCACCTGTTCTTTTGGCACGAGCGCGCACACAAGTGTGTTTTCATTTTTCACAAGCCCCTTTTCACTCAGCTTACGCAGCACGGTATAGGTTGTGGGCTTTTTCCACCCGAGTTTTTCGGCGCACAGGCTCACCAGTTGGCCCGAGGTGAGGGGCGCATGCTCCCAAACCACCAGCATAAAACGATAGTCGCTCTCGCAAAGCTTTAAGCTCTCCATTCGAACACTCCTTTTGCCATATTGAAAAGAACAGAGTACTGGTTTATACCCATAAACCTTGTCTTTAGTTTATAACTATAAACCACAGGTGTCAATAGAAAATTAAAATTTTAAAAAACCGGAGCGTTCCAAGGCGTGTCAATACGCCTTAAAAGAACACCCCGGCAATAAGCGGTTTGCGGCAGCCACGCAAGCTGCGCGTGCTTGCTATGTATTGGATTTTTTGCCCTTCTTGGGTTTCTGAATAAAATGCTCCTTCATAAAATCCTCGCAGGATGCAATGAGCCCCCCGAGCATTTCAGGGTTGTCTTTAAACAGGTTGACGTCGGTCGCGTCGTTCTTAAACGGGCTGCGGTGATGGTGCAGAATGCAGGCGGCAAGCAAATTTTCAGCCTCCAGCGCCTGCGTGAGCCATGCGCGGTCATTGGGGTTTTTATCTGCCAGGAGCAAAATTGTGCGGTATGCCGACAGCGTGCTCAGCCGCTTGAAGCAATGCTCCATCTCCTCGCTTGTCATACCCGCGCGTTCGCAAACCTTAATGGCCGAGCGGTGCAGGATCTCTGTGACGGCGTCGCCCTCGCCGGGCAGGTCGTCGGAGTCAAGGCCGGTGCTCAGGGTTCTGCGGCGGTCGCTCAGGCCGAGCAGATAATCCGACGAAACGTCATAGTATTCACACGCCCGCTTCAAAAAGTCAAGGCCGCATTCGCGGATGCCCTTTTCATAGTGCGACAGCAACGCCTGAGAAACGCCGAGAGCCGCCGCCGCGGCCTTTTGGCTGACCTTTTTCTCTTTTCTTAATTCTGAAAGTCTTGCGCTGAATCCGTTGTTCATAATCTATATGCTGCATTGCGGTGCAAGTGCATTTGTCTTGGGCAAAAGACGCGTCAGCCTTGCCCCGTCAAAACAAACAGGCAGCGGAATGCCCTTCCTCATTATATTTTTAAGAAGCGTTTTATGCGAATAAATTTCTTTAAACTATACTATATCGGTGATGTGTAAAGAATCTGTAATCAAACTTTTAACATTTCGAAACTTCTGCCGCGGAACATTGCACGAATTTGTTCTTGCTTTTGGGGGCGGTGTTCGGTTACAATAAAAGAAATCTTGAAAGAACAGCGTAAAATTTTATGATACTTTAATTATATAGTAACAAACACTTTTATGTAAAGGACTTTTTATGAAAACTTATAAAATTCATCTGATCAGGAGCGGATACACAAAAGGGAATTTAGAGGGGCGCTATATCGGCCACACAGACGAGCCGCTGTGCGAAGAGGGCGTCGCCGCAATTCATGACCTGCTCAATTCCTATGCTTACCCCAAGCCGGAGGCGGTTTTTTGCAGCCCGCTTGCGCGCTGCCTGCAAACCGCCGCGCTGATTTATCCTGAAAGAGAAGCAACGCCGATCGCGGACATGATTGAATGCGATTTCGGTGAGTTTGAGGGGCACACGGCGGACGAGCTTGCGAAATATCCCGAATTTGCCGAGTGGCTCAGGGGTGGCAGCCGGACCGCCCCGCCCCACGGCGAGAGCAGCGGCGCGTTCACCGCGCGCATTTGCGCGTGTTTTGTGAAAATTGTGGACGGCATGCTTTCTTCGGGCGTGCGTGAGACGGCCATCGTCACCCACGGCGGCGTGATCATGACGCTGCTTGCGGCGTTCGGCCTGCCGGAAATGCAAATGCACGAGTGGCGGCACCCGCCCGGCTGCGGCTTCACTGTGAACATCATCCCGTCTGTTTGGACAAGCAGCCGCAAGGTCGAGGTGTTTGCCGAGATTCCTCTGGAGCCGGACGATGAATATGAAGATGAGGAAGACGAGCTTTATTAGGGGTTGTTTGTATAGTCGATATGCCCCCAATCCTGTGTGCCCTAAATCTGCGGCAGCCGTTTTGTTGAGAACAAATTGACGTCCTCCCGCTCCTTGAGCGCGGCGTTCGGGGCGGTCATATATTTTTCACACAGCAGCTCAAACGAAAGACGGCTGTAGGGCACGATATAAAAGGCGGGCACAATCCAAAGGCAGGGCACAAGCCAGGCCGCAAGGCCCAGCTTGAACATCGCGACGGCACAGGACGAGCCGTCCATCAGTCGCGCGCTTTCTTTGATCGCGGCAATCACGCCCCTGCCCTTAAGCCCCGCGATCCTCACCGCGAGCAGATACCGCTGCGCCGTGCAGAAATAAAACAGGATGCCGAACAGGATCAGGCACGCGCTGCCCGCGCAAAGGGCATAAAACACATTTGCCGCAAGGCCGCCCCTTTGCAGCGAAATAGAAACCAGCAGAAGCAGCGCAAGGCCCGGCGAGCAGAAAAACAGCAGCCACAAGAGCTTGATTCCATACACCGCAAGGGAGGCCAGCAGGGTTTGCAGCGTGGCGCGGACCTCTTGCCCGAAGCTCATTTTTTCTTCGGAAAAACGGCTGCCCGCAATGATTTTTTCAAAATAGAGGCTGCGTTTGAGTGTGAGCAGGGCAAAGAAATAAACGCAGATCAAAAAAATCATGACAAGGCAGGCGCAGACAAATAAAAAATAGCCGCCGCTCCGGTCATGGAGCATATTTTGTGAAACCAGCAAAATAAAAATGCCCACACACGCCGCCGCCGCCGCAAAACAAAATGTGCGCAGCAAAAAAAACAGGCTTGTATAAAAAAAGGTCTGCGCCCGCCGGCCCACAAGAATCAGCCTTGCGCGAACCTTCAGCTTTGCGAACAAAAAACCGCCCCCGATACTGACAAAATCGCTTTGTAACAGTATTGGAACCGGCGGCCTTTTTTATGCATGCAGCATTGTTGTGTCTTTGCGTGTTTTGCTGTTTTGGCAGACATTATTACGGCTAAATCCATCCCGTGTAAACGCTCTCTAAAGTTCCACGCCATTCAGCCTGAGCAGCTCCCGCGCGCTTTCAACCGAGTCGACGCCTGCGCGGTTTTTAATGGGCGCAAACTCTTTTTCGCGCACGATTTCATAGGGCAGGCAGTCGCCGCAAAGGCGGATCATGCTCAGCACCAATGTTTCAAATTTGTATCCGTTGTTTTCTGCAGGAGTCACAAGCTTGCCCTCGCCGTCAACGTATGGAATTTTTTTCTCAGCGATGTGATAGGGCATTTGCAGGTTGTTGATTTCGTGCAGCTTTGACAGGCGGAACAGATAGTTGAGAATCACGCCGCCGGCATAGAGATAGTCGCCGTTTTCGTCCTTGGCGTTGCGCAGGGTGTCGGTCAATTCGTAATATTCCACAATGTTCGGCTGCCCGTTTTCAAGGCAGAGCACGCCGACTTTTTCATCGGGGTGGTTTTTGCGCACGACCTTCGCGCCGCAGTTTGTGCCCGAAAGGGAGGATGCTCCCACAAAGCAGGGGTCCGCGATTCTTTGCAGCACGTTGTCGACTGCGAACACGTTGAGCCACTCAATCCCATAGGCGTTCACGGCGTCTATCAAGCCGCTTTTAACAAGCGAGGAGAACCAGCCGCCGTTGCCGTTGGGTGAAAATGCGATCTGCCCCTTGCCCTCCAAGAGGATTTTACCCTCAAAATCCACGGCGGGCATCATATCCTGCATATAGAAGTGCACAAAGTCTTTGTTATAACCGAAAAAGTCCTGCTCTGCGAAAAACTCGCGCGTTTCCGCGTCGTTCTTCTCGCTTGTCATCACAAACAAGGGTACCCACGCGCCGGCCCCGTTGACAACATCCATCAGGTTGCGGATGAGCATTTCAAAGATGTATACCGTTTTGGTGACGCCGATGTCCACCTTGCCTTTGGGTCCGCTCACCCCGAGCCGCGAGCCCTGGCCGCCCGCAAGCAGGATGGCGCCGACCTTTTGGGCCTTGAGCAGCTTCACTCCCTCGGCGTACAGAGATTCTTTCTGCGCCTCGATTTCCGCAAGCGACATGATTTTCATGGGCGCAAGCTCTTTCTTGTCCTCTTCCTTATGCTCACCTTTATTAAAATTTTTCTGTTTAAAATAGTCAATCAGTGAAAAATCCACCCGCTCAATCTGGCGGGCAAGCGAGGCCTGCTCTTCGGCGCTCAGTTCGTCATAAAAGCGCAGCAGGTGCTCCTGACCCTCTTTTTTCAGCAGGGTTTGCAGTTCTTCATAGCTTAGCATGGCAAAATCTCCTAACCACAATTTTATCGCAATTACTAGGGTGTGTTTGAAAAATGGCAATTTGCACAAAATCAAGTGATTTTTGTGCCAATCAAGGCGAAAAATCGCAGGAAACCTCGGCGGTTTTCAAGATTTTTTATCGCAGAGTGGCGCAGAAAGCGCCGATTTAGGGCATGTTGCCATTTTTCAAACACGCCCTAAATAGTATATAATAGATTTTTAAAAAATACCAGAGCAAATTGCAAGAAAATTCCGTGTGGAGGCATGGAAGTTATTATGCCCGCAGCAGCGCCGCGACCCTGTCGCCCATTTCGGAGCAGGAAACAAGCGTAAAGCCCTCTTCATAAATATCCGCTGTGCGGAATGCTTTCAGCACAGCTTCCACCGCATTGTCAATCAAATCCGCAGCCACGGCTTCGCCCAAGGAATAGCGCAGCATCATTGAAGCGGAGAGCACCGTGGCAAGGGGGTTCGCCTTGTTCTGGCCCGCGATGTCCGGCGCGGAGCCGTGAATCGGCTCATAAAGCCCGAAGGCGCCGTTTGCAAGGCTTGCCGAAGCCAGCATGCCGATGGAGCCGCTGAGCATGGACGCCTCATCGGAGAGAATGTCGCCGAACATGTTCGAGGTGACCACCACGTCAAACTGCCCCGGGTTGCGGATGAGTTGCATGGCGCAGTTGTCGACATACATGTGGGAAAGCGCCACATCGGGGTAATCCGTCGCAGTTTCTATTACGACCTCGCGCCACAGCCGGGAGCTTTCGAGCACGTTCGCTTTGTCAACCGAGCAAAGGCGCTTCGCCCGTTTTTGGGCAAGCCCGAAGGCCGTTCTCGCGATGCGCTCCACCTCAAAGCGGGAATAACGCTCTGTGTCAAAAGCGGTGTCTTCACCCTCGCGGCCCTTTTTGCCGAAATAGATGCCGCCCGTCAGCTCGCGTACAATCATGATGTCAAGCCCGTGGGCAATCAGCTCGTTTTTTAACGGGGAGGAGTTGCGCAGCGGTTCAAAAATTTTCACATGGCGCAGGTTTGCATAAAGTCCGAGCGCCTTGCGAATGCCGAGAAGTCCGGCTTCCGGGCGCAGGGATGCTGGCAAGGTGTCCCACCGCTCGCCGCCGACGGCGCCGAGCAGCACCGCGTCCGCGTTCTTGCAGCCCGCCACGGTTTCTTCGGGCAGGGGCGAGCCTGTTTGATCATAGGCCGCGCCGCCGAGAAGATAGTCCTGAAATTCAAATTGTATGCCTGTTTTTTCGCTTACTGCATCGAGCACCTTGATGGTTTCATTCACAATTTCAGGGCCGATGCCATCGCCCTTTAAGACCGCGATTGTATATTCCATAATTGTTCCTGCCTTTCCCAACAGATAACTTATTTTAATCCAAAACAACGCCGTGCGCCTTTGGGCTTGCCCGCAGGCGCATAGCGAAAAAGGCTTATTCCGCCTCTTTTTTCAAAATAGAGCGGTTAATCGCGCTCAGAATGCCGCGGATGGAGGCATAGTTGATGTTGTGCGAAATACCCACGCCGAACTCGTTTTTGCCCTCGGGTGTGGTCAGGTGGATATAAGAAACCGCCTTTGCGTCAGAGCCGACGGAAATCGCGTGCTCGGAATAGTCCTTAAACGAATAGCCCGTAATGCCGACTTTGGACAGCGCGTTGAAGAATGCGTCGATAGGGCCGTTGCCGCTGCCGCTGATGGCAACACTCGCGTCGCCGTTGTGGCGGATTTCACCTTCAAAACGCACGCGGGGCGAGGTTTCGTTCACCGCGTCGTCCTCATTGAACTTGTGTTTTGTCAGCATATAAGGCCCATCCACAATATATTCCCTGCTGAACAGCTCCATCACGTCGTCGGGCAAAATTTCCGTGCCGCGGCGGTCGCACTCGGCCTTGACCGCGCGCCCGAAGTCCGGATGCATGGCTTTCGGAAGGTGGTAGCCGAATACTGTGCTCATAATAAACGCCGCGCCGCCCTTGCCGGACTGCGAGTTGATGCGGATGATCGGCTCATATTCCCTGCCGATGTCCGCCGGGTCGATGACAAGGTAGGGGATCTCCCAGAACTCCGGATTTTTGGTGCGCAGGTATTCTTCACCTTTGTTGATCGCGTCCTGATGCGAACCGGAAAAAGCAGTGAACACCAGCTCTCCCACATAGGGGTGGCGGGGGTTGATCGTCATTTTTGTGGTGCGCTCAAACACCTCGCGCAGGCGGTTGATGTTGCCCAAATCCAGCTCGGGGTCGACCGCTTTTGTATACATGTTCAGCGCGACGGTCACCAAATCAAGGTTGCCCGTTCTCTCGCCGTTGCCGAACAGTGTGCCCTCCAAACGGTCGGCCCCTGCCAACAGTCCCAATTCCGCCGCCGCGACGCCCGTGCCGCGGTCGTTGTGCGGGTGCAGGCTGATGATTGCGCTCTCACGGTTTTTAAGCATGCGGCAGAACAACTCAATCTGATCCGCATACACGTTCGGGGTGTTCGTCTCCACCGTTTGGGGCAGGTTCAAAATGATTTTCTTGTCGGGGGTCGGCTCCAGTACCTCCATCACGCGCTCGCAGATTTCCACCGCGTTTTCGATTTCGGTCTGTGTGAAGCTCTCCGGCGAATATTCATAGCGGATGTTCATGCCCTTTTTTTCGGCCTCGTCGCCCAGTTCTTTGATTAATTTTGCAGCTTCCACGGCAATGTCAATCACGCCGCTCATCTCTTTGTTAAACACCACGCGCCGCTGCAGTTCGCTTGTGCTGTTATAAAAATGCAGAATCACGTTTTTCGCGCCGTCGATCGCCTCAAAGGTGCGGCGGATCAGATGCTCGCGCGCCTGCACCAAAACCTGAATGGTCACGTCGTCAGGAATCAGGTTCCCCTCAATCAAATAACGGATAATGTCGTATTCGGTTTGCGAAGCGGAGGGGAAACCGATTTCAATCTCTTTGATGCCGATTTCAATCAGAAGATTGAACAGCTCCATCTTCTCTTCCAGATTCATCGGATCCACAAGCGCCTGGTTGCCGTCGCGCAAATCGACGCTGCACCAAACGGGCGCTTTTTCAATTTTGTTGGAAACCCATTGGCGGTCTTTGACCTCAAAGCCCTCAAAAGGGCGGTATTTCTTGCAGCCGTCGTTCATCATAATCATCTTTCCTTTCAAGTGCATTTTTACAAAGAATACTGCGGCCGCAAGCGTTTGTTCCGTAGCGCGGGAAAAAACAAAAACGCCCCTTACACCGGTATGAACGGTATAAGGGACGACAGTAATCGTGGTACCACCCTAGTTCAGCAGAAAAGTTCTGCCCTCTGTTTACCTCAAACAAGGCTAGACCAATAACGAGGTCAACCGTCCTTTCCTATTAGCGGCATTGCGCGAACGCCCCATTTTCAGAAAAGCAACTCCGGAACGAGTTATGCACACCATTTTCGGCGCTGCCTCTCACCGGCCGGCAGCTCTCTGGGCCCTCAAAGGGTGTCTTTATTTCCTTCACAGTCTTTGCGTGGCAATATTTCATTGTATTATACTGCAATATATCACAGAACAACCCTGTTGTCAACACTTATTTTTTGAAAGTTACAATTTTTCAAGAATCTGCTTTTTATAGGCAAGAAACTCGCCTGTGAGGCTGAAGTCTGCACGCTCGCGCCTCGGCTCTTTTATCACAATCTCTTCGGTGATTCTTCCCGGCGCGCCCGTGAGCAGATAAATGCGGTCAGAAAGCACAATGGCCTCGTCGATGTCGTGGGTAATATACAGGGTCGAAAGCCGGATTTGCTCCATCACATCAAGATACCACTTGTGCATGGCCGTTTTTGTAAGGTTGTCAAGCGCCGAAAAGGGTTCGTCGAGCAATGCGACGCCGCTTGAAAAGAGATAGGTGCGCAAAAGCGCCGCGCGCTGCCGCATGCCGCCTGAGAGCTGAGACGGGTATTTTTTTTCTGTGCCGGCAAGGCCGAAGGCTTCAAAATGCCCGCCCGCCTGTTTTCTGGCCTCTTTTTTGCCCATGCCCTTGATGACGAGCGGCAGGGCGATGTTGTCTTCAATCGTGCGGTAGGGCAGCAGCAAATCCTTTTGCAGCATATAACTGATGCGGCCGGGCTTGCCGGTAATGTCCTCCCCGTCGAGAAGAACCGTTCCGCCGTCAGGGGGCATCAGGCCCGAAATGACGTTGAACAGCGTGCTTTTGCCCACGCCGGAAACGCCCAGCAGGCAAACGATTTCACCCGCCCCCAGCGTTACCGACACATCCTCCAGCACTTGTTTCCCGCCGAAAGCCTTGTTTATATTCTTTACAGTGAGTTTCTCCATTGTTACTGTACGGGCAGATAGCTGTTTGAAAAGCCTGTGTTTTCAGGAATTTCCGCGGGAGCGAGGCCGTTTTCATTCAGCCAATTATAAAAACCGTTCCAGCGGGCGGGGTCAATGTAGCCCCAGCGCGATTCTTCCGCCTTGTATTGCGCCGAAAGGTATTTTTGGCTCTCCGTCACAAGGTCCGCGCTGTCTTTGAGTTCCGGCACCGCGTCCATCAAAATCTGCGCGGCTTCCCCGGGATTTGTCGCCGCGAATTCATAGCCTTTCGCTGCGGCTGCGAGGAACGCTTTCGCCGCCTCCGGGTTTTCTGAAAGGAAGCTGTTGTTCGCGATGAGCACAGGCGTGTAATAATCAAACACGGGGTTGATGTCCTTAAACGCGAAATACTCCGTGGGAAGCTGTGCGACCTCGGTCGCAATGCCGCCCCAGCCATAAAAGACCCAGATCGCGTCGACGGATTTGCTTTCAAGCGCCGAAACCTCGTCCGTCACCGTGCTCGGAATCAGCTGCACCTTCGAGAAGTCGCCGCCGTCCTTTTCCACAACGTCTTTGATCATCGCCTTTTCAACGGGCAGGTCCCATGTGGCGTATTTTTTGCCTTCAAGGCCTTTGGGGCTGTCCATTCCCTCGCCCTTGCGGGAGATGATGCCCGAGGTGTTGTGCTGCACAAGCGCGGCCACGGCGGTGATGGGCAGGGTGTTATCACCCGCTATTGCGGGCGTCATGCTGTCTTGAAATGAAACGCCGAACTGTGCCTTGCCTGAACCGACAAGCACCTCCGCGCCGTCTTCGGGGGGCTGGGTGATTTCCACCTCCAAATCGGCCTCTTCAAAGAAGCCCTTCGCCTGCGCCACATAAAGCCCGGTGTGATTCGTGTTGGGCGTCCAGTCCAGCACAAAAGAAATTTTGGTTTTTTCGGTTTTGGGGGCCGCGGTGGTTGTGATTTCGGTGTCTTTTGAACAAGCGGCCGTCCCGGCGAGCATGGTGAGCGCTAAAAGCGCCGCTGAAACTTTTTTCAATATTCTCATGTTTATGACCGTCCTTTTTTCACTATTCTTTTTCGTGAAGGTATTTGTAGGGCATGGATTTTTTTTCAAGAAAGCCCACAAGCCACATCAACAGCAGGCTGATGACGGAGATCAAAATGATGACCGCGAACATCTTGTCGAACGCAAAGGCTTTTTTTACCCGCGTCATATAAACCCCGAGGCCGCCGAAGCCGCCCAGCCACTCCGATATTACAGCGCCCACGACGGAATAAGCCGCCGCGATGCGCAGGCCCGAAAAAAACGGCGTAAGGGCTGAGGGAAATTTGATGTGGCGAAAGATTTTCAGCCGCCCGGCCCCCATTGCGCGCAGCAGGTTCACGGAATCCGGATCCACCGCCTTGAAGCCGTCGAGCAGCCCGACGGTGACGGGGAAGAACGTCACCACAATAATCAAAATAATTTTAGGTGTCATTTCATAGCCGAACCACAGCACGAGCAGCGGCGCGACGGCAACGGTGGGAATCGTCTGCGTGATCACCAGCAGGGGATAAAACGCGCGGTAAAGCCATGAAAACGCGTCCATCAGCACGGCGAACACAAAGCCGAGCAGCACGCCGAGCAGCAGGCCGTAAAAGGCCTCGAGCAGCGTGACTTTTGCGTTTTCAGCCAGCAGGCCGAAGTCCTTGTAAAACACAGAAGCCACCGCCCCGGGCGAGGGAAGCATGTAGCGGGGCACAATCCCAAGAGCGGTGACCAGCTGCCAAATGCCGAGCAGCGCCGCGCAAGAGAGCAGTGCGGGCAGCTTAGACGTGGTGTTTTTGAGTCTTTTTCTCAATGGTCAGAATCTCTCCCTCCGGCTGCCAGACCACCTTGATATACGCCGACACGCTCGGCGCGCCCGCGCGCACGGCGATATGCTGGCATTCTTTTATAATGTCCATAATCTGGTCGTAATCCTCGCCCTCGATTGTGGTTTCGAACGGGCCGACATAGCAGTTGAGCCCGGTGCCTTTGAGGTAGGCGATCACCTCGTCCACAACACGCACAAGCTCCTCGGTATTTTCAGCTGTTGGCAAAACTTGAATTGCCGCGCTTGCTTTCATAAAATCAATCCTTTCCATTCCGGGCGAATACAGTCATATAGTCACCTACTATCTATATAGTGCCCGTTTGTCTGCATGAAAAAAGCCTTCATCGGAAAAATCCAACGAAGGCTGTGCATGCTGACGCAAAACAAGCGAAATCAGTATGTTCCCTACGCTGGCATTATCCAGATCAGGTTAGAGGGTCACAGAAAACATCCGTATCTCAGCCTGTTATTTCAGGCACCCCTATTTTCATTGTTCAGTGTATAACAGGAAAACGGATTTGTCAAGGCTTTTTGACAAAGATTATAGTCGATTAACCCAAAAATCGATACATCTTTGCGGTTTTATTTCCGCCGAAGTGCGTTGTCGTCCTTGCCTTACGCCAGTAAGGCTGTGTCCTCCGCCTTGTTCGACAAAAATAATCCTCGCAAATCTTGTACTGCTTTTTGAGTTAATCAACTATAAAAACCTGCCGCCCACAACTTAAAAAATTATGGTTTGAATCTTGCCGCTTTTTGTGATACACTATATCTGTATATTTGCATTTTTTACAAAAGAGACAGGGTTCATAAAAGAACCCCCGCAATGCCTGAAAGGACGATTACTTTATGATATATATTTCCCCCTCCCTGCTCTCGTCAGACTTCTCATGTCTCGGGCAGGAGCTGAAAAGCCTGGAAGAAAACGGGGCGGACTGGGTGCATATAGACGTGATGGACGGGCAGTTTGTCAACAACATCACGCTCGGCGCGCCGATCATCAAGAGCATGCGCGCTCACACACACCTGCCCTTCGACGTGCACCTGATGATTCAGGACCCCCTGCGCTATCTTGACGATTTTATCGCCGCGGGGGCCGATATTTTAACCTTTCATTTAGAAGCCTCGGAAGACAACGCCGGAATAATGATTGAAAAAATTGCGGCGGCGGGCGTGAAGCCCTCTGTTTCCGTCAAGCCCTCCACCCCTGTTGAAACGGTGTTTCCGCTGCTCGGCAGGCTTTCAATGGTGCTGATTATGACCGTTGAGCCGGGGTTTGGCGGCCAGCCGTTTCTTGAGAGCGCGCTGCCGAAAATCAGCGCGCTGCGGCAGGAGTGTGTTCGGCGCGGGCTGCCGCTTGATATTCAGGTGGACGGCGGCATCAACAGCGAAAAAATTGCCGTTGCGGCCGCGGCGGGCGCGAACGCTTTCGCGGTGGGCAGCGCCGTATTTGGCGCGAAAGACAGAAAAGCAACCATCGCCGCGCTTCGCGAAACAGCGGAGGAAGCGTATCGCGCTTAACCACACACATCCGCGCCCACCGCGTGCGGCGGGCAGCGCGGTTTTCGGAGCGAAAAACAGAAAAGCCGCCATCGCCGCGCTTCGCGAAACGGCGAGGGAAGCTTATTCCGATTAACCATATACATTGCGGCTGACGCGTCCCGCGGCGTATTGCGTTGCGCAGCATCTATGGGGCGTCCTTGCCCCACCGCCCAAGCGGCGGCCTTTGTTTTTACAAATCAATATCCGGTTAAAGCTTGGCGACTGCGTCCGGTGACGCAA
Organism: Oscillospiraceae bacterium; assembly: GCA_031270605.1. Taxonomy (GTDB): domain Bacteria; phylum Bacillota; class Clostridia; order Oscillospirales; family Acutalibacteraceae; genus JAISXG01. The sequence continues at coordinate 10,180 of JAISXG010000046.1, read as the reverse complement.
GCCGTTTCCAATACTCCTCCATGTGGGAAAGCGTATGGCTTTTGTGGTGACGCAAAATGTTTCCGAATTCGCAAAGCACGGTTTCCATTGCCGTTTCGTCTGCGGGGGAAGGGTAGAGGACAAGCCTGTAGCGGTTGTCTTTTGCGTACAGCTCGCTTTTTTGGTCATAGCCTTTCTTTTTCAGCATGGCGCAGGCGGCAAAAAGGTCGTCAAGCTTCGGGATGTCGCAGATCACCGCGCCCTCGTCCCGTTTGATGATTTTTGTGCCTGTGCTGCCGTGAGACTTGGGGAGCACCGTAAAATAGATGATGCAGCCGCCCGCGGTTGCGGGAACCGCCTCAATCAGCATGCGTTCAGAAAGGTTAATATCGCACCCGATCGTGTGGCTTGCCTCGTCAAGCACCGTCCACAGTACGCGCCGTGTTTCGATGTTCGAATAATCAAGGTCCTCATATGTAATGTCAAGCTCACTCATATCGTCTTTGGTCAATTCAACCGCAATCCGGTAGTCATCCTGAACCTCAATTCTCATAAAAAAGTGTCATTCCTTTCGTTTGGCGGCCCGGCCGCCCGGCCCGGTCACCGAAGGCCTAAAACAGTATTTTCCGTAACGGTGATTACTCGCTGCAAGCGGCATCGGGCAAAGGCGCAGTTTCGTCACGGGCGCGACCCACGCAGGGGTGTCAATCGGGCGGAAAGGATTGCAATGTGCCCAAATTGGGCAGGCGCGCCGTTTCTTGTTGTTTCAAAAAACAGCTTGGCTTACCGCGTATCCTCTCGCCGCCCTCTGCATGTTCACCGGGCCTTGGGCGCCCCAAAAAGCCCCACCCCCGAAAAACTTCGGCAAAAGCGAATTTTCTTCGCCCGGGCGCTTTTTGTATGCGCGATACACTTGCAGTCATTACTATAATATTCGGCAACCGCCCAGTGTGCAATAATCAAAAAATGGAAAGAAGGCGAAAATAATTGGAAGTGAACAAACAATGGAAAAAGCTCACAAAAAACCCGTTTTTAAGCGATTATTTCGTCATAATTTTTTTTCCCGCGGTTGTGGCCTGGCATTATCATGAAGGGCAGGCTGTCCGGCTGATGCTTGTTTGCGTGGCTGCCGCGGCAGCGTTTGAGGCGCTGTTTCAAGGCGTTGTTTGCCAATATGCCTTGAAAAAACCAAAAAAACAGGACTTTCCGCTGGCAATTTTTATGGGGCTTTGCACCGCGATGGCAATGCCTGTCTCTGCGCCGCTCTGGTTTCCTGTTTTTGGGCTGCTGTTCGGCTTTGCGGTGGCTTCGTTTGCCGTTCCTTTCGTTTCCAAATGGGTTCCTTTTTTCACAAAAGTGCAAATCATGCCTGCCGTGGCTGCAATTGCCTTTTTAAGCTTTTTCCGGAAAACCATGTTTGCTTACACCCCCTATCTTGCCGCGGGCGCAAGCGGCACGGAGCTTGAAACGCTCAGTGTGCTTCCCTCACTGGGTTATATGCTCAAAAACGGGGCGTTCCCGGCGAAGGGCATGTATTCGTCAGGCGACATTTTAACGGGCGCCGTCACGGGGCCCGTCGGCGCGGCCTGCATCGTTGTGCTTCTTGCGGCGTTTGCCTATTTGCTGCTGCGCCGCCCCGCTTTCATTTTGGCGCCCACGAGCTTTTTGCTCACAGCGGCGGTATGGGCGTTTTTGTTCCCACGGGGGCAGGTCGGGCGGCTTGCGTCTGTGGGCTATGAGCTCAGCGCCGGAGTGCTGCTGTTCACCGCCGTATTTTTGCTCTCGCTGCCGCGGTTTTTGCCGCGTGACCATCGGCACAAGCTGATTTACGGCGCTGTCTGCGCGCTGCTGACCATGCTGCTGCGCCGCATAGGACCGTTTGAGGAAACCGTTTGCGCGGCGATCTTCATCATGAGCTTTACGCTGCCCTTTTTTAACAGGCGGGCGGCACAGCCCGTACGCGCGCGGCGGGTGAAAAGAGAAAAGCCGGCGCAGCCTGAGAGCGCCCGGCCGAACATTTTAAAAACGCCCCCCACGCAGGAAGAGATTCTTGAAAAGTTCTTAAAAGATAAAGAGCGTTGAGTGTCTGGAGCAATACGCCTTAAAATAATCAGTGAAAGATGAAGTGCCATGCCGGATAACGAGAAAAAACAGAAGAAAAATCAAAAAAAGCGGCAGGCCCCCCTTATGCCGCGCACGAAAGGATATTACCGTTTCACGAAAGACTACCCGGGAGAGACCGACGAATACGGCTACCGTGACAACGAAACTATCCGCAAGAAACCGCTGCCCAACCGCGGGCGGCTGGCGGTGTATTTTGCAATCATTTTTTGCTTTATTCTGGGGTTTGTGGCCACAAGCGTCGCCTTGCAGATTTCAAACCTTGAGCCTGAAACGACGACCCGGGCCGAAACAGTAACGGAGGAGCCGCAAAGCGAAGATTTGCCGCCCCCGGATTTCACGACAGAGCCGGAAACCGAGACAGAAGGCTTTACGGTGCCGCAAACACACACGCAGCCGGAGACGGGCACGGCGCAGGAAACGACCGCCGGGCCGCGGGATACGCAAGAAACAACAGAGCCGGGCGGGGATGCGTGATCAATACAAAAGAGGAACCGAAGAGATGCGATCTTCGGTTCTTTTTTTATCTGCAAATTAGTATGATATGTTTTTTATCCGGAACACCGTTGCTCCGTGGGGCGGTATTTCTCCTGAAAAAAGCGCTGCGCCCTGCCTGCAAAACCCCGCTTCACCCCAAAGGTCTTTCACAAAATACTCCTCCGCGGGCAGCAGCGTTACGCGGGCGTCCTCTTTGTGCAGCCGTGCAAGGTTAAGTTCTGCCGCAGCGGCAGGCTTTTCATTCTTGTTCAAAAACAACACGGCCGCCTCCCCGCCCCAAAGGGGCTTTATAAGAATATCAATGCCGCCGGTATCGGCAACGCGTTTGCATTGCAGCATCAGCGCGTCCTGATCCAGGGCGATCAGTTCGCGGTTTGTGATGATGTCATACGCGCCGTTATTCGCATTGCGGTCGATGCCTCCCGCTGCGTCCGCGCTGACAAAGCGGCGCACGTCGCAGCCGAGAATCAGCGGCGCGCTCAGCATGCACCAAAGCGAAAAATGTGCGCGGTTTTCCGTGGCGGTGAGGTTTCTCACGCCCACTTCGAGCATGTCAGGGTCGTTGTACGCGCCGGGGCGCTGAAACTGCCACAGGCTGTTTGCTGTTTCATAGCAGGCCAGAACCGAATCCCAGGAGTCGCGGATGTCGTGCCCCACACGCCAGGAGGAGGCAAACTCCCCCGCTCCATCCTGCGGTAGCGCAGATAAGAGTCCTCTTTCTGCCCGGTGACGGGGTTATAAAAGCGAATCGTGTTTTCGCCCTGGTTCAGTTTTATGTTCACATGCACCCTTCCCGTTTCCGACCAGCCGCTTGAACGCGGAAACCAAAGTTCGTAGTCGTCGGCGTCGTTGACGGCGGCCAGGGCGAACTGCCTTCGTTCAGAGAAGGATTTTTGATAGCACACCGCCAGCGAATACGTTCCGGCGCTGGGCGCGTTCACCCGAAACAGCGCCCAGCCCGCGTTGCACGAAAGGCCGCGCAGCGCGCCGTCCTCAACCCGCACGCCGCCCGAAACCTCCGCGGTTTCGGCCGCATATCCGGCTTCTTTGCCCGGCTCATCGAGCGGAGTAATGCCGATATAAAGAAACGGCGGCGTCTGCGACGGGAACTGCTTTCCGCCGTTTGCGTCCGTTTGCATGTCTACAACATGGCAGTAGTCATATTTTAAATAAGAAACGCCCCAGCGGGCAAATGTGCCTGCGTCCGTTTCTTCGTGGCCGCAGCTGCCCGGCAGGTCTTCGCAGGTCAGGTCGCCGCACGAGCTGTAAAGCCCCAGCCGCAAGCCCCGCCTGTTTCATTGCGAGCGCCACACCGAACGCAGCTTTCTCGGTGTTGTTCTGCCGGAAATAATTCCAGGTTGACCAGCCCATCTGCGGCTTTTGTTTTCCCTCTGCCGCGCGTTCCTGCTTTGCGCGTATGCCCGGCAGGCGGGCGGCTGTTGTGTTTTGATCTTCCATTTGGCGCTCCTTTTTTCCTGCAAACCATGAGATATGAAGAACGTGATAAAGCTTTTTAAATTCAAAACAATTTTAACACATTCCGCCTGCGGTGTACAGACCCAACGACTACCGGCTGAAAGCCGGTCGGTTGGTCTACGGTCCAAAGCCGCCTAAAGAACGAGGGGCTGCTCACCGCAGGCCAACCTTTGTTTAAAACTTCGCCCCGAAAATCTGCTCGGTCCGGGCTTTCTCTCAGATTTTCGCCTAAAGGCGAAGGTTTTAAACCAGTCGTTGAGACGATAAAAATGCTTGTATATTATTAGGCCCTGTCTGAAAATTTAACGCGGAGCGGCGGAAAAAGATCCGGTTTTCGGCGTTTTGTTAATTTTCAGACAGGGCCTAAACATTCCGGCATAAAAATGTATGGCCGGTTTCTGTGCTTTTTTTGAACTTTTCATACTTTATTGGATGTATTGCATGAATTTTGGTGTCAGAACCCCTTTTCAGGTCAAAAAGTCTATTTTCAGCACGCTTTTCCCCCTTTGTCTAAGATATCGCGGGGGCCTTGATTTTTCTTGCAAATGCAAAATGATAATGATAAAATGGGGCGTATAGGCACATCGGACGACAGTTTAATTTGGGAAAGGAAACACAGTAAATGAAAAGAGAACAATACCTCTCAGAGGCAAAGCTCTATCGGGAAGACCCTGTATATAATTACAGAGAGCTTCTTGAAAAATGTGCCGAAAAATATGGGGAAGAAATCGCGTTCGCCTACAAAGACCGGGCAAAAAATTATGTTGAGGTGTCCTATTTGCAGTACAAAGAGGACGTCGAGGACTTTGCGACGGCGCTGCTCCATATGGGCCTCCAAGACAAAAAAATCGGAATCTTCTCACCCAACCGCTACGAGTGGTGCGTGGGCTATCTTGCGATTGCCAACGCCGGCAGCGTGGTGGTTCCGCTCGACTACGCCCTCCCCGAGAATGAGGTGCGCACCCTGATCAACCGAAGCGAAATGGAATGCATTATTTTTGACAAAAAAAGCTTGGGGATCGTCGAGCAGGTCATGCGGGAGGGCACAACCGCGCTCAAATACGCGGTTTGCCTCGACTATGACGAAAAACAGGGCGACATTTTTGCTTACCGCGAGCTGCTCGCGAAGGGCGGCGAGCTGCGCGAAAAGGGCAACGCGGCCTATGAAAAACTGCACATAGACAAAGACAAAATGTCCATTCTGCTGTTCACCTCGGGCACCACGTCAAAAAGCAAGGCCGTTATGCTCTCGCAGTATAACGTGTGCTCAAACATCACGGCGATGTCAACGCTGATTAAATCCAAAGAAAACGACAACGTGCTGGTGTTTTTGCCGCTGCACCACACCCTTGCGTGCACGGCGAGCTTTTTGTTCTGCTTTTACACAAAATTCCGCATCTATTTCGCCGAGGGCATCAAGCATGTCGCGAAAAACATGAAGGAGTTTGAAATCCGCGGCCTTGTGTGCGTGCCCGCGGTGCTGGATTTGATGTATAAAAAAACCATCAAGGAGATCAAAAAGCAAAAGAAATACGCCGCGTTCAAAATCATGTCGGCGGTGTCAAACCTGCTTTGCAAATTTAACATAGACATCCGGCGTACCCTGTTCAAGAACATTCTTGAGGGCTTCGGCGGCAAGCTTCGGGTGATTATTTACGGCTCGGCTTCAACGAAGAAGAAGGTGATGAAATTCTTCACCACCATCGGCATCGACATGATTCAGGGCTACGGCCTCACTGAGTCCAGCCCCGTCATCGCCTGCGAAAGCGACGGCTTTCACAACAAGGCTAAAAGCACGGGCTACCCGCTTTATAACCTTGAGGTGAAAATAGACGAAAAAGACGAAAACGGCGTGGGTGAAATTGCCGTCAAAGGCCCGAGCGTGATGCTCGGCTATTATGAAGACGAAGCCGCCACAAAAGAGGCCATCCGCGACGGCTGGCTTTACACGGGCGACCTCGGGTATCTGGACAAAAAGGGCCAGCTTTATGTAACGGGGCGCAAAAAAGACCTGATTGTTCTGAGCAGCGGCAAAAAGGTTAACCCCGAAGAGGTGGAAGAGCTGCTGAACTCGTCGGACTATATCGCCGAAAGCCTTGTGTATGCGGACGGCGACTCAAAAATCCTCGCGAAAATTGTTTATTCCAAAGACAACGAGCTGCTGCAGGGCAAAAGCGAAAAGCAGATTCACAAGCTCATCAGCGCCGAGATCAGAAAAGTGAACAGCCTGCTGCCGAAATATAAATATATCAGCAAGTTCACAATTACAACCGAATCGCTTTCAAAAACCACCACAAACAAAATCAAACGCTTTGAAGAGCTGAAAAAGCTGCTGAAAATCGGCTGAAAATGAACCACTCCCCGCAGCAGAGACTGCGAGGTATCGGGTTTAGTGGTTCGCCTCAAGAGGCGGGGTGTTTACAGGGGTTCATAATAAAATCACTGCGGGCGTCCCCCGATTCGGGCGGGACGCCCGCGGTCTTTTTGCTTCTCTTTCTTGACTGCCCGTCCCGTTTGTCTTATACTAAACAGTGTTTAGTATTATACTGAATACCAAGTGAAAGGGGAGAACGGGCATGCAGATTTTAAAAAACCTTTATCAGATCGGCGGCAGCCTGAACGGCCTGAGCTGGGCGGGCGGTTACCGTAATTATGAGGACTGTAATACCTATTTGTTAAAAGGCGAGGGTGGCTGCGTTCTGTTTGACTGCGGCAACGGCGACACCTGGCCGCAGCTGGTTGATCGCATGGAATACTGGGGCGTTTCGCCGGAGGAAGTCAAAGCCTGCTTTCTCACCCACGCCCACATGGACCACACGGGCGCGGCGCACATTCTCGCGGATATGGGCGTGGAGCTTTATGCCCATGAAAAAACGGCGGACGCGCTCGAGGCGGGTGATGAGCGCTGCGCGGATTATCTTTATCACAAACCGACTGTGCCCTGCCGCGTGACGCACCGCTTTGCGGGCACGCAGGTGTTTAACGTTTGCGGCATTGAGATCACAACCATGCACTGCCCGGGGCACACCGCGGGCTGTACGGCCTATTTTTTCAACCTTGACGGCAGACGCGTTGTGGTTTCGGGCGACGTCATCGGCACGCTGATGGACGGCCATTTCGGCTGGGACGGCTCGTTTGATTTTGACCGCGCGGCCTATCTTGCCACGCTGCGGAAGTTCTCGAAAGAGGACACGGACATCATGCTTTCGGGCCACGGGCTTGTGTATTTCGGTCGGCCGCGCACCCGCGTGGAGGAGGCTTATTGCGTGGCGCTTTGCGAGTGGCGGAAATAATGCTGCTTTAAAAAATTCAAATGTAATGCGGATGGTTCTCAATTTTTTTGTAAATTATTTTTATTCGATGAAAAATTTAGAGGGATCTCAATTCCAGTCCTTCTTTACATCCGTAAAACCTAAAATATAATCAGCCGATACATGATAGAATTTACACAAGACGATCAAATCATCAATAGATAACAGGCGCTTGTTTAATTCATATGAGGAATATGTTTGTTGTGAAACCCGCAGAATTGCCGCAACCTGTTTTTGTGCCAAGTCGTTATCTTCACGCAAATCTTTGATTCTTTTTTGATATGTCATATAATCACCCCTGAAAGCCGAATTTTCTGCAATTTTTACAGATTTTATTATACATAACAATCACTCCATTTTTAATATTGAACACCAAACGGTGTTTATATTTGCAATAATACACCAATTGGTGTTCAATGTCAAGATGTTTTTACAGAAAGGGGGAAATTTTTTGTTATATAAACGGATAAAGGATTTAAGAGAAAAAGCAGAATTAAGTCAAAGGCAGCTTGCCGAGATTTTGCATATGCATAAAACAACATATGCCAGATACGAAACAGGCGAAAGGGCTATCCCGCTTGATATCGCAATATTGCTTGCTAAGCATTATAAGGTAAGTCTTGATTATATAGCGGGGCTGACCGACAATAAAAAGAGTTGAAAATAATATAAATTTAGGGTATATCTTAAATTTTGGGACACCGAACGGTGTTTTTTTCAGCATTTATAAATTATTTGATATATAGTACTTCTATGAGTTATATCAGAACGGCTTTTAGGGGTGATTATATGACATATCAAAAAAGAATCAGAGATTTGCGTGAAGATAACGACTTGGCACAAAAACAGGTTGCAGCAATTCTGCGGGTTTCACAACAAACATATTCCGCATATGAATTAAATAAGCGCCTGTTACCCATTGATTATTTGATCGTCTTGTGTAAATTTTATCATGTATCGGCTGATTATATTTTAGGTTTTACGGATGTAAAGAAGGACTGGAATTGAGATCCCTATAAATTTTTCATTAAATAAAAATAATTTACAAAAAAATTGAGAACCATATAAGTTCAGGGCGTAAAAAAACGGTTTGCTCGCTGTTTTTTTACGCCCTGAGTTTATGTTTTCATTTGTTTCAAGTCATCTTTATCGATTAATCATAAATATCAACTTTTAGTTCATGGTATTCCTGCGCCGCTTTTATAAAAATATTTTTAATTTTTTTAATATAAGGAATCAAGTCCGGGGCGACCGATTGACAGCCTTCCAAGTAAATATCGCAAGGATCAATGTATCCTGTCAATAAATCCCATAGCGCGTCAATATTTTCTCCATACCAATCAGGAAATTCCAGCTTTTCTTTTATTATTAAGTGGACTTCCTGCACATGATTACATCCCGTAAAATCAATGACAATGTTTTTCATAAATTTACCCTACTGAATGAGCTTATGCTTTTTCTTCAATATCAAGGCTCGGTTTTCTGCGGGTTCGCGTGTTGACGGCGCGGTACAGTTTGCCCGCGCTGTTTTCACGTGGGGGAAGCAGTTCTGTGCGAAACTCCCGCAGGCGGTTGTTCTCGATATAATCCCCAAAAGCCGCGATCAGCTTTTTTTCGGCTCCGCTCGGTTCCGGCCTGCGCGCCAAATGCAGGTTCACCATGGTTTTTGACTGCATTTCCGCACAGCTGCGGGAAAGGTTGCACAACAGCGAGATGCTGCTGGCGGAATAGGCGTTCAGCTCGCGCAGGATGCCGGGCGGCGCGAGCAGCCGCGCGGCGAAGAGGTCGGCCTCCTCCTCTTTTTCTTTTGCGGGAATTCCGTCGGCGGGGGTGTGCTTGAGCAGAATATGCCCCAGTTCATGGGCGATCGTGAAGCGGATGCCGCCGACGGGCAGGCACGGGGCATAAACAATATACCAGCTCTTCCCGTCAAAATAGCCCGCGCCGTATTCCTCCGGGCCGAGCTTGTCCACCTCTTGGTTATTGATTACTTTGATTTGCAGCCGCCGCGTGAGTTCGATCACGTCCACGGGCAGGCGGTGCACATGGCAGTCCAGCAGCGTCTCGCAGGCCAGATCTGCGACGGATTCGCTGCGTTCCGATAAAAGAGCCATCTACTTCAAGTCCTTTTCTTCTTTTATTGCATTTGCGTGTTGCAGCTCCTGTAACTCTTTTTTGCTGACGTTTTTTGAAAACGGCTGCACGCGCCCCTTTGAACGCGCGGCGCGCAGCGTAAAACTTGCTTTTTCGGCGCGGTAGCGGGGGATTTGCGTGAGGTCCTGCATGGTTTCCACGGCCTTTGCCTTGCCGAGGTCGTTCAGCTTGTCGAAATAATGCAAAATGCTTGCCGCCTCAGCGCCGTATTCCCGCGCGATGACCTCGCGTACCTGCCGTTCAAGGCCTTCGCCGTTTGTGAGCGGCGCGGGCGCGGGCCCCGCAAGCCCCAGCAGCTCGTCCACCGAAACGCCGAACAGCGAGGCGGCCGCAGCCAGTGTTTTTGCGTCCATCTGCCGTTTGCCCTGCTCCCAGTTTGAAACGGTGTTCTGCGCCACGCCCAGCGCCAGTGCCAGCTCTTTTTGACTGATACCGAATTTTCGCCGGAATCCCGCCAAGTTGTTCATAAAGACTACAACCCTTCCCCGCATAGATCGTAAATTAACTTGAAAACGGGTCGGCCGCCACGCGCAGAAGCCCATATATGCATGGCTTTTTAAGCGTGTTTTCCGGACGGTTTCCGGGGTGTGTTCGTGTCAACACATCCTAAGCGAATTCACGATAGCTTTCAATTGATTATT
>JAISXG010000038.1 GCA_031270605.1 Oscillospiraceae bacterium | reverse complement strand
CTTTCAAAAGAAAACTTCGCGCTGTTTGAGGAGGGCATCCGCCAAATTCCCGAAACTTCTGTCTTGATTTTTTATATGGACCTGACCGAAGTTTCCACAAAAAAAACAGACAAATGGTTCCCGATTCTCACGCTGTGCGCCAAACAGGGCATTTGCGCGGAGCTTAACGGCAGAAGCGTGGGCGCCATGGTTTCGCTGATTGCTTCGGGCGCAAAAAAACGCGGTTGCACCATCAGCCCCGAAACGGCGCAATATTTGATTCGCTACTGCGGGGACGAGCTGCAGGTGCTGCTCAACGAGCTTGATAAGCTTTGTGCCTTTGTGGGCAGCGGCGGGATAACAGAAGAAAACATAAACGAGGTTTGCGTAAAATCGGTGGAAGCCTCGGTATTTGACCTTGCAAAAACCATCATAGAAAACAACGCAGATGCTGCTTTTTCGATTCTCACTGCCCTGCTTTCACAAAAAACAGAGCCGACCATCATTCTCGGTACCCTTGCATCCACATATGTGGATATTTATCGCGCAAAAGCAGCCGCGGCTGAAAACCGCCACACGCGTGAAATAACGAACCTGTTCAGCTACAAGGGCAAAAGCTTTCGGCTTGAGCAGGCGTCAAAGCTCGCCCGTAGCCTTTCTTTGCAAACAGCAAAGCAATGCGTGGCCGCTTTGAGTGAAGCGGACATTGCCATCAAGTTTTCAAGCAAGCCCAACAGCCTTGTTCTCGAAGAGCTCCTCACGAAGCTGCTGCAGGTTTGAACATTATGATAAAATTAAAACAAGCTGTAATTGTTGAAGGAAAATATGATAAAATAAAGCTGTCGAACATGCTTGACGCTCTGATTATCGAAACAAACGGTTTCGGCGTGTTTAAAGACAAAGAAAAGCAGGCCTTCATCCGAAGGTTGGGTGAAAAGCACGGCATTTTGATTTTGACAGACAGCGACGCCGCGGGCTTTCAGATTCGCTCTTTTCTCGGCGGCATGCTGCCGCCGCACCAGGTCACGCACGCCTATATTCCCGACATTTTCGGCAAAGAACGCAGAAAAGAAGCGCCGTCAAAAGAGGGCAAGCTGGGCGTGGAGGGCATGAGTGAAGCCGTCATTCGCACCGCGCTGCTGCAGGCGGGCATTCTGTTTGAAACAAGCGAACAGCCCCGCCGCATGATCACCAATGCAGACCTTTATGCCTTTGGCTTTTCAGGTACAAAAAACGCCAAAGAGCGGCGCCTCCGGCTTTTGCAGGCGCTCTCACTTCCCGCGCGGCTCTCGACCGGCGCGCTTTTGAAAACACTTAACACCTTTTTGAGTTATGAGGAGTTTTTGGAGGCAGCGCAGGAAATTTCAGGCAGATGCGGCGGTTACAGTTGATTTTGTTGCCGGAATATTTCGAAACAGTGAAATACTTTGCCTTGACGCACTTGAGAAGAACTATTACAATAAATGTATCTGTTCACTTGAATAGGAGGAAATAGAATGAGAAAACATCAAAAAAGGGTGCTCACCGCAGTAATTTCCTGCCTTTTGATGCTCACGCTCGTAATCAGCGTGCCCGCCATTCTGGGGCGGCTGGGCGCGAACAAAACCGAGGGCAGCCACACGCAGACCATTGTGAACCGTGTGGATTTTCTTGTGAAAAACACGCAGTATGTGTTTTTGAAAACAGAGCCTGCGCAGGATTTTGAATTCACCGTTGCGGTTTCGGCAAAAAAAACCGAGGCGGATTTTTATGGTGTGATCAACACGGTCGCCATGAACAATTTTGCATATCTCTCCTGCCTTGTCAACCCGGCGGATGTTGCCGGGGCCTTGCCGCTGCCGGACGCGCCCCTGCCGGTTGTGAACGGCTCACCCGCAGCCATGACATGGAATGTTTTCGTGACGTTTCACGCGGAGCAGGCCATGGACACGGCTGCGGAGCTTGCCGTCGCCTACACCAGCGGCGTGAAGGCAGAGGTCGCAAACAAGCATCTGCTGCCTGTTGACATTCAAATCAAGGTGCTTGATCAATATCCGCTGCTGCAAATTTTACAGCAGGCCGAAGCCTATTTGGACGAACATTCCGGCGGCGCACTGACACCGCTGAAAAATGCTGTGAATGAGGGCAACCGGCGAATCACCCTTGCCCACAACACAAGCCAAAGTGCGGTGGATGCGGCATATAACACAGTTCAAACCGAGCTTGCAAAGCTCGCTTAAAAAATAAAAGCTGCATTGAGGAAGGAAGAAAAGGGATATGGGAAGAACGGATTTTCTCTGCGAAGAAATCGCCCCGGGCATTTTTAAAATCAACGAGTTTGACGCAGTCGTTTGCTATCTTGTCATCGGCTCGCAAAAGGCGGCGATGATCGACTCCGGCACGGGCTATGGCAGCCTGCTGGAATTTGTGAGGACAAAGACCGATTTGCCCCTTGAGTTGATCATCACCCACGCGCACACAGACCACATCGGCGGTATGGGTCAGTTCCCCGTCGCAAATATGCACCGCGGCGACCATTCCCTCGCGAAAATGACAAAGTACCTGCGCCGCGTCTATTATAAAAACTTGAAGCCCGCAGTCAAAAAGCGGCACAACCTCAAAAAGACGGATATTGAAAAATTCCCCCACAAAACCCGGTTACAGAGCGTGGAGGAAGGCGACGTCTTCGACCTCGGCGGCCGCACCCTTGAGGTGTTTCACACGCCCGGACATTCAAAGGGGCATATTGTGCTGCGCCTGAAGGAGGACAAAATCCTGTTCATCGGCGACAGTGTGATGGATTATATGATGCTCAACACCCCCGGCTGCACCTCACTTGAACAGTGGCTGCAAAGTGCGAAGAAAATCCTTGCCCTTGCCGAAGGGTATCAGGTGTTTTATGGGCATAAAGACGGCAAAACAACAACCGGGCGCATGCAAGAGATCATTGCCCAGGGCGAAGCGATTTTGCAAAAGCATCCAAAAAATGCGCTATTCTCAAAAACGGTGCGCAGCATAGACAAAGACAAAAAGATCACGATTTTATATAAATCCGGCAAAGTATCCGGTTGAACATACGAACTTTAATCAGAAAGAAGATTGCGACATGGCGAAAAAGTCCGGCAGAAATGTGCCTGTGCTCACCATCGGAATATTGATTTTATTTATTATTTTATTCCTTTTAGATTATTTGCTGCTCTCGCCTGAGACGGTTAAGCTGTTCTCAATGTCACACCTGATTTTGGGCGAAACAGGCGGCGGAACGCTCTCGCGCATGCTTTCGATGAGCCCCGCCGAAGTCAGGGCGGGCGAAGTTTGGCGTATATTTACCTATCCATTTCTGCATGCGGGCCTGTTGCGCCTTGTTTTAAGCGCCGTCGCGTTTTATATCCTCGGCAGCGTGATTGAGCCGTACATCGGCAAGCTTAAGCTCTTGCTTGCTTTTTTAATCACAGGCGCGTTTTCGGCCCTGATCATGCTGCGCATCCCCTCTTTTGCGGGCGCACTCGGCGCCGCGCCGGCGTTGCACGGCCTTTTGGGTGTGTTTGCCGCGCTGCTTTTAAAATCGGGCCGTTCGTTCAGCGGCAGGGTGGGCAAAATCCACTGGCTGCTGATTTTTTTGCTCGCAGCCTCAAATGTTTTCTGGGGGCAGGATCTGTTGCTTGCCAACATGGCCGGTTTCTCGGGCGGCGTGCTGCTTTCACTTGCGCTGTTTCACAAAAAAACCGTATAATATGGTCACACACAAGAATAATCCCCATCGGTGTTCCGACGGGGATTATTCTTGTGTGTTTTTTTATTTTTTGCCGCGCATTGCAACGACATCGCGGTAGCTGATGTATTGCACGCCCTTGCTCTCAAGATATTTGCGGGTTTCGGGGTCGGCGAACAGGCGGTGCTCCCAGACTCTGGCCTGCCACATGGAGGTGATACCCTTGAGTTCGTCGCACTCCAAAGAGGGGTGAATGAATACTTCTGTGATTTCATCCTCGTCGATGTTCGCAAGGCGGTCATAGGTGAACTCCTTGAAGCGGTCATAGCTGCTTCTGAGGTCCTCGTCCCAGTCTGTGAACAGGAGGTGGTCGACGATCGGCACGCCGTAAGAATCCGCCATTTTCGCATAACCGTCCACGAACGTTTTCACCATGTCCATTGAAAGCCCGTCCGGAAAACTTTTGGGGATGTTCTTTCTGTTCATTTTTCTGAACATGCGGAAAGCATAGCCCAAATCAGCGCAGACCTCAAAGGTTTTGGGCATGACCTCGGCGTTGCCGTTCATGCCATAGAGCGATCCCATGTGGTTGTCAAGGTGAGAGGGCTTCAGGCCCAGCTTGAGCGCCAAATCGACCTGCGCGCGAATTTCAGCTTCTACCTCGTCAATGTCGCAGCTGTCTTCAAACTCGTCGTTTTCAGGGAAGAGATAGCCGTATTTGTCGCGCAGCGTGCCTGTGCCCTGCTGCGCCACGGGGCCCCAGCGATATCTCCCCCATTCGCTTGTCAGCGTCAGGTGTACCCCCACAGGGTACTCGGGGTGGTCCGCCGCCCATTTGCAGGCGTCAACTGCCCATGAGCAGGGCATCATCACCGTGGCGGAGGAAATTCCGCCCTTCTCAAAGAGCTCAAAAACCGCGAGGTTTGCCGCTTTGCACATGCCGAAATCATCGGCGTTCACAACTAAGTATTTTGCCATAATATCAAATCCTTTCCAAAGACCCTTTGCTTATCGCAAAAAAAGCCTAAAATTTTTCAATTTAAATCTTCCCCTGAGGGTTCTGTTTTTTACAGAACGCCGTGGCGCGCGGCCCATTCATAAAAAGTGCGCAGGGCCGCCTGTTTTGATTCGCTGAGCACATGGCCGTTTCTTGTAAACCAGTTCATCGGCACGCCCTGCTGCGCAACCAAAAACTTTGCGGTTGCGGTGAATCCGCCGTCAAGGGCGCCGTCCAAAAGGCAGATGTTCGCGTGCTGCTCCGTGGCCTCTTTCATGTCGCCGGCCACAAAAGCGTCCCACATTCTGCGGAAAATTTTTGTGCCGCAGGTGGTGGGGGTGGACATGGTGCCGCGTGCGCCGGCCTTATATGCCTCAAGCAACAGCGGAATGTTTGCCTGCAGCACACAGGTTTCACCCTGCACCGCAATTTTTTCAGAAATTTGCCGCATCGTGCAGGTGGTGTCTTTAATGCCGAACACTCTGCCGGTTTTCACGAGCTCCCCATAAACATACGCGCTGATCTGCGCAGGCTTGAAGCCCGGATATTCATAAAGGATCACGGGGAGGGCCGTGTGCTCAATCAGTTCTTTCAAATAAGTAATCTGGCGCTCCTCATCATCCGCATAGCCTTTTGTGACAAACACAAGGCCGTCCACGCCCGTGTCTTCCATGCGCTTGATTTCATCCAGCTGCGCGTGCCAGGTAGGCTCAAGATTGCCTGTTGCAAAAACTTTAACAGCGCCTTCTCTGTGCTTGGCGGTCAAAGCGGCAAGCTTCACGCGTTCCTCAAGCGTCAGTTTTCCCATTTCAGAGCTGCCGCACACCGCAAACAGGTAGTGCGCCCCCTGTGCGATTTGCCAGCGCACATATTCGGGGTAAATGTCGTAGTCCACACTCAGGTCTTCTTTGAATGGCGTGAGCATCAGCGCGTGTACGCCGCCGTAACTTTTTTCTACATAGGCGTTCAGATCCATAATCCAATTCATATCCTTTCATTCGCTTTATGACCGAAACAGACATAAAACCTTTTTATACTGAGCGCGGATAAAACAGACGATATCTTTGCAAAGTTTTATTGCCTCTTTTATCAGAGCCCGGCATCAAAAACGCCAAAGCGTCTTTTAACCAATGTTTTTTGCACAGTCGCACCGAAAGGCGCATCCGCTCAAAACCCGTGCGCCTTTCCGTTTTTAGAGCGTGTTAACAGTAACCGGAATGCTCGGCTTTTGAGTGAATTTTGTGTCAGGCAAGGCAAATTTTTGCGGGAAGGCTGGCGCCTTCCAAAAAAATTTAACGCAGTATGGCGCAAAAGGCGCCAAAAGAGGAGCGTTTTGTGTTTCTGTTAACACACTCTAATTATTCTTCTTCAATCAATCCGAAATAACGCGCCGCCCAGTAGGGAGCAAGGAAAATCTGCGACGGGTCATGATACCGCTTGCCGTTATCGCCGTCGGGATAGAAGGTGTTGTTGTTATAACCCATCAGGGATTTTTCGTCAAAGGGCAGCGGCGCGCGCAGCTGGCGCTTGCCGCCGAATTTTTCCTGCCCTTCGTCCCACCGGAGGTCGGGACGGCGGCTGTTCACAACCTGCCACGCAATCATGTCAAGCGGAATTTCTTCAAGGCTTTTCACGGCATTCTCAATGTCGCAAGGCTCGCCCGTGAGCCCGCCGAACAGCACATTCCAGTAAGGGCTGCGCTCAACGCGCTGGGTTTGCCAATGATGTTTGAAGCCCATCAAAAACATCTGGCGAAGCGCCGGGTCTGTTTCATAGCGCAGCAGCGCGGGCATGGAGATCATTGTGAGATGGTCGTCAATATGGTTCACATGCGCGTCTTCAATTTTATATTGCAAACAGTTGAGGGCATAGTGGTGCTCACGAATCAGGCGCAGATACTCGTTTTGATATTTCTCATCGCCGGACATATAATAGCAGGTTTTCAGGTAAGAGAGCATTTCAAGGGAATTGGTTCCCTTCTCCCAAAACCATTTGTCGTCGCCGTTGAGCTCTTCGGGGGCCCAGTGCGCCCAGGTGGTGGGCTTGCCGTCAACGTCATAAAAGACATAGCCGTGCTGGATGATATAGTCCAGCATGGTGCAGAGGGCGTTCCTGACCTCTTCTCTTTCTTTTTTATCCGCGCACAAGTCATAATAGAGCGAGAGCCCATAAAAATGGCCCGAGGTTTCGTCGCTGGAGGTTTCACATTTCCATTCAAGCGGGCCCTGATCGTCTTCCGCGGGGTACCACTCCGGGTCGCCGTCGCCAAAATCTTTCTCCCACGGGCGGCGGTAAGAGCGGGCCGCAAAGCCCTCCACGCCGGTGATGGACATCAGCTTAATGATTGCGTCTTTTGAGCGGCGGGCGCGAGCCAAAGCGGCCTTGTCTTTTGTGACGGCATAGCGGAACGCCTGTGAAGCGAGGAACGTCGCCGTCCAAAGCCCGTCGTTGTCGCTCACGTTCACAGCGCCGCTCTCCGGGTTGCCCTTTTCAGAGAGCTGCCGATGGGTCACATAACCCTCGCGCACATTATATTTTTCGATCCCTTCTTCATAACAGGCGGCCTTTTCGGAAAGGCTCATCAGCCTGACCGTGATGCGGCTCAAGCCGCCGGGCGTACCGACCCAAAGCTCGCCGCCGTCCGCCGAGACGGAAATCGCGGTGACCTCCTCAGCCGGAATCCAGCGCTCAAAGCCCAAAAAGCTGCTGCTTGCGCCGCAAAACACATAAAGGCCGATTTTTGTGCCGACATACACCGTGCCGTTTTTGCCAAGACAGATTTTTGTGACCTCAGTTGCGGGCAGTGCTTCCACTTTTTCAAAGGTGCGCCACTCGCTTCTGCCGTCATAGACGCAAAGCCCCTTCGATGTGCCAACCCAAACATGGTGGTAATCGTCTGCCGCAAGGGCGTTGACGCGCCATGTGGGAATACGGGAGTTGAGGGGCGTGATTTCACCCCAGCGCGGGCGTTTGCCGCTGAGCTTTTGCAGGAAAGCAGGGGTAGCGGCAAAAACCGAGCCGTCGCCTGTCGCCGCCATTGCAATCACAGGGCCGTGCTTGCGCTTTGCATAATATGCAAACGATCCTCCGTTCAGGCGATAGACGTCAAACCGCGCAACCAGCCATGTGGAGCCCGCAATGTCAGTGTCTATCCCCACGGCTTCGCTTTCAAGGGGCTGCTCAAACACGACTTTGCCCTCTTTGAGCAAATAAAGCGCTTTGTCAACGCCGGCCCAAACACCGCCGTCGGGCATTGCAAACAGCATGGTGACCCCGCCCGCAACGATCAAGGGCGAGATTTTTTTGCCGTCAAAAAAGCAAAGCCCGCTGCCTGTGCCGATGTAGGTCTTTCCTTTTGTGTCGGTCGCGAGGGCAGTGATGGGGTTTTCAGGCAAGCCTTGTTCCACCTTAAAAAACTCGCGGACCTTTTGGGGGGATTTTTTTATTTTTAAACAATATGCCAACGTCAATGCCTCCTTGTACCTTTGGATTTGAGAGAAATTTTTGAAGCTTAAACTTCTTCAATCAATCCGTAATAGCGTGCCGCCCAGTAAGGCACAAGATACATATTCGAAGCGTCGTAATAACGCATGCCGTTGCCGCCGTCGGGGCGGAAGGTGTTGCCGTCATAGTTGCCGTAGGGCTTTTCGTCAAACGGCAGGGGCGCGACAAGCTGCGGGCCGCCGCCGAAGAATTCCTGCCCCTCGCTCCATTCAATGTCGGGACGTTTGCTGTTTGTCACCGCCCATGTAGTGAGATCCAGGGGAAGCTCTTCAAGGCTTCTCACCGCGTTTTCAATGTCGCCCATGTCGCCCGTCATGGCGGCATACAGCACATTCCAATAGGGGCAGCGCTCAATGCGCTGGTTCTGCCAGTGGTGAGAAAGGCCAAGCAGATACATTCTGCGCAGGTCCGGGTCTTTTTCATAGGCCAGCAGCTGGGGCATGACAATCATCGTCAGATGGTCGTCAATGTGGTTGACATGGTTGTCTTCAATTTTATATTGCAGGCAGTTCATGGCATAGTGATGCTCGCGCACCAGCTTTTCATATTCTTTTTGATAGTTCTCGTCGCCGGACATATGATAACAGGTTTTGAGGTATGAGAGCATTTCAAGGGAGTTTGTGCCCCTTTCCCAGAACCATTTGTCGTCTGCATTCAGCTCCTTCGGGGACCAGTGCGCCCAGGTGGTGGGCTTGCCGTCAACATCGCAAAGAGTATAGTCGTTTGCGATAATATAATCGATCATCGTGCAAAGGGCGTCACTGACCTCTTTTTTCTCCGTTTCGTCGGCGCACAAATCAAAAAACAGCGAAAGACCGAAGAAATGGCCCGAGGTCTCGTCGCTTGATGTTTCGCATTTCCACTCAAGGGGGCCGGTTTCGTCCTCGACAAGGTGCCATTCCGGGTCGCCGTTGCCAAAACCGTGCTCCGAAGGGCGGCGGTAAGACCGGGCAACAAAGCCCTTAACGCCTGTGACGTCCATCAGCTTGAGCAGCGCGTCTTTTGAACGGCGGGCAAGGGCCAGAGCCTCCTCGCTTTTGGTTGCGCCGTAGCGCAGGGACTGCGCCGCAAGAAATGTCGCGGTCCAAAGCCCGTCATTGTCGCTCACATGCACCTGACCGCTTTCTGCGGCACCCTTTTCGGCAAGCTCGCGGTGCATCACATAGCCCTCGCGAACATTATATTTCTCGATATTTTTCTCATAATAAGCGGCCTTCTCACCGAGGCTCATCATTTGAAGGGTAATGCGGCTCGCGCCCTTGGGTGTGCCCACCCAAAACTCCGCGCCGTCCGCCGATGCGGCAAGAGCTGTGACTTCATCGCCGGGAATCCAGCGCTCGGCGCCCAAAAAGCTCTTTTTCACGCCGTCAAAAAGATACAGGCCGATTTTTGTGCCGACATATAACGCGCCGTTCTTGCCCAGAAGAAGCTTTGTGACCTCCACATCGGGGAACGCCTTCACGGTGTTATAGGTCTGCCAGTCATTCTTGCTGTCATACACGCAAAGGCCCTTGTCTGTGCCCACCCAAATGTGGTTATAGCTGTCCGCCGCAAGGGCGTTTACCTTCCAAGTGGGCATTGCGGAGCTTTCGGGGTTAAAGCCGGACCAATGGGGGCGCTTGCCGTGCAGCGCCTGCATATAATTTTTCACCGCGGTGAACACAAAGCCCTCGCCCACGGCGGCCATGGCGGTCGCGCCGCCGAAATCAATTTCCTTATGGCGCACAAAAGCGCCGTCAATCAGGCGATAGACGCTCTCTGTCGTGGCAAGCCATGTTGTGCCCGCGTAGTCCGTGTCAATCGCAACAGCCTTTGCGTCAAGCTCCTGCGAAAACACAGCCTTGCCCGCTTTGAACAGAAAAAGTTCTTTTTCCGCGCCGGCCCAAACGCCGCCGTCGTCGTCGGCATGCAGCATGGAAACAGCGGTGTCCGCCATCACGGTTGCGAGCTTTTTGCCGTCATAATAGCAAAGCCCCGCGGCGGTACCGATATAAGCCTTGCCCTTTGCGTCGATCGCGAGCGCGGTAACGCTCTCAGACGGCAGCCCCTCCTCCGCCCTGAAAAACGCGCGTGTCCTCTGTGGTGATTTTCCGATTTTTAATGAATATGCCAAAGCAAATTCCTCCTTCTGTTTTGTATCTTACGGGAAAAACGCCCTTGCAAAAAAGCGCCATACCCTTCCCCATATTTTTAATTATGTTATTCATACCGGTCACCGGTAAAAAGATTGTTAAAAAATTTCATAAAACCACTGATATCAAAATCTTTGCCTAATATGCGGTCCGCATAAATTATTCTTCTTCGATCAATTTATAATAGCGTGCCATCCAATAGGGCACAAGATAGATGTTCGACGGATCAAAAAGCTGCATGCCGTCGTCTCCGTCGGGCATGAAAATATTGTGGTCATAGTTGCGCAAACTTTTTTCGTCATAGGGCAGGGGCGCGACAAGCTGCGGCGCGCCGCCGAAGAGCTCCTGACCGCTGTCCCACACAATGTCGGGGCGATGGCTGTTTTTCACAGGCCAGTTCACAAGGTCAAGGGGGATTTCTTCAAGGCTCTTCACAGCGTTCTCAATATCGCACAGCTCCCCCGTCAGCGCGCCGTAGAGCACATTCCAATAGGGGCAGCGCTCCACGCGCTGGGTCTGCCAGTGGTGTGAAAGGCCCAAAAGATATAACCGGCGCAGCTTGGGGTTTTGCTCATAGCGCAGCAAAACAGACATCACAAGCAGCGTGAGCATGTCGTCGTTATGGGTCACGTTGTTATCTTCGATTTTATATTGCACGCAGTTCATCGCAAAATGATGCCTGCGCACCAGCTTGCTGTATTCATGCTCATATTTCTCATTGCCCGACATAAAATAGCAGGCCTTCAAAAAAGCAAGCATTTCAAGGGAGTTTGTGTTCTTTTCCCAAAACCATTTGTCGCAGCCGTTGAGTTTCTCGGGCTTCCAGTGCCCCCAGGTGGTGGGACCGCCGTCCGCGTCAAACAGGGTATAGTCGTTTTGAACGATACAGTCGATCATCGTGCACAGAGCGGTGCTGATCTCTTCTTTCTCCGCTTCGTCCGCGCAAATGTCATAATAGTTTGTCAAGCCGAAGAAATGGCCCGTAACCTCGTCGCTTGAGGCCTCGCCTTTCCATTCAAGGGGACCGTTTTCGTCTGCAACAAGGGTCCACTCCGGGTCGCCGTCGCCAAACCCGGCCTCGCCCGGGCGGCGGTACGCGCGCGCAACACAACCCGCAACGCCGGTGACGGTCATGAGTTTTAAGAGCGCATTTTTTGAACGGCGGGCAAGGGCAAGGGCTTCTTCGCTCTTTGTCGCACCATAACGAAAGCACTGCGCGGCAAGGTATGTCGCGGTCCAGATGCCGTCATTATCGCTGATTTGCACGCTGCCGCTGTCAACGCGGCCCTTTTCTGTCAGGTCGCGGTGCATCACATAGCCCTCGCGCACGTTATATTTTTCAAGGGTTTCCTGATAAAATGCCGCCTTTTCACCAAGGCTCATGAGCTGATAAGTGATGCGGCTCACGCCGTTTTGCGTGCCCACCCAAAGCTCGCCCCCGTCTTTTGAAGCGGCAAGGGCGGTGACCTCCTGCGCCGGAAGCCAGCGCTCGCAGCCTAAAAAGCTTCTTTTCACGCCGTCGAACACATAAAGCCCGATTGTTGTGCCGACATAGACCGCGCCGTTTTCCCCCAGCAGAATTTTTGTAACGGGCGCCGCGGGGAAGACCTTGATTGTTTCATAAGTCAGCCATTCGCTGTTGCAGTCATAAAGGCAAAGCCCCCCGTCTGTGCCCACCCAAAGGTGCGCGTCGCCGTCTGAGGCGAGGGCGGTGACCTTAAAGGAAGGAATACGGGAGGAAAAAGGCGTGATTTCGGCCCAGCGGGGGCGCTTGCCGTCCAGCCGCAGACCCTGCATATGCGTTTCAAGAGCGGTGTAAATGCCGCCGCTTTCGGTTGCAGCCATCGCGACAACCGGGCTTTGCCGCAGCGGCGAATATGCACGAAAATCCTTGCCGTCATAACGGTAAAGGTGGTCGGAAGAAGCAAGCCAGAGGGTTTGGGTATCGTCCGTGTCCATGCTCACGGGGAGGCTGCCGATTTCCTGGGAAGAAACACATTCACAGCCCGAGAACAAAGAAAGCGTCGTTCCCGTGCCGACCCAAACGCCGTCCTCATGAGCAAAAAGCATGGATACGGCGCCCTCAAGGATTACGGGCGAGAAGGTGCCGTTTTCATAAACGCAAAGGCCCTTGCCGGTGCCGACATAGGCTCTGCCCGCCGCATCCACGGCAAGAGCGGTGACACCGTTTGAGGGCAAGCCCTGCTCGGTTTTCAAAAACTCCCGCATTCGCTGGGGTGATTTTCCGACTTTTAATGCATATGCCAAAACAAAATCCTCCTGATATTCCCTTTCGGTGTCCGATTCACTTTCTTTCTATAAACAATAAGTTTTTTATTTTTTGTTAAACTGAGGCAGATGCGCGGCATGCGCCTCTTTCATTTTGTTGTAGCATTTGAAGCCGCTTTCAAAGTCGCCCACCAGCGGGTGCAGCATCAGCGCGTTCATCGCAGCGTCGTCGTCGCCCTCCATGCCCGCGATCACCGTGAATTTTTCATATTCCTTCACAATTCTCATCAGGCCGATAATGTGGCGGTTCGCTTTATATTCTTTTTTCACGGGCACCGCGCCGTCTTTGCCGATGGCCGCGGCAATTTCAACGATGTCGTCGTCACGCATAAAGTCAAGGGCGCCGTTGTTTTTGATGTTCACAACATGCACTTCGTTGAGGTCGTTGGCGATGGCGTTGATCAGCGACACGGCAGCAAGGGAATATTTGTGGCCGCCGCGCAAATCAAGCAGCGCGGGCTTTTCAACAAGATTTTCATCCGCATAAAGCTTCAGCAGGTCTTCTTCAATTTCCATGCAGACCTGTGCGCGGCTTTCGTCCTGCTCTTTCAAATAGGCAAGCTTTTTGTCGCGGTCATAATAATACTGCAGATAAGAACAGGGGTAGCCCTTCACGGCGCGCAGACATTCCATCGCAAAGCCGTCGTCGTGAATATTCTTCATAACCTCAGGCGCAAAGCCCTCTTCAAACAGCTTGTCAATCAACTCCACGCCGTCTTTTTTCACTGAGGTGATCCAGCTCAGGTGATTGAGGCCGAGATAGGTGATGTCGGCGTCCTCACCCGCGACAGACTGCACGTCGCAAAGCATGTTGATGGGCAGGTTGCAAAGACCGATGCTCTTGACATTGGTGTGGTTCTGCACAAACTCGGCAATGATGCCCGAGGGGTTTGTGAAATTGATCAGCCACGCGTCCGGGCAGATTTTTTCGATTGCGTCGGCAATGTTTTTCATCACGGGGATGGTTCTCAGCGCCTTGAAAAAGCCGCCGATGCCCGTTGTTTCCTGCCCGATAAGGTCAAACTCCAACGGAATGGTTTCGTCAAGGTGCCTTGCGGGCAGCTTGCCCACGCGGATTTGGGTGACGACAAAATCAGCCCCCTCAAGCGAAGCTTCAAGGTCGTCCGTCAATGCAACTTCGCAGTCCACACCCGCGTTTTTCAGCTGGCGAATGCACAAATTGCCCACAATCGTGCGCTTTCTCTCGTCGATGTCCATCAGAACAAGGCGCTTCAGCTTGAGAGTGCTCTGCTGTTTAATAAATCCGTCCACAAGTTCGGGGCAATAGGTGCTGCCCGAACCGATTACGGTCACGTTGATTTCTTTCATGGTTGATCTCTCCTTTTCCTGCTCTGTATAGAAATGCATGGAGTGTGCGCTCTTTTCAAGGACGCACACTTCCGGTTTTCTTTTATTTTTCTTCAAGCATCCAGTTGATGCAGCCCGTCACGGGCGCATCCTTGAGAATAATGAAGTTTATATTTCTGCCGCTTTTTTCCGCGGCTTTTTTCTTGAGAAGGTCTATGTACATGCCGGAGGGCAGTTTTGTATGAATGGAGCCCGAAAGCACCACGTTCACCACGTCGCCGTCAAACTGCTGGATTTTTGTGTGCGCCGCAATATAATCGGCGCCGCGCTCGGCCATAAGGTCAATAACCGCCATCACCGCCCCGTCGTTCGCGGCCGCGGCCTCGAAGAAACTATCGATGAGCGTGCGGATGGACTGCTCCCCCATCGGCCCTTCAATCTGGGCGATTGTGGCAAGAAACACGTCGCGCTCCGGCTCGATCTCAAACGCTTTGCAGAACAGTTTTGTGAGCAGGCTCTCATGTTTTTTCAGGCAGATTTCGTCAAACACGGTGCGGAACGCCATTTGTGCGATCCAGTGCCCGTTGCCCATGTCGCCCGAAAGCTCGCCGAAACCGCCGATTTGCAGCATTTCACCGCGGCTGTCAATCGAATTGCAGCAGGTGCCGGTGCCGCAGTTATAGCCGATGCCCACGCCGCCCGGCGCGCCGGCTTTGGTGACGATGAAGCCGTCGTTATAAATTGAGTAATTTTTCAGCCCGCGGTCGTCAAGCTCCTCGCAAATGGCCTCGTGCTGGAAAGGATGATCGATGCCCGCAAGACCCATGAGCGTGTGGGTGATATCGTCAAGCGAGAGCTTATTCTCATCAAGCAAAGTAGAAATACCGTCCATAATCAGCGTTGCGGCCTCGTCAAAGCCCCCCGCAAGGTTTTCATGGTTGCTGCCCGGGCCGTAGACGGTTGCAAGTAGATCTTTCTTTTCGTTAAATAAAGCATATGCGGTTTTTGTACCGCCCCCGTCGACTCCGATATAATAACACATTGTGCTCATCCCTCTCTTTTTTGTTTTCAAGCCAAAACCGGCACGGATTATTCTTCCGCAAAGAATTCATGGCAAACGTCGTCCAGACAATAGACCCCTCTTCTGAACGGCTCGCGGTCGATCCACATGCCGTTTGTGAAATCGGGGAAGGCGACGGGCATACTGCCAAGGGCGACAGACTGCTCGCTCAGGCAGGTGACCGCCATCCACACCGCGGTGTCATACACGTCAATCGGCGGGTGCAGGTTATCCGTCGCGCTTTCCACAAACGCGCTCAGCACCAAATAGTCCATACCGCCGTGGCCCGCCTTCACGCCCTCTTTTGTGTATTTGCTCCACAGCGGGTGCGCATATTTCTCTTTATATTCGTCAAAAGACTCCCATGCGTGATCCCACTCATGCTCTCCCTTTGAAAGCCCTTCAATGAAGATACGGTTGCCGTCCTCCATCCAGATGCCGTTCGTGCCCTGCACGCGGCCGTTTCTTGAATAGGGACGCGGCAGCGAGCAGTCGTGAATCAGCACAACGGTTTCGCCGTGGGCGCATTTGAGCATGGTCGTGACGACATCGCCGCAGGTGAAGCTATAATTATAAAGGTCATAGTCTCTACCCTTGTTCTTCTTGATCCAGTCGTTCAACCCCGCCGCCTTTGAGGCCATGGAGGTCAGTGAAACAAAACGGTTGCCCCTGTTGATGTTCAGGAGCTTTGCAATCGGGCCGAGCTGGTGGGTCGGGTAAAGCTCGCCGTTGCGGTTCATAAAATTAAACAGCCTGCCGTGAATCGTTTCCCTGCCGAGCGTGATTTCCTCACGCAAATCGTGCTGATAACCGCCCTGCAGATGAATCAGTTCGCCAAACAGGCCCTGTTTGTGCATGTTATAAACAGCCATTTCCTCTTTTGCATAGCAGCAGTTTTCAAGCAGCATGCAAAATTTGCCGGTTTGCTCGCTTGTTCTCACAAGTTCCCAGCATTCTTCCACAGAGGCCGCGCCGCCCACTTCAAAGGCAACGTTCAGCCCCGCCCGCATGGCGTCCGCCGCAATGCGGGAATGCGTGATCCATGTGGTGCAGATCATCAGCGCGTCGAGCTTTTCTTTTTCAAGCAATTCCTTGTAGTCAAGATAGCCGCGCACGTCATAATTGCAGCCCGGCGCGCTTTTGACGATTTCAATACCGTGCTCCATGCGCCCGGGCACCTTGTCGCACACTGCGGGGACAACCACGCCCTCTATTTGAAGCAGCAGCCCGAGCATGCCCGAGCCCCTGCCGCTTAAACCGACACAACCGATTCTGACTTGTTTTTTATGAACCGTTTCCATCCTTATGACCATACCTTTCGCAGGATCGGGGATATTTTGGCCGATTGGCACATTGCGGTCTGCGGGATTCCCGCATCATCTGCGATGCAAAAGGCCCAAACTCCCAGTTTGAAAAACAAAGTTTTTCAAACTTCCTCCATTTTTTGAATCACTGATGATTATAGCACAGAGCGCAGGGGATTTCCATATAAAAGTTACAAATCTTGTAACTTTTATCGATAAAATATAAAATTTAGGTAAACCGCTTTAAAAACGATTCAGGATTTGTGAGGATGTTTTTTGTCTGTCCGGGCAGACGACGCAGCCTTACTGGCGTAATGCAAGGAGAATAACAAAGACAGGCGGAAAACAGACCGCAAAGACGCATTGGTTTTGAAGCGGTTTGGCTATAAAAAAAGCCCAAACCGGTTTTCCCGAAAGAAAAGGGTTGGGCTTGTTGTTTTTATTGCCGTTTCATCACTCCACCGGCGGCAAATACGCCCCGGCGGCAATCAACGCCGCGCGCAGAGCCGAAATCTCCACACTCCGCACGGTTCCGTTCCCTTTACAAAGCGCGGCGGCGGCGCCCGCGGCCTGCCCCGTGATAAAGCAGCCCGGCATCACGCGCACAGAACTTTGCATATAGCGGTCTGTGCTGATGCTTCTGCCCGCGGCAAGCACATTATCAAGACTTTTGGGCAAGAGGGAACGGTAAGGGATGCCGTAGCTCTCTCCTTTTTGATAACGAAAATTCGTGTGCTCTTCTCGGAATTTTTCATAACTCTTCTGCCCTGAGGTTGAGGCATGAATGTCCACAGGGTAACAGTAACGGCCGATTTCATCCGCAAAAACGGCGCGGGCGTGAAAGTCCTCAATAGTCAGCACATAGTCCCCCGCAATGCGGCGGGTTTCGCGAATGCCCATAGCCCCTGTCACAACAGGCTCCATATGGGCGTAGCCCCGCACATATTCCTTATAATACCGCTCATATTCCAGCAAGAGCTTACGGCTGAACACAAGTGCCTTAGTCAGGGACGCTTCATTCGTTCCGTCCACTCCGTAAGCGTGGCCGATGTTCGTGCCGCCGAGATGGCCGCCCACGCGCCACACGCCGGGCAGGTGGCGGTCAAGGGAGGTAAACACGCCGTCCTCAAACGCCTGCTCAAGACGCGCGTTCGCGGGCCCGTCGCGCAGATCCCACTCAATGCCCGCCCAAAGCGCGCAGAGCGTTCCGGCCATCATGCGGCCCTCTTCGTCGCCCTTCTCGCAGGGCGCGCCCGCCATATGGCACACAAGCGCGTCGCCCGTTGCGTCAATTACTACAGATGCACCGACGGCAAACAAATCTGTTTTGCCGCTGAAAATACCGTGGGTCACCCGCCCGCCGTCCTGCAGCAGGCCGACAAGCTTGGTTTCAAAACGAAAATCAACGCCCGCGTCACTCACCATGTCGTCATACACGCGCTTGAGCTGCTCAACCTGAATGGAGGTGGGAGGAACATAAGACGGACGGTTTTCATTGGTTTTGTCATACACCTCTTTACCAACGCCGCCCGCAAGGAAATGCTCGCCGTCGGTAAACGTCATAAACGCGGGCACCAGCGCCGCCGTCCCTAATCCGCCGAAAAACGGGCAGGCCTCGGCAAGAAACACCCGTGCGCCCTGCCGTGCCGCCGTGACCGCCGCGGCGACGCCCGCGGGGCCGCCGCCAACCACCAAAACATCCACCTGCGCCTGCACGGGCACATCTTTCACAAAGGAAACCACGGGTTTTATTCCATCGTTCATCATAAACCACCCCTCATTTTTGCGGAAACTATAGTCGATTAACTTGAAAAGCACTCCAAAGATTGCGAGGATATTTTTCGGTTTGCAAGGCGCTCACCGCAGGCAGGCTTTCTCCTGTCAAGGTGAGCAACACAGCAAACCGGAAAATAGTCCGCAAGATTGGGGCGGTTTTCAAGTTAATTGACTATAACACCGGCATCTATTCTATCATTCGCCCGCACTTCCGTCAATGGCATAAAGAATCTCTTCCAGTTCTTCGGGCAAATCGTCTTTTTTCTGCTGGGCAATCAGCGCCCTCCGTTCGTTCAATTCAATATACATTTTTTCGCGCTTTTCGCCCACAAGGTCATAAAAGAAGTAGGGAATGGTTTTCACAATATTCGGAAGGCTGCCAAACAGCACCATTAAAAAATACACACGCTTATAAATTTCCGCACTTCCCTGCTGGAACGGCAGCATCGGCTGTGTCGCGTCATAGCCCGACCATTTAAACATCCAGATCGTCATCATGGCGTTGAGGGGCGCGGTCAGTTTTTTAATCAGCTCCGTCAGCAGGCCGAAAGTGCCGTCCGGCCGCTCGCCGGTGACGTATTCGGTGTAATCCTGAATCTCTCTGCCGACCTCATCCTCCATCACCTTGGCCGGGGCGTTGTCGGCGGCGTTGATTGCCATGAACAGAGCATAGGAGACATTGAACCACAGCCGGCTTTTCCCGATAAAACGAGCGCCGACAAAATACTGCAACGCCGCGCGGGTGAGGTCAATTGTGCGGAAGAGAATCAGCCCGTTTCTCATCTTACCCTTGAATAATTTTATAAAAAACGGCACAAAACTGATGCTCAGGTAGTTGAGAATCGTCCACGGAAGATAGAGGAACTGCGTCAGAAACGCGCCGCCGACAATTTCAAGCTGGGTGATAAGGTCCCAGTTGTATCCGCCGTTTGAAAACCATGTGGTGGAAAAATCGGCAAGAAAATTTCGAAAAGCGTACTTGTTTTTCAAAATATAAAACAGGGCTTTTCCGACGGGGGCGGGCTTCGGCTGCAGGATAATGCGCTCCTTCACGCCCAGCGCCATCGCGATATTCGCGGCGGAACCGATCGCAAAGACGATAATGCCGAAAAACGAAAAGAGAGAGGCCATCGAAACATTCGTCACACCCCAGCGGTTCAAGTCCTGCAAAGGCATAAAAATGGAGTACACAAGCTGGCCGCCGATATAGCCGCTGTAATTTGTGAGAACGCCCATCGTGATCCTATCCGTGGGGTTCGGGGTCATCAGCGAAGCAAGATTGCCGCGTGGGATATTGAATATTGTGGAAAAGGTCTCCTGCAAAAACAGAATAAGAAACACAAAAATAACTTTTTTCGGATCTTTTGTATTGTCGTTGTTGATAAACAGCGCACCGCTGTAAAGAATCGCGGTAGCGATATAAAAAGGAATGGGTGAAAAAATCATGTAGGGCCGCGCCTTGCCCCAGCGCGTTCTGGTTTTGTCATAAGCGATTCCCATCAGCGGATTATTCAGCACGTCATAAATACTGATCAGCGTCAGAATCGCGACGACATAGGTCATATCCAGCTTAAAGACGTTGACAAAAAATACCTTCTGGTATCCGTTAATGCCCTCCAAAAGCGTCACTGAAAACTGTGACATCGCCGGAAACATCATTTCCTTCGGGCGCAGCACCCTTGTGCGGTACATCTTTTTTGCCACATTGCGGTATTTCAGAAGCTGCTCATGGTCAATCGCGGCGGCGGAATGCTCCTCGACCCCAAAAACTTTTTCAGCAAATTTCTTTTCTGCCATGAAAATTATCACCCTTTCAAGCTTTCCCAAAACGGATTTATTTTTTTACCGCCACAGGAGTTATTCCACAAAAATGCGGCAGGATGAGCGGTAGCTTCCGTCGTCAGAAAGCACATACACCTTTGTTTCCCCTGCTCCCGCGGCTGTCACAACACCGTTTGCGTCCACGGTTGCCACATCCGGGTTTTCAGTAAACCATCGGTATGTTTTGACCGTTGCTTTTCGGGGCGATATTTTTGCGCTTAATTCGGCTGTTTCCCCAACAGTCAAGATCAACTTATGTTTATTTAAACGAATACTGTCCACAGACACACGCACCTGCACAAGGCATTCGTCGGTGTAGGTACGCCCTTGAAATTCAATGGCTGCGCGCACCGTCGCCTCGCCGAATTTGTGGCTTTTCAAATAACCTTCGGAATCCACGCTTACAACCGATTCATCAGAGCTTTCCCATGTTGCGCGCATATCGCCGCTTGCGGTTATGTATGCCAAAAGGTTTTGCGTTTTGCCTTTTTCGATTGCCAGAGTTTCATAATTCAGCTGCACTCCGGGCCAGGTAAAGGCATAGCTCTCGCTTTCTTCAAATACGACCGTGCAGGTCATTTTTCCAAGCGGGGCCAAGGCCCCCACCGGCGAAATCCGCAGCGCCGCAGTGGTGCTTTTTATAAAAGTCAGGGTCTGCAGCTTGTCAGAAAAACGGTTTGCGGAAGCGGTGATTCTGCAATTGTTATATTGCAGCGCATGGGAATCAATCGTAAAATACGCGTCAAACGTACCGCCGAACAGCTCTTTGATTTCAGCGTCCGTCCGAAACGCAAAGTTCTGCGCCAAAAGAGAATCCGCGGCCTGCGGGGCAGCCTCCGGATGAAAACGCACCTCAATTTCGTTTGTGTCCTGCAGTACCGCTTCGCCCGCATCATTCACCTTTTTATCTGTGCAAACGGCGTCAAAGCCGCCGGCGGGGCTGAATCGGGGCACCGAAAGAAGCGTCGAAAAATCGTCGCCGAACAGCACTTCACAGCCCTGCGCTTTTGCGTTCAGAGCGGTTGTAATTTTGTCTTTCATATAAGCCGCGGTCGCATCCAGCAGCGGGTTTTCAACCGAAAAAGCAATGCCGCCCTCATCAGGAATGGAAAACCGTGTTGTTTTGTTCACCTTTGGCTTTGTCCCAAGCGCTTCCGCCACAAGGCACTCTAAATAAGCCGCGGCCGCCTCTGTTGCCTGCGGCGCGGGAGTTTTGCTCTCCTTTGGCGTTTCTTCGGGCAGAAAAACTCCCTCGTTCATCGTAATGTTCCA
This sequence comes from Oscillospiraceae bacterium, assembly GCA_031270605.1. GTDB lineage: Bacteria > Bacillota > Clostridia > Oscillospirales > Acutalibacteraceae > JAISXG01. The sequence continues at coordinate 21,899 of JAISXG010000038.1, read as the reverse complement.
AAGCCCCAAACCGATGCCGCCGAGAAAAAAGACGACTAAAACCGCAATCACGGCTTTATATAACTTTGCGTTCATGCTTATGACCATCCTTTCTCTGCGCGGTGGAAGTTTTGGCCGGTCGGCTGAAGCCGATTCACATCTTCCTTTACGATGTGAAAGGACAAAACTTCCTGTTTGAAAGATTTATCTTTCAAACTTCACCGCCCCCTTTTTGTGAAGAAACGGCAGCCGCAAGAAGCTCTTTTTCTTCATGTCCCTGCCGCGCGGCCCTCCGCACTTCGGCTTCGGCGTCCGCCTCCTCTTCCGCAAGGCGCATTTCACGCTCTTCATCGGTTTCAAAAATGGGAAACGGCAGTTCCTCGAGCTTCAGCTCACCGCGCTTGATTTTTTTCGCAATCTCCACGCGGTGCAGATCCCCTTCGGCATAGCGAATCATAAGACCCTGTTTCAAAAACAGGAGATTCACGATAATGGACACGGCAAAAGCCGCAATCACAACATAGCCCCCGAATCCCCGGGATGCGCTCACAATCTGCGGCATTTTTTCAGTGGCCGTTTCAATAAAACGGTTTGATAAAAAAATCGTAACCGCCGACGAAGCAATTCCCAGCCCCGAAAACACACAGGCGGCAGCGGCGCATTTCTTCACGCTCAAAAAACACAGTACCGCCGCCAGCACAGGCAAAAGGGCAAACAGCACGGTGACGGCAAAAGCAATCAATGCGGCAAACAGCTGCGAGAACACATCGCCCACAACCTCGCTGCGGGCAAGCTGCAGCAGATAGGGCAGCGCCTGATTCTGCAACAGAGAGAGCACACCGAAAACACCGAATGAATATTTTTCATCAGCCATCGGCAAATGAAACGTCAGTTTCGAAAACGGCACCAGAAAGGCGGCGGCTGGCAGCACACAAACAATAAGCCGCGCAATGGCTAGGCGGCTTCCGATATAAGCGCCTTTGAGTCGCGCTGTTTGCACACGGACCTTCGCAAAACCAAGCTCCGTATTTTTTGCGTCCGCCAAGAAGCGCTCTTCAAAATTAAAAAAAGTCAAGTTTACGCCGCAGTGCGGACAAACAGGCCGCCAGTGAAAAATGGTCAGGCGTTTTTCACAGTTCGGGCAATGGCTCATACCGCACCTCTCTCCATAAAAACTTCGTTCAGGCTTCTGACGCAAAGCGTGTTCAGCCCGATGGTGCAGTCCTCAAGAAAATGTGTCGTCTTGACAAATTTCGGAAAAGCATAGGACGGCATCTCATCTTCTATATATGAAATGATAAAATCCGCGGTTTTCTCATCGTTGGCATGGTAAAGAATAACGGCATGCGGGTTCATGATTGAGATCAGCATATGCAAGCTTCTGGCATAAAGCGTGACGGGGGGGGCGCCGTCCATATTCAACGGCAAGGAACCAAACTCGCCCACAGAGCCGTTGCGGCCGTGCAGGATTTCACCATTGATGCTGATTCCGGCGCCAAATCCCGTGTGGCCGAATTCAAACGCCACAATAACCTTCTCATTATAGTTTTTTATGTATTTTCTTGCCGCCATCGTCACGGCCTTAACGTTATTTTCAACAATTACCGTAATGCCGAACCTGTTCTCTAAATGCTGCTGCAAGTGAAACCCGTTCAGGCTTGGCAGCGTCCATGAATCCAGAACGACGCCCTGAAAGGTGACCCCCGTCACCGCAATCGCGGCCCTTGAAACAGCGGGGTGTTTCTTCAGGCAATAAGAAAAAACATCCTCGATTCCGGCAAGGGCATTTTCATATATGACCGCATCACTTCCGGTTTCAACAATTCCCCCAAGAAGATTGCGCACTTCATAATGAAGCTCATTATTGTCAAGAATGATCAAGAGAAAATTTGCATAATCCGCGTTGAGCATATACAGCTGGGCTTTCCGGCCCCTTAAGGACTCCGCCATTTCAGCCGCGATCACCATGCCGGCCTGCAGGCCGAAATCAATGGCCCGCGTTACCGTGGGAAGGCTCAGGCCGATTTCCCCGGCAATTGTGGGAATTGTGGATTTTCCGCGTTCTGAAAGAAAAGTTCCAATCAATTCATAATTAATATTTCTGACCAAAGACAAACTGGCCTTTTTGTTGGCCGATCGTTCCATCTGCAACCTCTCCCTGCACGGCAAAATAACAAACAAGCGGCTTGGGTTCACTTGAAAACATTGTTTTAAGCTTTAAGCGCATCTCATTCATTTCATAAAATGCTTGCACCTGCGATTTAATAACTATTTGTTATTTTATCATCTTCCAACAAAATAAGCTATTAGCAGACTGCCTAAATAACAAAACGGTGCCTTGTGCAATTCATCAAGAAATCTGGGAATATATGTAATTTTCATATAGCAAATAAGAGACCGTCGCGCAGGTTCAAAAGAACCGAGGCGACGGTCTCTTATGCAAAATCAAAAACACCCAATATATTCTCTCTTCGACTTATAACAACACAACGTTTATACTGCTAGCTCGAAACCTTCAGCCGCAACCGCAGCTTGTCTGAAATCATGGCAATAAATTCTGAGTTTGTAGGCTTGCCGCGCGAATTCTGAATCGTGTAGCCAAAATAGGAGCTCAACACATCGACGTCGCCCCTGTCCCACGCAACTTCAATTGCGTGGCGAATTGCGCGCTCGACCCTTGAAGATGTGGTCGCATAAGTTTTTGCAACCGTGGGATACAGAAGTTTGGTCACCGAATTCATCATTTCGGTGTTGTTGATGGAAAGAATGATCGCTTCTCTCAAATACTGATAGCCCTTGATATGCGCGGGAACGCCGATTTGATGCATGATGTCAGACACGATCACTTCAAGATTGGTTTCCCTTGACAAATCCGAAATCATCGGGCTGCCATTTAAGCGTTCTGTCAGTTGGCCGATTCGCTCCGCCAGAACATTCACTTCAATGGGCTTTAAGAAATAATAGTCCGCCCCGCCGGAAAGTGCCTCCTGCTCAATTCTGGGGTTGTTGCTGCTTGACATGATAAAAATCAAAGGTTTTTTTGCGAGCTTGAGAGAGGGGATCATTTTCAGAACGCCCAAAGCGTCCAACCGTGCCATGAAAGAATCCATCAACAGTGCATCGGGCTTCTGTGTCTCCAGCGCCGCCAAGACTTCATTGCCGTCTTTCGGCACCAGCGCCACATCATAGCCATATGAGCGAAATACCCCCATACAACTATGACCAAATTCGGTTGACTCCTCTGCGATTAGGATCTTCAGCTGTTTCGACATCTTTTATCAGTTCCTTTCGTATAAACCTCCCCATATATAGGTGAGTGTCTATTGATTTCACCAATATATTACCATATATGTAAATCTTTGGCAATATAAAATTTGTAAAAAATTGGTAATATTCCATAATTTGTGAGAATTAGCTAAGTTTCCTTTTCTAAATTATATACTTTTGCCAAATTCGCATTTTATTTTCGATATAAATCTACAACCTTTTTTAAAAGTTGACTTTTATAAAATAAAATGTTATAAAGTTACCATAAAATAGATTTGGAGCATATCTTTTCTTAGTGTTTTTCAATAATTACGCATATTGGGAATTAATATGATATATTACCAATAATAAAATATTATAAAATGAGATGAAAGGGAGAACAATGATGAAAAAATTAAGAGTCGGAATCATCGGCAACGGCGGCATCTGCCAGGGCGTTCATGCAGGCGCATATTTAGAGGAAGAGGAGCGCGTGGAAATTGTCGCGCTCTGTGACATCATCAAGGAACGCGCCGAAATGGTGCAGGACAATAATTTTGAGGATGCGAAGGTTTATACCGATTATAAAGAGCTGCTGAAAGACGAAACGATTGACGCGGTTGACATTTGCACACCCAACTACTGGCATTCAAAAATCGCTGTGGACGCGTTTGCGGCGGGCAAGCACGTTTTCTGCGAAAAGCCGGACGCCATCAGTGTTGAGGAAGCCGAGAAAATGTTTGAGGCCAGCAAAAAAGCGGGCAAGGTGCTCATGGTTATGCGCAACAACCGCTTCATTGACATCTCGCAATATGCCAAAAAGTTTATTGAAGAAGGCAATATGGGCGAGGTTTATGCCGGCCGTTGCGGATGGATCCGCCGCCGCGGCATTCCCGGCAAGGGCGGCTGGTTCACCACAAAAGCCCTTTCGGGCGGCGGCCCGCTGATCGACCTAGGCGTGCACATGATTGACCTTGCCGTCTGGCTCATGGGCAACCCCACCCCGGTTGCCGTCAGCGGCGCGACCTATTGCAAGTTTGCCGATAATGACGCAAGCGACAGCGTCAACTCCAACTTTGGGGACAAAGTGGAGGATGGCATTTTTGACGTGGAAGACCTCGCGATGGGCTTCATTCGTTTTGATAACGGCGCCGTGCTGCAAATTGAGTTCAGCTGGGCTTCAAACATTGAAAAAGAAACCCGTTTTGTTGAGCTGCGCGGCACAAAGGCCGGCCTTTGCTGGGACCCGGACGGCCTCAAAATTTTCACTGAAAAAGACGGCAAGCAGTTAACGGAAAAAATAGAGGCAACGTCAATTTCAAGCGGCCATGGCGAAAACATCAGCCACTTTGTCGATATTCTCACAGGCGAGAGCGACTCCCCCTGCTTTCAGCCCCAGCAGGGCATTGACATGATCAAAATCCTCTCCGCCATCTATGAATCCGCAAAAACGGGCCGCCAGGTCAGCCTGATATAAGAGTTTCATACAAATGAAAGGCGCGTGTGTATTATGAAATACCATGCGTTTTTTATTGCAGAACTAAGTTTTATAAATCAGCTAAATATATAAAAACAGATTTTTATAATATGGACATCTGAAAATGACTGTGTTATCATGAAAATGCAAACAACGTCTAAATCTTAAAAAATCATTTCGGCCCCAAAATATACAAAGGAGTTCTTATGAAAAAATACGCTTATGCAGCTTTAATGATCTTTTTACTGCTCTGTTTTGTTTCTTGTGATTATTATAATACGTTTCAGTCGTTGGCAACAACCAATCCGGCTGATACGCTTGCCTATATAACGCCAGAGAGCTTAGAGGATATTCTTGACGAGGCGGACGATCAGCTCACAGATAGTCTCAGTGACAAATATATGTCATTTTATTCAGAAAGAGGATTGTTGTCCGCAGATATGGTCGGTAATATCATGTCAGACATCTTTGCCTTCAGGCTATCCAGAAACTATGTTTCAACATCTACAGGAAATATTTTGGCCGGAAAGAACTCAGATCATACTATTTTTTATTATATGAAAAATGGTAACAACAGCATTGATGTTCTATTTGTTTGCACCAAAAAAGATCAAAGTGCCTATGCAAAAAATCGATATATATTTGACTCCACGTATAAAAAAGCATTGCGCGACAGTATTTTGGAAATGTATCCTGATTATACGGCGGTCGATTTTGATATAGGAGAAAAAGCAATTTTTGCCTTAGTTGCGAATGATACAGACTTGGATTATAAAAATCTTTCATTAGATATCCGTGAACACAGCGACGCAGTCTGGTTTTTTGCAGATGAAGAAAGGCGTTCCTATTTTGCAAACGCTTTAGTGAACAATCAATTTCATGAATTGCTTAAATATATAAAGGACTATACCTCAAAAAACATAATTGATAAACTGGATCCGGTAAACAACTGTATAGAATCTTTGGAGTCTATTGTGTCATCACTAGAAAAATGCGAGATTGCTGACGGAAAAATTTTATTAAAACAAAACATTCCCGAAACAGAAAATGCAGTGGTCTTTCCTTTTTTCAGTTCAGGCTTTACGGCATCGGAAACATTTGAAATTAAAAAAACGCCAGGGCTCACATTAACCGCAACAATCAAAGACCTGCCTTTTGACGCTGTTTCTTCCATAGAGGTGGTTTTTACACATAAAGAGACGGTGTCGCCGACAGACAGAACTTATTACAAGAATGCTATTAACATTGATAAAACAAGCAATATAGTAACGATTAAGGATTTTGACATAATCGGCATTGATATTTTTGGCGGAACAATCCTGTTTTATAGTGAGGAGGGCGGCTCATCCTATAATCAAAATGTTTATGAATACAACTTCACACAAGCAGACACGGCAAATATCACGCTTATTAACACTTTAAATCAAGGCTTTACGCAGCTTCATGACGCATATTATCAATGGAAAGAATTCAATGAAGAATAAAACAAAAGAGCCGCCGGTGTTGCAAGCCGGCGGCTCTTTTATTTTATTTATAACATTTTATAATTATAATCTTTAAGCTATGCCTTCGCCGCATGACTTTGATAATACTGCGCCTGAGCGTTCCAAAGCTCATGATATTTGCCGCGCTCGCTGAGCAACTCGTCATGGCCACCCAGTTCGATCAACCGCCCTTCATGAAACACGGCGATTTTGTCGCAAAACCGGCAAGAAGAAAGGCGGTGCGAGATGTAAACGGCGGTCTTATCCTTCACCATTTCGTTAAACCGTGAATAGATCTCATATTCCGCCACAGGGTCAAGCGCTGCGGTCGGCTCGTCAAGAATCACGAACGGCGCGTTTTTATAAAGGGCACGGGCAATCGCGAGTTTCTGTGCCTCCCCGCCCGAAATCTCAACACCGTCCTTTTCAAAATCCTTATAAATCGGCATTTGCAGGGCTTTTGGCATGGCGGCCACGCATTCCGCCATGCCAGAGGTTTTCAGGGCGCCCCAAAGCTGTTCTTCGTTATATTCGGCGCTTGCGGCGACATTCTCAGCCACAGAAAACGAAAACAGCTTAAAATCCTGAAACACAACGGAAAACAAGGCAAGATATTCCTCATAATCAAGCTCCCGAATATCGGTGCCGTCGAGGGTAATATGGCCTTCGGTGGGGTCATAAAGCCTGCACAGCAGCTTGATCATAGTGGTTTTGCCGCTGCCGTTCATGCCAACAATCGCAATGCGCTCCCCCGCCTTGAGGGTGAACGACAAATCCTTTATTGCATAGGAATCTGCGTTTGGGTAACAAAAGCTCACATTATGAAAGACCACTTCGCCAGGCTTTTGCGCTTGTGCCGGAACCGGCAGCGCACCCTTGTGCGTTTGTGACGGCAGGTCAACATATTCAAAGAACTTCTCAATATATTGGTTGTTGTCGTGCAGCGCGCCAAAGCCGTAAGTGATATTGATGATGCCGACCAGTAAATTCCGGATGCACACGCTGTATTTGAGAAAGCTGCCGACACCGAAGGCCCCCGCAAGCGTTTTTAACGCCACAAAGGCATTGACCACGCCCGAAATGATCGTGTTTACCACGCTGAGCCTGTTTTCAAGACCCCACGAGTTCTTCTGCATAGCTTTTACAAGCAAGCCCCAGTGATGAAAAATTTTTGATGACGCGTCGTGAATCAGTTCTTTTTGCGCGAACATGTGTACGTCCTTGCAGGCCTTGCTGTCGTCCAGATAGTCGTTCAGATAATAGTGCAGAATTCTTTGCACAAATGAGCGGCGCTGTGCGATTTCTATTCTTTTTTTGTTGAATTTTTTTGTTTCTTTGAAAAGAAAGACCGCGCCGCAAATGACCGCCGCAATAATAAATAAAGACGCATAGCCCGAATCGGCAACAGCCGCAAGACCGGTAAGGGGCTTGCTCCCGCGCAAAAATAACAATTCTGAAACAATCAGGGCGCTGAAAAAAAGGTCAAGCACGCCGCGAAACAAGTTGGTGAGCCGAAAAATGAGCTGCCCCAGCCCGCCAAGAGAGCGGTTGTCAACAATTGCCTGCCGCATGACGAGGATCTCCTGATCCTCCATATTTTTATAGTTCATCACAAAGCTTTTGTTGTTGAGATAAATCTCCTCCCATTGCTGTGAAATAATTTGATTCACGCGGATTCTGCGCCATGAGAATTTACTCAAAAATATCAGGAACAACTCCGAAAGCAATAGGGTGGCCACCAAAATCACCAAGGTGTTCAGCCTTTTCAGGCCTGTCAGCTCATCAATGATTTCAGCCGAAAGATAATAACCGATATAAGATGTGGCCGTTACACAAAAAGAAAACAAAAAGGCATGCAGAACAAAGTTCGGGGTAAAGCTTTCAATCAGCTTCGCCGCGCGCCGCATGGTGGCAAGGTCTTTTTTTACAACCGCAAAGGTCTCGTTAAGCCTCTTCAAGCACGGAGTCCTCCCTTGCATAATATTTGCTCTGAATCGCGAACATCTTTGCATACTTTCCGCCGAGTGCCATCAACTCGTCGTGGGTACCGATTTCGACAAACCTTCCATCGTCCAAAAACACGATTCTGTCACAAAAGCGCGTTGAAGAAAGACGGTGTGAAATATAAACGGATGTTCGGTTATAGCTCAAATCACTGTATTTCATATACAGTTCATTCTCGGCAATCGGGTCAAGCGCGGCGGTCGGCTCGTCAAGAATCAACAGCGGCGCGTCTTTATAAATCGCCCTTGCGAGCAGCAATTTTTGCAACTCACCGCCTGAAAGCTCGGCGGCGTTATCGTTTACACTTTTCACGAGCGGCGTGTCTATGCCTTGCTCGAGCGAAGCAATTTTTTCAGCAAGCCCGGCAATGCGTAAGCATTCCATCACCTTTTCGCGGTTCGTTTTTTCACCGGTTTTCATCGCGACGTTCGAAGCAATTGAAACGGGCATCACGCGCGCGTCCTGAAACACCGCCGAGACCGCCGTGTAGTATTCATCACGGTTGAACACTGAAATGTTTGTGCCATTCACAAAAATACTCCCGGCGGTTGGCCTATAAAGGCCGCAAAGCAGCTTCACAAGTGTGGTCTTGCCCGCGCCGTTGCGCCCCACAAGGGCGACGCGTTCGCCCGGGTGAAGCGTGAAGTTCAGATTGTCAAGGACTTGACGCTCACTTTCGGGATATGTAAAGCTGATGTTTTTCAGCTCAACGGAATAAGGCATTTTGAGAGGAAGCGGCTCCCCCCAGCCACAGTTCATTTCATTTTGAATGTCCATAAACTCGCGCAAATCACAAACCTTGAGATTTTTTTCATATAACTCTGTAATGCTTGCCCCTAGCTGTGATATCCAATCACTGAAGCCGAGAATCGCCGTCAGATAAAGAACGATTTCAGAGCCGGCAAAACCGGATGTGAAGGTTTTATAAATTAAAAAAGCATACACGCCGCCCTTGATCACCACACTGACCAGCAGAGTCATAATATCAGAAATGAAATAATACAAATAGACCTTGTTCGTCCAGAGCTTTTTCTCACCGATGAAATATTCGCTCATGTGCTGCAGCAGCGCCCGCATATTATAAAGGCGAATATCCTTGGCAATCAAAAAATCCCGGGAATTCTTGGTCATATAATTGAGGTGGCGGTCAATTTCGGCGCGCTTGTCTTTGGTTTTGTCAACAAGATTGTCTGTAAATTTGTCTGTGAGAATCGCCAAACCCTGCGAAGCAAGAATCGCAAGAATAATCAGCGGGTTCAACGTGCCGATAATCACGCTGAAGCTTGTGAAGCCCATCGCAGAGGTGAAAAGAAAAAACACACTGCCGACAAACCCGTAAACGCCATCTTCCTCCATTGCGTTTTTCGCTTTTTGATATTTATTCCTGCCCACGGGACCCTCAATCAGCTCAAAATCCATGTCCATAATTTTTTCACTCAAGAGCAGGTCAAAGCGCCGCATATTCTCTGTGGATTTTTGCCCGGCGATAATCATAAACTTCGAAAATGCAAACTGTGAAGCGATCAGCAGTGCGGTGAAGCCTGCCGAAACACCGAGGATGGAGCCGGCTCCCCTGCCCGCTTCAATTTGGGCTATGAGCGCGGGCGCGAAATAAGTCTCGGCAAGTGATGACACAACCGTCATCGGTGAATTCAGCAAATACACAAGCAGGGCGGTTTTGTCCCACCTATGAATGTATTTTACCAAATATAAAAGATTGCTGATTACCGAATAGCGCTTTCTTTCCATGTTGTATCCTTCACCCCTATGATATCTGGGATTCGCATTCCCAAAGAAAAGTTATCGGCTACCAGTCTATCATAAAAAGCAAATATTGTCGATAGGAATTTATAAAATTCGAATCCATAAAACAAAATAATCTGATTTTTATAAAAAATATTATTCTTATTAGGAACATCTACATAAAAATACCCATAAAATAGTATAGTTTTTGAAATTTATCAAAAATCATACTATTTATTTTTACAATAAAAAGAAAAAAATTTTTGATCAATCCTTCTGTTTTTAAAAAATTTTCGCCGTATAAAACAGGGCAAAATGATTGCATAATACACAAAATTATTGCGGCAAGTACCTGACAATTATAGAATCTATACATGTAGCGCTTGGCAATCCGCCGCATACCATATATTGTGTCAATCCTTGACAACGATTCTCTGCGGTATTATAATTAATACAAGTGATACAAAAGGGGGCTCCGAATATGAACACAAAACAATGGGAAGGCTTTGCCGGCGGCGACTGGCAGCAGCATATAAATGTCAGAGACTTCATTCAAAAAAACTATACGCCGTATGACGGCGACGAAGACTTTTTGAAGGGGCCGACCCGGCGCACACACAAAATTTTTGCGGCTTTCACCGAGCTGTTAATACAGGAGCGCAAAAACGGCGGCGTTTTGAGCGTCGACACCGCGCAAATCACCTCCATCCTCAACCACGGTCCAGGATATATTGACAAAGAAAACGAAGTCATTGTCGGCCTGCAGACAGACGCGCCGCTGCGCCGCGCAGTGAACCCTTTCGGCGGCATCCGCATGGCGCGGCAGGCCTGCGAAGACTATGGCTATACGCTTGACGAACAGGTGGAAAAGAGCTTCAAATATAAAACAACTCACAACGACGGCGTCTTCCGCGTGTATTCTGACGAAATGAAAGCAGCGCGTCATGTGGGCCTGATCACCGGCCTGCCCGACGCTTACGGCCGCGGGCGCATCATCGGTGACTACCGCCGCGTTGCCCTCTACGGCATGAATTTTTTGATCGAGCAGAAAAAGAAAGACAAGCGCGAGCTTTCCATGCACGATATGGATGAGCAAAATATCACCCTGTGCGAAGAGCTGAGCAAACAGCTGAGTTTTATGGAACGCCTTGTCGTGCTCGCAAACATGTACGGCTTTGACATCACAGAGCCTGCAGGCAACGCGAAAGAAGCGGTGCAATGGCTCTATTTCGGCTATCTCGGCGCCATCAAAGAAACCAACGGCGCGGCCATGAGCATCGGCCGCATTTCGACCTTTCTTGATATTTATTTTGAACGCGACCTTCGCCTTGGCTTGATTGATGAAGCCGACGTGCAGGAGATGATTGACGATCTTGTGATCAAGCTGCGCTGCGTGCGGCATCTGCGCACAAACGAATACAACGAATTTTTTGCGGGCGACCCCACCTGGGTCACCATGAGCGAAGCGGGCGTGGGTCTCGACGGGCGGCATATGGTCACCAAAACCGCATTCCGCGTGCTCAACACGCTTTATAACCTCTCCCCCGCCGCCGAGCCGAACATCACGGTGCTCTGGAGCCAAAAACTCCCCCTGCCGTATAAAAACTTCTGCGCACGCGTTTCAATTGACACCGATTCGATTCAATATGAAAACGACGATCTGATGCGTCAAAGCTATGAAGACGACTATTCCATCGCCTGCTGCGTTTCGGCAATGAAAACAGGCAAGCAAATGCAGTACTTCGGCGCGCGCTGCAACCTGCCCAAGCTGCTGCTGATGGCGATCAACGGCGGCAAAGACGAAATCCACGGCACACAGGTCGGCCCCGAAATGCAGCCCATGGCCGCGGGACGCCCCCTTGATTATGAAGAGCTTGTCAGGCGCTTTGCCTTTTATCGCGACTGGATCGCGCGGCTTTATGTGAACACTCTCAATGTGATTCACTATATGCACGATAAATACGCTTACGAACGCCTGCAAATGAGCCTGCATGACACACAGGTTGAACGTCTGATGGCGTTTGGCATCAGCGGCCTTTCGATCGTGGCGGATTCGTTCAGCGCCGTGAAATATGCACGCGTCTCCCCCGTGTTTGACGAGCGGGGCATCGCCGTTGACTTTGAAATCGAAGGCGAGTTCCCGAAATACGGCAACGACGACAACCGTGTGGATTCCCTTGCGCAGGAGCTGACAGACGGCTTTATCGCCGCGCTGCGCGCAAACAAAACCTATCGCAACGCGATTCACACCCTTTCGGCCCTCACCATCACCTCAAATGTGGCATACGGCAAAAAAACCGGCGCCACGCCGGACGGCAGAAAGGCTCACGAGCCCTTCGCACCCGGCGCAAACCCTATGCATCACAGGGATCTCAACGGTGCGCTGGCCTCGCTCAATTCGGTTGCAAAAATCAATTATTGCTCCTGCCGTGACGGTGTGAGCAACACCTTCTCCATCACCCCCGAAACCCTGGGGCAAACAGAAGAAGGCCGAAAAGCAAACCTTGTGCATATTCTTGACGGTTATTTCTCGCAAGACGCGCAACATCTGAATGTGAATGTGATCAACCGCGAGTGCCTGATGGATGCAATGGAGCATCCCGAGCTTTATCCGAACCTCACCATCCGCGTGAGCGGCTATGCGGTCAATTTTCACTTGTTGAGCCGGGAGCAGCAGCTCGAGGTCGTCAACAGGACATTCCACGAAACCATGTAACTTCATTTTTGTGCCGCGCAAATGAAAATCAGCATTTGTGCGGCATTTTCATCACAGAAAAGGGGCGGCGGCATGAACAATAAAATAATAAAAGTGCATTCGATCGCCACGCTGTCGGCGGTGGACGGCCCAGGTATCCGCTGCACGGTTTTTTTGGCGGGGTGCCCCCTTCGCTGCGCCTATTGCCACAACCCGGACACCTGGAACGCAAAAAATTCCACCGCATATACCACCGACGAGCTGCTTGTCAAACTCATGCGCTATGCGCCCTATTTCGGCGACGGCGGCGGCGTGACCTTTTCGGGTGGCGAACCGTTTGTGCAGGCCGAGGCCATGCTTGATTTGATTCAAAAATTAAAGGAAAATAATATCCATGTCGCAATCGACACGGCGGGCTGTGTGAGCAACAGCTTTGTGGAAGATATTTTAAAAATGAAGCCCCTTCTGCTGCTGGACATCAAAATGCCCGATGAAGCGCGCTATGAACACTATATCGGCGGCACGCTCAGGAGCGCGTTGCAAACCCTTGCCCTGGCGGAAAAATATGGCTGCGAGATTTGGATCCGCTATGTGGTAGTCCCCACGCTCAATGACGCGCCCGAAGATATTATGGAGATCATCGATATTGCAAACCGGCACAAAAACGTCACGAACCTGTCTCTGCTGCCCTACCACACCATGGGCGTTTCAAAATATGAGGCATTGGGGATGGCATACACACTCAAAACGATCGAGCCCCCGGACGAGGAACAAATGCGTTCGCTCAACACGGTCGTGAAAAGCCACTTTCATGCGGGCAGACAAAGCTGATTCCATCCTTTTTCTCATTCCAAAGCAGGGCAAAGATAGTATTTCATCTTTACCCTGCTTTTCTCTTTATAGATTGTTCCGGCCGTCAACTCAGACGAATAATCATCATGGACGCGCCGCAGCTGCCGCCTAAAAGCGTAGCCAAGCCGAGAACCGTCGCATACATCTGCAACTGAATGGTGGACCCTGCCGTAAGGCTCAACTCGACCTCGTTATAAAAACTGGAAATTGAAACAACGGGGGGGATCGTGGATTGCGGAATATTCGCCGCGTTGACGACCAGACGTGACCCCATCAAAAGGGACGCCGTAGTATTAATGTGATAAGAAACACGGTAGAAACCTGCGGTATTTACCGTGAACAGCGTATTGCCGCTTGTTAATGTGATGTCCGAAGAAAGCAGCTGCGTGCTCGGAAACGAGATGGTTGTTCCGCCCACCAGCACCGTGATCAGGCCGCCCGCAGTGTTTGCCGCAAAGCCGGACGTGGCTGAGGGGGGCGGGTATGACGCCGCGACACCTTGCGGACCGGTGGGGCCGGTTGCACCCACGGCGCCCGCAGCACCGGCTGGGCCAGTGGGGCCTTCTGCACCAACCGGGCCGGGCAGCCCCTGAGGGCCTGCGGGGCCGTTCGTTCCTTGGGGGCCTGTGGGGCCTTGGGAGCCTTCATCCGAGCCGGCCGGGCCTGTCGGGCCTGTCGGGCCGGTTTCACCAAAGAAAACAGGTGCCTGCAGCGCGTCGGCGAGCTTGCCGTTCAGAAGCACTTGGCTTTCGCTGATTGTGCCCAGTAAATTGTTCGTGCTGGTGTTGACATTCAGAACCTGTGCGATTGAGGCGGGGGTCTCAAGGCCGGGAACGGTTCCCAGCGCATATTGGATTTTTTCACCCTCAGTATTGATAATATGACTGAGCGCCAATTCTTCGGACGCAATGGATGAAATCACCTGATTGATGGCCGCCTGCCGTGTTAAATCCGGTGAGGGTGAGAATTGTGGCTGTGACATACAAACCCTCCTAGCTCAAACGCTGAATCATCAGCGTGGCGCCTGCGCCTGTTACTAAAGTCAGGTTGATGGAAGCGCCCACAAGCTGCAGCTGCACGGTGCTGTTTGCCGACAGGTTTGCCAATATCTCATTAGAATAATTTGAAAGACTGAGAAGCGGGGCAACAGTGGAGGCGGTGTTTGCCGTTCCGTTGATGGCAATGCGCGTAGTCAGCGCAAGTGCCGCGGTCGTATTCACCGCATAGGAAATGCGGTAGAGCCCTGCCGCAGCGACGGTGAAAAGGGAGTTTGTTCCGTCTACGGTAATTCCTGTGGGCAGTATCTGCCCTGCCGCCAAAGGGACAGGTGCGCCTGTCAGTGTGGCGGTGAGCGCGCTTGCCGTGGCATAAGCAAAGGCTGAGGTTCCCGTGGTGTTTGCGCCCGTGGAGCCTGTGGGGCCTGTCGCGCCCAATGCGCCGACTGTGCCCGAAGGACCGGTGGGGCCAGTCGGGCCCGTGTCGCCAACGTCACCTTGTGCTCCCGCCGGACCGATGGGACCTGTGGGGCCTGTCGGTCCTGTCGGGCCGGTTGGGCCGCCGGGGTCACCCGCGGGGCCTATGGGGCCGGTCGGGCCGGTGTCGCCCGTCATTTCAGACGAAGCAAGGGCCGCCTGCATTTTTGATTTTAAAAACAACTGATTGTATGAAGCGCTCTCAAGCATGGACTGCACGCTCTCGTTCGCGTTTAACACATCTTCAATCGTTGCGGTGGGGCCGGTCAGCCCGGGGAGCGTTCCAAGAACATATTGGAGTTTTTCTCCCTCGGCGTTGATTATGTGGCTCAGGCCAAGCTCTTCCATAGCAATAGAAGAGAGTATTTGATTTACTACGTCATCTCTTGTGACGTTCGGATTATCTGGAAATGATGGGATGGACAAAGATATCATCTTTCCTTTCATATGATTTGTGCGGGAACAGCCGAATCGTCTGCCATTCTGCACGGGATTTGATTGTTAAACAATACTTTAAGCGGGTGTAAAGGAGATGTAGCCCTGCTTCACCTGCATACTCTCCGGTGAGCGAAGTCTCAAAGACCCATAGCAGGGGCTGCAGGAACAGGGCATCTGAATAACCGCGCTGCCTGAAAGAACGGCTCCGCAGGCGGGAATAACAAGATAAAACAGTTTTGAAACAGGCTGCTTTTCATGGCTTTCTATTAAAAACTCCATCGCCACAATCTCTTTTGTCTGGTGACACATGCGAAATTCCACGGCAAGCTCAACCCAAAAGCGGCCTGTGCGCGGAAGCCGTATGACATCACAGCTGCTTGCGTTGACGGCTAAGCGCTCATAACTGCAATCTTCTTTCCATAACAATGGGCAATCCCTGTCATAGCAGCCGGGCATCGCTTCAAAACATGAGGTCAATTTTGGCAAAGAAGCGGCAGGGATAATCGGGCGCGGGCAAGGCGGAGCTGGCGGAGGACAAGGCGGAGCTGGTGGAGGGCAAGGCGGAGCTGGTGGAGGGCAAGGCGGAGTTGGCGGAGGGTCGGGCCGCGGGGGCGCAGGAAGAAACTCTAACACCTTTTCCATCTTATTTTTTAACAAAAGCTGATTTTGCATCACCATTTCCAAAAGGCCGGTTACGCTTTTATTTACCGCTAATATATCAGAGGTGCTTGCGGGGCAATTTCCGTTCACCGAGTTCGCCAGAACATACTGGATTTTTTCCCCCTCGGCATTGATGATGTGGCTTAACGCCAACTCCTCAAGCGCAATGGAAGACAAGATCATATTTAAGGCCTGCTCGCTTGTCATGTCCGGATTCGGTGACGGAAACTGGGGCATCGACATGTCGACTCACCTCCTAATTATAGGATATGCCCTCTGTTTTTTTGTGTGATTAATATTTAATTAGTATATTATATTAGAAAACATTCAATCTCTTTTCATACTATTATGATATTCTGTTGATTCAGAAGCCGTTTGCTTTTTGCAACTGAGTTGCAACTCATTTTATTAAGCTTTTCCGAAAGGACATTGCATTTTTCAGGAAGTAATGTTAGAATAAAATCTAATAGTAGAGAGTGTTGACAAGAGATGGATTTAGCAAGCTTTTTATGAGGGATTCGTATTAATTGCACGAACATGGAAAGAATTCAACGATACCCCGGCTGAAAGGAGAAGATTATGGATCATCTATACAGCAGGCTTTATGGCGACGGGCTTCATGATGACACTTCGGCGTTTCAGGCGCTTTTGGATGCCTCTGACCGCAGCATTATGATTCCGAACGGAACCTATTTGATTTCCCGCCCGTTACAGGTGCATGACAATACCTGTTTGTGCCTTGCAAGCGGCGCGGTTATGCATCTTGCCGACGGCGCGAATTGTGCAATCATAGAAAATGACGCGCTCCCCCGGCGCGGCACAAACAAGAACATTGAAATTCACGGCGGCATCTGGGACGGCAACAACCAAAACCAGGTGCGCAGAAGCCGCGAATCCCGCTTTGCGCTCACGCAATATGAAGAGGATTATTATTACGGTATTTTTATGCGCTTTGTGGGCGTTGAGGATTTGCACATCCATGACCTGACCATTCGCAACCCCGAAAGCTATGCCATGCTGATCTCAAACATTGACCGTTTTACCGTTAAGCACATTACCTTTGACTATAATATGCTACGCCCGAACATGGACGGCGTGCATGTGCAGGGCACGGCGCGCAACGGTAGGATCATCGATATCAAGGGCGCGACGAACGACGACCTGGTCGCGCTGAATTGCGACGATGTCTATGCAAGCGAAATCACCCGCGGCAACATTGAAAATGTTGTGATCGACGGCCTGTTTTCAGACAACGGCTACACAGCCGTCCGCCTGCTTTCGTGCGGGAGCGCGATGAAAAATATTGCCGTGCGCAATGTGTTTGGCACCTATCGTTATTATGGCGTTTCGTTCACGCACCACAATGTGCACCCGGGCGAGCCAATTTGGTTTGACAACATTCTGGTGGACGGCGTGTTTGCATCAAAAGCGGCGGCAAACGGCGGCGAGCGCCCGATCATTTGGTTCGCAAAAGGTATTTCCTGCGGTACAATCAGCCTCTCAAACATCCACCGCCTCGAAGAAACGGTGACAGCAGCGCCCACGATCCAAATTGATGAGGACGTGGCGATCGACCGCCTGCGCATTCAAAACGCAGTGCAAACCTTCACGGCCTGCGCCCCGCCCCCGCTGCTTGTGAATAACGGCACGGTGAAAACCTTAATTGCAAGCGAAACCTGAAAAAACAGCGGCAAGCGCTTCATAAAGCTCGCCGCTATTTTTTTATGTATTCTATCAATATTTAGGCTTGTTCAGCTTCTGCATGCTGCAATCATCACAAAGAGATTGACACAAAAACGCAATCAGTTTATTATTTATATCAATATATGTAATGAAAGGAACCGTCATAATGTCTGTTTTAAAACAATATAACTTTTGGCTCATCACAGGCAGCCAAAATCTCTATGGCGAAGAGGCTATCCGTCAGGTCAACGCCAACGCGGCCGATATCGCGGACGCACTCAACCGTTCGCGCGAGCTCCCCTGCCAAATCATTGCAATGCCCGCGGTCACGACACCCGAAGCGATCACAAAGGCTTGCAAGGATGCCGATTATGACGACAGCTGCGCCGGTATCATCACATGGATGCACACCTTCAGCCCGTCAAAAATGTGGATCGCCGGCCTGAGCCGCCTGCAAAAGCCGCTGCTGCATTTTCACACACAGCACAACCGGGAGATTCCGTGGGGCGGCATCGACATGGACTTTATGAACCTTAACCAGTCCGCCCACGGCGACCGCGAGCACGGCTTCATCGGGGCACGGTTGCGCCTGCCGCGAAAAATCGTTGCGGGCTATTATGAAGACACCGAAGTCCGGCGGCAAATCGCCCAGTGGCAGCGCTGCGCGGTGGGTGTGGCCGTTGGCAAAACCCTCAAGGTCGCCCGGTTTGGCGACAACATGCGGGAGGTCGCAGTCACAGAGGGTGACAAAATCGAGGCGCAGCTTCGCTTTGGCTGGTCTGTCAATTATTACGGTATCGGCGACCTTGCCGCGATAGTTCACGCCATGCCGGACGACGAGATTGCAGAAAAGCTCAAACAATATGACGAAAACTATCTTCTTGCCACAGACAGGCTTGACCATGTGCGCTATCAGGCGCGGCTTGAGCTTGGTATTCGCCGGTTCCTTGAGCAGGGCGGGTTGACCGCTTATACCACAAATTTTGAAGACCTGCACGGCCTTGAACAGTTGCCTGGCCTCGCCTCGCAGCAGTTAATGGCGGATGGCTTCGGCTTTGGCGCCGAAGGCGACTGGAAAACCGCGGCGCTCACCCGGGTCATGAAGGTCATGGCCGAGGGCCTGCCGGGCGGGACCTCTTTCATGGAGGATTATACCTATCATTTAGAAAAGGGCAACGAACTGGTGCTCGGGTCGCATATGCTTGAAGTGTGCCCCTCTCTGGCGGCAGAAACGCCGTCGGTTGAGGTGCATGCGTTGGGCATCGGCGGCAAAAACGCGCCCGCGCGGCTGGTGTTTCACGGCGGTGAAGGCCCCGCGGTTGCCGTTTCGCTGGTGGACATGGGCGGTCGCATGCGCATGATCGCATGCGATGTCGAGGCCGTGGCTCCGCCCCACGCAATGCCGAATCTCCCCACTGCGCACATCATGTGGAGGCCCCTCCCCTCTTTGAGTGTTTCGGCGCAGGCGTGGCTGCTCTCTGGCGGCGCGCACCACACGGTGTTCACCCATGCGCTCACTGCCGAACACATGCGCGACTTTGCCCGCATGACGGGGCTTGAGTTTGTGCACATCGGTGCGCACACAAGCATAACAGAGCTTGAAAAGGAGCTGCTCTGGAACGATATTGCCTATAAGTTTCAATAAGCAGACGCTGCATTGTCCGCCTTGCGGCTCAAAAAATCCTCGCAAATCCTGTATCGCCTTTTCAATCGGTTCGACTATAGAACTCACAAACGCGAACCTACGCACAAAATATAACCAAAATAACGCCGTGCGGGCGTTCACCTGAGAATTGGTGAATGCCCGCACGGTTTATTTTTCTGTCAATCAAAAAAAGTGGCTTATTGTATTCGGCTAATTAATTTATAAAGAACTGTCACGTTGGCCCTTCGACAGCGCCCTGTTTCTCAGGACCAGCAGAAAAATCCCTGCCGGTATCATCAAAAGCGAAATCCATTGGGACGTGGAAAGCAGATACACACCCCGCTGCATATCCCCCCGGAAAAACTCAAGAATAAAGCGCCCCACCGCATAAATCAGGATATAAAGCGGCAGCAATACCCCCGGCCGCTTGCGCTCCGGGCGAAAAATAAGCATGGCCGCCATAGTTAAAAACGTAAACCCGGCTTCAAACAGCTGAACGGGTATCAACGGTTCGACACCATGCCGCGGCATGATACCCCAATCGGCCGCGCGGCCATAGCAACAGCCCGCAAAAAAACAGCCGAGCCGCCCAAAGGTGCAAAACAGCAAGACACACGGCACCAGAATGTCCGCAATCTCCCAAAAATCCAATTTGTTTTTGCGAATATAAATCAGCACAGCGATAAAGCCGCCGATGAGTCCTCCATAAAAAACACCGACACCCGGTATCAGACTTTTCCAGTGTTCCAGCGTCCAAAAGCCCACAGTCTGCCCGTCCCGTATGATAACACCGACCAACTGAAACACTTTCGAACCAAGCAACGCCCCGATCACAGCCAGCAAGACCATGAGAACAATATCCTCAGTGCCGGTATGGAAACGCTCGGCGCGACGGCGGAACAACGCAAGCCCCATTGCAAAAACCAGGCCGACAATCGCAGATAAATAATACATTGGGATGGCCCGGCCGAACACTTCAAGATAGGGATACATAAAAATATCCTCCCTCTGTATGATAGGAATGCTTTTTATATAATTAATATAGTCAAATAATTAATAATTAAATTTACTATAAATCACGAGAAAAAGAAGATAACCGCCCAGTGCCAGGCGGCTTGAACGGTTATCATCTCCGCAAGAACAAGGATTTATCCGTTTGCTTCACTGCTTGGATGGCAAAAAAACCGGTTAAATACCAGCGACTAAAACAACTGCTTTAATAGCAATTGCCAATGTCTGGGGGGGGATCTCCACGCCGGTGTATTCCAGAATCAGCTCACTCGCATAGGGAGCATAATCCATGTAGCCGGTTCCGTCGGCAAGCTTGTTCCAAAGATCGTCGTTCAGTTTGTCTGCAACTGCGGGAGGAAGGTCACTGCCGGTGACATCCTTATAGGTGTTCTTTATGGCTTCGAAGACGTTAGCGGTTGTGACCGCATTGATTTCTTCAGTGGTCGGTACGGAGCAGGCTGCGCCCATAATGCCAAGCATGGAAAGAGCAACCACAAATGCCATGATAATGGAAATGCGTTTTTTGTTTTTCAAAGTAACCACTCCTAAAAATGTAGTTTGTTGTGCAGTGAAGCGATTTAATTATAACACACACTATACAAAATTACAACAATTATTTACAAATATTTGTTGTTGTGTATAAATATACACATAACAAAAAATATTTCTTTATAATGGCTTGACAAAGAAGTGTTCTACGCATATGATATATAACATACTATACATATATGAATTACATGTTTATTGAAGGGAGGACCTTTTTACATGATAGACAAAGACATTAACAGCCTCATATTCCACCGTATGTGCATGTGTATTTTGGGATAGTCTGCTGAAAAAGCGCTGCATGCACCCGCCCCATTGGTTTTGCAAAACAATAGCGGCGGCAGAATGCAAAAACTTTTCAAGGGCTGTCCCTTTGCTTTGCCTGTTGGTGAACAACAACGACTGCAAAAAAATAAAAACACATTGCCCGCAACATGGCGGGAGAAAGAGGTTTCTCATGAAAAAAGTCATCAGCTTATTGTTATCATTCATATTGATCAGCGGTCTTTTCGCGGCCTGCGGAACAACAGGCGAAGAAGAAACAACGACCGCAAACAAAACAGAAACAGAAAAAATCAATCTGCGCCTTGCGGACATGAGCGTATATGGCATCGCGATTTTCAACTATGCCGAAAAAATAGGCCTGCTTGGCGGATATTTTGACGACCTCGAGGGTTATGACATCACCGTTGAACTTTCTGAATGGGCAAGCGGCGTTGCGCAAAACGAAGCGTTTGCGGCGGGCCAAATCGAGTTTTCAAGCATGGGCAATCTGCCTGCCGTAACAGGCGCCGTCAGCGGCTACGGCACAAAAATCCTCGCGGTGAACTACCTCTATGACGACGAATATGTTCTTGTGGCAAGAAAGGGCTCCGGCGTCGAAACGATTGCCGATTTAAGGGGCAAAAATGTCGGCACCTATGTCGGCACCGTGCAGCACTTTGCCGTTGCGAAATACCTTGAA
>JAISXG010000011.1 GCA_031270605.1 Oscillospiraceae bacterium | reverse complement strand
AATTGCAGCTATCTTTTGCGCAGCCGTTACCCTTTGCCTGCTTTTTTCGTCTTGCAACAAACCCTCCCCCAGCGTCGTTATGCAAACTTTTGAAGACAGCGGATATCTCAATCAATTCAAAGACAAGAACGATACGCATAACGGCGTTACAGTATACGTTCATTGGATAGCATCAGACGGTCTGACTACTTATGTCAAAATCTCTTACACTGGCGAGTTTCCCAAGGGAGAGTGGGATAATTCGTCCGGGAGCGAAAGTCAGGACGGCAGCTCATCGGTCTTTTTGTTTGAAGAAGATAAAAAATTTGCAATGGAAAATGGCCACGGTACGCTACCAGATTACACAAACTTTGCAGCAAAAAATATTAAAGACGCAACACTTTCAACCGCCAGCGGTGAGAATTGGAGCTATGCGCATCAATTTATGCTCGGATTTACAGGTGAACAAGATTCGGTCTTGCGTCCACTCCTCACCGACAAAACTCTGGAAGATAACGAAGCTATTATAATTTTTTACGGTACAAGCCTCATGAATGCAGCAACTTTTTCTCTTGAATTTGAGATTCGCGGAATGGAAGAAAAATTTATTATCAATGATATGCAGTGCGCTGTCGCACCTGTTGAAACTCGTGACCTTCGTTCAAAAGAGCTGATCTATCACGGCGCGCCTTTAGCTGATATGAGGCTTGTTTCATTAAAAAGCAGTTTGTTGGAAACAATTGTCACAATTGAGTGGGACTTATCACCTGATTTTTCGCCTGCTTTGCACTTTTTTTCCGGACAAGAGATTGTTTTTGACTGGGGTGAGGCATCTGCTTCTTCCTTTATGTTCTTTCCAACTGTATCACCGCCTTCAGGAGATGAGAACACTGTAATAATCCGCAGTCACTCCATTGCGGCCTCTATTCCACTGAATAAAGAAATAAAAGTAAGTTCTTTTGGTACGGCAAGCCAATCGACAACTTCGGAAATGTTTATAATTCCAGCAGAATAATATTTATTTTATTGCATGAGGTGAAAAATGCTCCCTTATATAAAGTTAGGTGATTCTTATGTCTCTTCATACATTTTCATGGCTATCGTAGCGTTTTTCTTGAGTACAATAGTGGTTGTTCTTCTTTCCAAATCGCGAAAGATATCTGTTTTTGATGCAATTTCATTGTCGTTCGTAGCAACTTTTTGTGGGATTTTAACTGCGAAATTGCAGCATCTTGCTGGGTGTGTCATAAACGGTGAAGCCATTTGGACAGCACAATTTTGGAAAGACAGATCTATAACGGCAGGGTTTGTTTGGTATGGGGGAGTACTTGGAGCGTTGCTATCCGTGGTAATTTATGCTCGAATTCGAAAAATTTTACTAAAAAGAGCAACAGACTTGATGGTGCCATTCGCACTTACATTTGATGGCATCGCACGTTTTGGTTGCCTGTTTGCTGGGTGCTGCTACGGCAAAGAAAGTACGTGGGGATTTGACTATAATGGTACAATCAGACTTCCGTGGCCATTGTTTGAGTCTGTACTTTGCTTTATTATTTTAGTGCAATTCCTTGTCTGGAAGCCTGAACGAAAACACCCCGGCATTTTACTTCCATTATACCTTTTAACTTATTCTTTTGGGCGCTTCATTTTGGAATATTTTCGGGGTGATGATAGTCGGGGCTTTTTTCTCTTTTTTTCGACCTCGCAATGGATCGCTTTATTGATCGTTACAATTATGATTTTATTTATCATTCGTGTTATAAAACCGCAACGACGAGATAATTTTGGAGTTAAGGGACTATAAGTAGCACAACACCTTAAAAAAAAGCAGAGCCTCAAGCCGCGAAAAGTGTGCAAAATGTTCAACATCTCAAAAAACGGCATACTTGAAATATTTTATTGACAAGAAAGATGAATCATTATTAAAATGTATTGGTATGTATGAAAAATCTGAAATATTGGAACAGCAAATTTCTTCTGATGTTCTGCAGGTTTTGTAAATTTCTTATAAGGCTTATTCAAAAAAGAACAAATCGCAGCCATAGTAACCGATGACCCGAGAAAGGCCTGATACTCTTAAATGGTTTAAATGTGACAAGCGCTTACAATGGTGTCCGTCTTTATCGTGAAGTTCACAGCATATTATATCTTTAAATAAAATATAAAGCCGAACGATTGCAGTGTTTTTCAGTCGTTTGGCTTTTTTGATTTGATTTAGTTAGTTTCTGGGGCAGGAACGTAGGAAAAGGGTAGTGTCAAGAGTTATGTGCAAATTGGTTTGCAGTCTCATATGGAACGAGGTTAGCCGGCCAATGAGTCGTCGTCCACGGTCGCCTCCAGATGCTTCATGTTCATGTACTTCTTGTTGCCCCACTGGGTACCGGCAACATGCCGCAGCCGTGCACAGACCAGCATAAGTGCGGAGTTGCCGTCAGGAAAAGCCCCCACCACACGGGTGCGGCGACGGGTCTCACGGTTAAGCCGTTCAATGGCGTTATTGGTGCGAAGACGCGTCCAATGCTCAAAGGGAAACGCCATGTAGGTGAGCGTCTCTTCCACACTGTCCTCAACCTTTTTGGCGGCCTCCTTCAGCTTCAAGTCTTTCAAGGCGGCAACCATATCTTTGGCCTTTGCCAGTGCAGCAGCTTTGCTTTCCTGAGCATGGATGGCTTTGAGCATTTTGGCAACCAGCTTCCCCTTGGAACGAGGAACAACGGAGAAAATATTGCGGTAGAAATGGACGGTGCAGCGCTGGTATTTTGCATCGGGAAAGACTTCATACACAGCCTCCAGCATACCAAGAGACTTGTCCCCGACAACGAGCTTGACACCCTCAAGCCCGCGCCCCTTGAGCCACTGAAAGAAGCTCAGCCAGCTTGCTTTGTCCTCCTTCATTCCCTCGGCAGCCCCCAAAACCTCACGGTAGCCGTCCTCATTCACCGCAATCGCTACCAGGATGGCCACGTTCTCATACTCTCCGCCCCAGTTACGGGCGCAGATAGATGCCGTCCACGTAAACATATGGATATTTGCCGCCCTGCAAGGGGCGGTTTCGCCAGTCCTCAATGTGGACGTATGCTTTCTTGTTCAGTTCACTGATGGTCGAGGGGGATACCTTGTTTCCCCAAAGCGCCTCCGTGATATCCTCCACACGGCGTACAGACACTCCAGCCAGATACATCTCAATCAGGGCTTCCTCCACAGAGCTTTCACGTCGCCGGTACCGCTCAATGATGGCAGTTTCAAACGAAATTCCTTTGAGCCGCGGTACACTTAGTGTCACATCTCCTGAGGTTGTGGTGAGATTCCGGCTGTAATGTCCGCTGCGGTAACCCCGGCGTTCCTCGCTGCGCTCGTATTTGGCTGCCTGTGTTAGCTTTTGCGCCTCTGCCTCCAGCAGCCCATTGAGCGTTTCCTCCACGCTCCCACGGACTAATTCCTTGATTTGCCCCTTGATTACTTCCTCATTTAACTGTACAATTTTCTCAGACATGCTTTGCTGTCTCCTTTCAGAATGGTGGTGTGGTAACTTCATTCTATCAAAGACTGCAAACTATGTCTCTTTTTATCCCTTTTTCAATTTGCGCAACTTATTCTACCTTATCATTTATACCGATTTCTTGCGTAGCGTTTGCAACTGAGTACATGGAAATCCACATGGAAGGAAAAGCGCGAATGATTTTTCCGAAGAAGTGTAATATAAAGATGCTGATTGTAAAAGAAACATACACCCACCAAAGCTACACCAAACAACCAGAATACTTACCACAGCTTTGGCGCGGTGTTGCCCTTGTATTTAAATCAGTGGGAAACAAAACGCTACCCCCCAACCGATATTTACCATGTTGTTTTACTTTTTATGCATGATTATTCATTATTTCTCGGATAAATACCTTGTTTTTTCGCCGTTTCCCGCACTCTCCCAGAAATAAAACTTTCTTTTTTCCTTCGATTTGGCTTGACGTGTGGTTGTTTTGTTGTGTGATGCGCTACACTCGCCACGCCATATAAAATTATTATTCATATTGGACAAATTTATTCTCATAAGGTTTAGTGATGAGAATAGGGGTGAGCTAAGTGAAAAAAGGGGAGTCCATCAGTGTAGAGATTATAAATCCGCCAACCCCGGAACAAGCGGATAAAAAGCTGGAAGATTTATCGGCGTTTCTATCAAAAGAATTGTCAAAAAATTCTCCGGGAAACGCCCCAAAACAGCGAAATAAAAAATCTTCTGATTTTGTTTATCCGGATTGACAAGCTCTTGACTTTTCATCGGTGCCGTGGTAGCCTTTGGTAATCAAGGAAAACCGACAATAAAGCAATATCTATTTCTATGCAAGCCCCATCACAACAAAACACCGTTGCAAATAGAAAGGATGTTTTTTCATGCAAAAAATAGGGAAAATTGTCTATGAAATGCCGCCGGGGCCGGGTAATCCGCGCAACAGCGAGGGCGCCTTTATTGATTTGGCAGATGGTAGAATCCTGTTCGCATACAGCCATTATTATGAGGACAGTGCGTCGGATGGCGCGCCGGCCGGTATCGCGCGATGCTATTCATCGGATGCGGGAGAGACATGGACAGAACGTGAAATTTTCATTCGGCCGGAAGAACACGGCGCGCAAAATGTGATGAGTGTATCCCTCTTGCGTTTGAACAGCGGCGAAATCGGGCTGTTTTATATAATCAAGCGAGGAGATGAGGACGAATGCAGGTTGCACCTGCGGCGTTCTTCCGACGAGGGGGAAACATGGGGGACGGCGGTTTGCTGCGTCACCACGCCGGGCTATTTTGTCACCAATAATGACAGGGTAATCCGGCTTGCGTCCGGAAGACTTGTGGTCGCCGCCGCAAAGCATACTATTCAGTATACAAACGGCATGAAAAAGAAACAGTTTGACGACAAAGGCATCGTCTATTTTTACCTCTCGGACGACGACGGCTACACCTGGCATGAAGCGCGGAATTTTTGTGCTCTGGGCGTGAGCAATACGGAGTCAGGCCTGCAGGAACCGGGCGTGCTGCAGTTAAAAAGCGGTGTTCTTTGGGCATGGGCGAGAACCGATTTGGGCAGGCAGTATCAGATGTTTTCCTTAGACGAGGGGGAACGCTGGACGCATCCAGAGCCGTCGGCGTTTTCCGGGCCGTGCTCGCCCCTTTCCATAAAAAGAAATCTCCAAAGCGGTGACTTGCTTGCGATCTGGAATCCTGTGCCGATGTACCAAACGCGAAAATCGTTTGCTGCGGGATGGGGAAGAACGCCTCTGGTCGGCGCCGTGAGCAGAGATGAGGGGGAGACATGGGATCACTACTTTTATGTCGACAACGATGAGAAGGCGGGGTATTGCTATACGGCCATCCACTTCACGGACGACGCCGTTCTGCTTGCCTATTGCGCCGGCAGCTCAGACGACGGTACAAGCTGTTTGGTGCGGCAGCGCATTAAGAAAATTCAGATATCGGACATTATGAACGAGCATGACCCGCTGGACGGCAAGGACTATCATCGCAAAAAATGAGGAATGCCGCAGCCTTTCCGCAAATTCAGCGGTTCAAAAATACTGCTCGGTTTCGCAGAACCGGTTTTCAAAAAAGTTGATCGTTTTATATTACAAGCAATAAAAACCGGCAAGCTGGAAATAGAAAAACAGGCAAGACCTTCCCGCTTGGCACCATTTCCGCTCTTGTTTGAACAGTTCCGCTTCCTCTGCTTTTTACTCATAAAAAAATCCGCTCCGGCTTTTGCATGAACGGGTTTTTCTTTGGCCTGACGCCTCGCATATCAAGGCTTTTGACTGTGAAAACACTGTTTTATACCAAAAGCAATCCGGTCCGCCGTATTGCGTGATGATGATTTTGGCGGCTTTCGCGTCTGGATTTTTAATGTTTACAGGGTATTGCAGTTTTTTTTCATAACTCCACATTGGTCTTTATTCTCCCCTCTCCCACGGCCATGGGTTTTTTAACCATTCTACGCCTTCGCCAACCGCAGGCGAAAGCGGGCCGAATTCGCTCTCGTATTCAGCCCGGAGCTCATTGGCCTGTTTTTGATATTGAGCGTGTTTTGCCAGTGCTGCCAGGTCTGAGGGGTGTGTGTCAAGATATAGATGCAGTTCCCAAACAGCAAACTGAACGCTGGATAGCTTCAACAGAAGCCGTTCACGTCTTGTCATATGAAAATTCATGTCCTTTCTGAAAGGTTTTGCAAAAAATGCGCAAAGCCTTAAAAATGTGATTTGTGCGGCGAATGCGCCAAACGGTTTGGCGCAGACATTTTTTTATTACTGTTTATTTTTCCGGTTTTAAATAGCCCAGGAACGGTTTGTTGAGCACCTTGAACAACGTGCCGTTGCGGAAGGCTTCTTCTGTGTCGTAGGATGTTGTGTCGAGCTGGAAGGGTACATAGGCCATCGCAACGACCGGATCTTTGGGCAGCGCAGAAATACCATTGTAATAGGATGCGTTCAGGCGATCCTTTTGGTTTTCAGCGGCTTTGTTTTCAGCAGCCTTGTTCTCGGCGGCTTTGTTCTCAGCGGCTTTATTTTCAGCAGCCTTGTTTTCAGCAGCCTTGTTCTCGGCGGCTTTGTTCTCAGCAGCCTTGTTCTCGGCGGCTTTGTTTTCAGCAGCCTTGTTCTCGGCGGCTTTGTTTTCAGCAGCCTTG
>JAISXG010000091.1 GCA_031270605.1 Oscillospiraceae bacterium | reverse complement strand
ATCGTTTTAAATAAACCGGCTATCTATCAATTCATACGGCGGCTTCTTTTGGGTGCCGCCGAGTAAGTTTGGAGGAATATAAAATGGCAAGAAAGACCAAAACCTTAAAAGGTAACTCTGCCGCCGCCTATGTTTCCTATGCGTTTACGGAGGTTGCCGCAATCTACCCGATCACGCCTTCTTCCGACATGGCTGAAGAAACAGATTCCATGGCGGCAAGCGGTGCGAAGAACATCTTCGGGCAAACAGTGAAGGTTGCCGAAATGCAGTCGGAAGCCGGTGCGGCAGGTGCTGTTCACGGTTCTCTCGCAGCGGGCGCACTGACTACGACCTACACCGCTTCACAGGGCCTTCTGCTCATGATTCCCAACATGTATAAAATTGCCGGCGAGCTGCTGCCCAGCGTGATTCACGTTTCCGCGCGCGCCGTTGCAAGCCATGCGCTGAGCATTTTCGGCGACCATTCAGACGTGTATGCCTGCCGCCAGACGGGTTATGCGATGCTTTGCTCAAGCAACATTCAGGAAATCATGGACCTCGGCGCGGTCGCGCACCTTTCCACTCTCAAGAGCCGCGTGCCTTTCCTCCATTTCTTTGACGGTTTCCGTTCTTCCCACGAAGTGCAGAAAATCAACGTGTGGGATTATAAGGAATTAAAGGAAATGGTTGACATGGATACGGTCAACGCTTTCCGCCGCCGTGCGCTGAACCCCGAGCATCCCGTGCTGCGCGGCTCCGCGCAAAACCCCGACATTTTCTTCCAGGCCCGTGAGGCCTCGAACCCCTATTATGAGGATGTTGTCGGCGTGACGGAAGACTACATGAACGAAGTCAATAAAAGAATCGGCACAGATTATAAACTTTTCAACTACTACGGCGCACCCGATGCCGAAAAAGTAATCATTGCAATGGGATCAATTTGCGACACGATTGAAGAAACCATCGATTACCTCAACGCGAGAGGCGAGAAAGTCGGCCTCGTGAAGGTCCGCCTGTACAGGCCCTTCTCCATAAAGCATTTCCTTGACGTGATTCCGGAAACCGCAAAAGTGATTTCCGTGCTTGACAGAACCAAAGAGCCCGGCTCTCTCGGCGAGCCGCTTTACCTTGACGTTGTCGCGGCGCTCAAGGGCACAGCTTTTGAAAAACTGCCCATCTATGGCGGACGTTACGGTCTTGGTTCAAAAGACACCAACCCCTCCTGCGTGATTTCTGTTGTGCGCAACATGGAAAGCGACGCTCCGAAAGCCCGCTTCACGGTTGGTATCGAAGACGACCTGACCAATCTCTCCCTGCCGATTACCGAAAATCCCGATACAACCCCCGCAGGCACCCATTCCTGCAAATTCTGGGGCTTGGGCGCGGACGGCACCGTCGGCGCGAACCAGAACTCCATCAAAATCATCGGCGACAACACAGACATGTACGCGCAGGGCTATTATGCATATGACTCCAAAAAGTCCGGCGGTATCACGATTTCCCACCTGCGCTTCGGCAAAACCCCCATTAAGTCCACTTATTACATCAATAAGGCTGACTTCGTGGGCTGCCACAATCCCTCTTATGTCACCCGTTATGACATTGTTGAGGACTTGAAGCCCGGCGGAACCTTCCTGCTCAACTGCGCCTGGACGGCCGAAGAGCTTGAGCATGAGCTGCCCGCTGTTATGAAGCGTTATATCGCTGAAAATAACATTCAGTTCTATACCATCGACGCGACACACATCGCCAAAGAGCTTGGCCTCGGCGGCAGAATCAACACCATTCTGCAGGCCGCGTTCTTTAAACTCACAGGCATCATCCCCGCAGAGGAAGCCGTGCGCCTGATGAAGGAAGCAGCGACCCGTTCCTATGGCAAGAAGGGTGAGAAAATCGTCAAGATGAACCACGACGCGATTGACCGCGGTATTGACGGCGCCGTGAAGGTTGACGTGCCCGCTTCCTGGAAAGACGCGACCGACGAGGTTGTGGAAAGAGAAATTCACGCAAATTCCGAAGAACTCAAAGACTTCGTAATCAATAAGCTTGAGCCCATCAACGCGCAAAGGGGCGACAGGCTGCCTGTTTCCGCATTCAAAGACAGTGCGGACGGCACCTTCCCGCAGGGTTCCGCGGCGTTTGAAAAGCGCGGTATTGCGGTCGACGTGCCCAAGTGGGTTCCCGAAAACTGCATTCAGTGTAACTTCTGCTCTTATGTCTGCCCGCACGCGGTCATCCGTCCCGCGGTGCTTGACGAACAGGAAGCCGCAAACGCTCCCGAAGGCATGAAGACACTGCCCATGACCGGCCTTGCACAGTATCAGTTCACAATGACGGTTTCCGCCTATGACTGCACAGGCTGCGGCTCCTGCGCCAGCGTCTGCCCCGGTAAGAAGGGCAACAAGGCTCTGGAAATGACCCCGATTGCCGAAATGTATGACCAGCAGGTCTATGCCGACTATGCGAAGGCCCTGCCTGAAAAAGCGGACGTTTTCACAAAGTTCAAAGCAGAAACCGTTAAGGGCAGCCAGTTCAAACAGCCCCTGCTTGAGTACTCGGGCGCATGCGCAGGCTGCGGTGAAACACCTTATGCCAAGCTTGTTACCCAGCTGTTCGGCGACAGAATGTATATTGCCAACGCCACAGGCTGTTCCTCCATCTGGGGCGGCAGTGCACCCAGCACACCCTACACCACAAACAAAAAGGGCAAGGGCCCTGCTTGGGCAAACTCTTTGTTTGAAGATAACGCGGAGTACGGCTTCGGCATGATGCTCGCAAACAACCAGATCCGCGCAAGGCTTTACAGCGGCGTGGAAGCGGTTGCGGCTGACGACAGCGCCCCCGCGGACGTTAAAGAAGCTGCACAGGCCTGGCTTGCGACATGGGACGACAGCACTGCAAACGCCGCTCCCTCCGAAGTGTTGGTTGCAGCAATTGAGAACTCTTCCTACAAGAGCGACGCGGCTGCGGAAATTGTGCTTGACAAAGATTTCCTTGCCAAGAAATCCGTTTGGATCTTCGGCGGCGACGGCTGGGCGTATGACATCGGCTTCGGCGGTCTTGACCATGTTATAGCGCAGAACGAAGACGTGAACATCCTTGTGTTTGACACCGAGGTGTATTCAAACACCGGTGGCCAGGCTTCCAAATCCACCCCCACGGGCGCGATCGCGAAGTTCGCCGCTTCCGGCAAGACTGTGAAGAAGAAAGATCTTGCGCAGATCGCTATGAGCTACGGCTATGTTTATGTTGCGCAGATCGCTATGGGCGCGGACTACAATCAGACCATCAAAGCGGTTCAGGAGGCCGAGGCTTACAAGGGCCCGTCCATCATCATCGCGTACGCGCCCTGCATCAACCACGGCATCAAGGGCGGCCTGACAGTCGGCATCGCAGAGGAGAAGAAGGCGGTTGCGGCCGGTTACTGGCACAACTTCCGCTTCAATCCCGCATTGGCCGCTGAAGGCAAAAGCCCGTTCTCCCTTGACAGCAAGGCTCCCACAGAGAGCTATCGCGACTTCATCCTCAACGAAGTGCGTTATAACTCCCTGCTGCGCGCCTTCCCCGACAGGGCGGAAACCCTCTTCGCAAAATCGGAGGAATTCGCGAAAGACAAGTACTCCTTCCTCACAAAGCTGCAGACCCTTTACGGCACAGAAAACTAAACAATACCTTTAAAAGTATGCGTCATAAAACAGGGGCCCGGGAGTTAATCCCCGGGCCTCTGTTCTTTTTCTATTTCGTCTTCAATTGCGCGGAACAACTCACTCGGCCTCACACCCAAGGCCAGGCTCAGCTTATAAAAGGTCTCCAGCGTGGGCTTGCGCTCGCCGCGTTCAATGGCGCTCAGGTGGGTTCTGCCGATATCCGCAAACCCGCTCAACACCTCCTGTGAAACGCCTTTCTTTTCCCTGTAAGCCTGTATCACTTTGCCGACAACAACGGAATCAAGCATTGTATCAACTCCTTGACCCCATTGTAAAAATTTTTTCTTTGGATTCTGAACACAAATATTGACAAGTAAATATATATTTTGTGTTATTTTATTTGCAAGGTTTGTAAACCGTATTTTGCATAGTTCTTTGAGCGAGTGCAAAGAAAAAATGAATACGATCAGGAGGTTGTTGGAGAATGGAAACATTGCGGTATAAATCAAAAAAATTGACGATGAAAAAAATTGTTTTTTTGATTATTATTTTATTTGTTTTTTTAATAATGACAGGCTGTAACTCTAAATTAACTGATGGAGAAATAAAGAAGCTCTATTTATCAAGCAATGAGAATTTTGAGGGATTTCAAATTGTTGATTTTAAGGTTCTTTTAAAAACTCAACAAAATAATAAATGTTATGCAAAACTTCAAATACGAGTAGAAAGTGATGTTGTTGTTGGCGTTTCTGAAAACATTGAATTGTATATGCAAGATTATGATAAAGGTGGGTGGCAAGTCATCGATAGTGATGATAGTTATGATTCCATAAAATATTCATTTAAAGATGATATTAGTTCTGACATATTAAAAAAATACGTTTCAGATAAGAGTTATTATGCTTATAATGATTTTAAAGATGAGTATAAAGACTGTATTATTGATATGAATAGGATTTTTGGAAAAGGAACAAGTGAAATATCTTTTTATATGACTTCTTCTTACGGAAAAGAATATAAATGTTATCTTGATCTTAGTTTAAGCCATAAACCGTATATATCAGGAGTTTATTTGCAGAAATAAAGGGTGTGTTTAATAGAAATCTTAATCTTGTGGCCTATTTTTTGTTTTGCTGTGTTTGCCCGCATAGGACAGAAACCTGCCTGCGGTGGGCTTATGCGCAAGAAAGTATGTGGACAACAAAAAAAGTATTCTCGCAATCTTTTATCTCATTTCCAGGTTAATCGGTTATACTATAAAAAATCTCCATATCCTTCCGGCTCAATTGCCGCAGAGTCAGAAGGATGTGGGGATTTTCTTTTATCGTATGTTATTTATGGCTGATTTTTTGACGGCTTTTTCCGCAAAAGCTTTCGGATTTTTCCAGAAGCAAAAACAGGCAAAGATACACGCACACCGCAAGCAGGCTGTAATTATAACCGCTTTGAATCAAAACATAAAACCCCAGCGCGGAAAGCGGAAACAAGGTGAGCATGCCCGTTTTTTCAGTGATTCCCTGCGCCTGTGCCTCACCCTTTTTCCTGCACAGCAGAAAATAAAGCGCTCTCCCGCCGTCAAGCGGTGTAATCGGCAGGAGGTTCAAGAGGGCGAGCGCAAGGTTCGCGAGCGCGGGAAAGAGAAAGAAGTCGCTGGTGAACAGGATTTGAAATCCAAATAAAATCAGGCACAGCAAAAGATTCACAGCCGGTCCCGAGAGTGCGACGGCGCATTCCTGCGCATATGAAAGGTGCAGGTTGCCCGAGCGGCGGATCTCCATGCCGAAGACGCCGATGTGGATGGCCTTTGGCTTTTCGCCATAGCCAAGCAGCACCGCAAGGTGGCCGAACTCGTGAATGAGAGAGGAAACAATCACAATCAGTAAGTTTTCGGCGGTTTCGGCGAGAGCGATCACGCAAAGCCCCAGCGCAAAAAAAACAGAGAGGTGAAACCGCACGCCGCCCAGCTTAAATCTCATTGTTTGTGAACAGGACCTTCATCGGGTCTTTGGGCTCGCCGTTGATGTGCACCTCAAGGTGCACATGCGGGCCGTTCGAATCACCCGTGCTGCCCGCGAGGGCGATGGTTTCGCCCGCGCGCACGACGGTTCCCTCTTTCACGAGTAACTTGGAGTTGTGGCAATAATAGGTCTCCATATTATTCGCGTGCTGCAGCACGATGAAATAGCCGCGCGCATCGGAATAGTCCGCCTTTGTCACCTTGCCGTCGAGCACGGCCATCACGCGGTCGCCTTCATCCGCGCCGAAATCGGTGCCCGTGTGCAGATGATTTTCGCCTGTGATGGGGTGGTTGCGGTAGCCGAAGGTGGAGGTGATGCGCGAGTTTGCAACCGGCACCACGGGGCCGTCCTTGATGAGTGACTGCAAAATTGCCGAAACGCTGGAATTCTCTATGGGTGAAAACGCCATGGGCGAGAGGGCGCTGTCCTGCCCTTCATAGGCAAGGCCCGTGAAGCTTTCGGGCTCTTCTTCAGCCGCTGTGTCGGTATCGTCCTCAAGGGGAGCGGAGGGCAGGGCTGTGGTGTCCGCCGGAATTGTCGTAGCCTCTGCCGATTGCCCGCCGTCTTTTTTTTCTGTAATCGCGTCTTTGAGCTTTTCCATCGTGAGGTCATTTTCTGTCAGGCGCTTATATTCATTGACTGCATCCGAAAAAGAGTCGCCTCCCACCTTTGAACAAATCAGCGCAAGCGCAAACACGAGTACGCAAACGGTGATTTGCACGGAGATAACGCGAACAAGGTAGTCGCTTCCCTTGGGGGGCGTGTGCCTTGCCTTTCCGGATTTTCTGTTTGTGTGTCGTTCCATTTTCAGTTCCATGTCCTTTCCGGGCTTTGAGATAAATGCGAAAGCCCATGAAATTTTTGGTTTGCAAACGAAAAGGCCAAACGGTTTGTGTGGGATAAGGCTTGCTATGCGCAAAACCGCTATTCGGCCATAATTATTTATATGCGGACAGGCGAGTGAGTAGACCAGCGCGGATGAAGTGCCGTGCTGGCGGCAAAAGCAGGCCGCACGGCATTGCAATTTTTTTGCGCTGCTGTTATAATCTAAGGAAAACGCTTGCGTTTTCGCATTGCCGCGGTTATCAGGCTTATGAGGTGTGCGGTTATGTTATAATTTTATTCTAAACCTCTACGGCATATGAGCGTTTCTCTTGTTCATATGAATCCTGCTTACATAATCATGTGCGCAAAGGACGTTTATTAGAAAGGATTGCCCTGATGAAATCAAACATAGAACAGCTTCTTTTGCAGGTGCAAAAGCCGGCGCGCTACTCGGGCGGCGAGCTCAACGCGGTTGTGAAGGACAAAGAGAAGACAGACATCCGCTATGCCTTTTGTTTTCCCGACAATTATGAAATCGGCATGTCGCACCTCGGCATGAAGATTCTTTACAGCCTCTCGAACGCGCGGGAGGACACCTGGTGTGAGCGTGTCTTTGCCCCGTGGGAGGACATGGAGGCGCAGATGCGTGCAAACGACATTCCGCTGTTCGCTCTGGAGAGCATGGACAGCATCCGCGATTTTGATTTGATTGGCTTTACGATGCAATATGAACTGAGTTACACAAACGTGCTCAATATGCTGGATCTGGCGGGATTACCGGTGCGCAGCGCGGAGCGGACAAGCCTGCTGCCCATTGTGATCGCCGGCGGGCCCTGTGTGTGCAACCCTGAGCCGCTTGCGGATTTTATCGACCTGTTCCTGCCCGGCGAGGGGGAGGAGGTCACGCATGAACTCATTGATCTCTTAAAAGAGCATAAGAAAAAAGGTTCTTCCAAAGAGGAATTCCTGTGCGCGGCGGCACAGCTTGAAGGGGTATATGTGCCCTCGCTTTATGATGTCACCTATCATGAGGACGGCACAATTGCGGCGGTAACATCGCAGGACGGCGTGCCGGCCGTTGTGAAAAAGCGTGTGATCGCGGACTTGGACACGGTGTTTTACCCCGACAAATTTGTGGTTCCGTTTATGGAAGTGGTGCATGACCGGGTTGTGCACGAAATTTTTCGCGGCTGCATCCGCGGCTGCCGGTTCTGCCAGGCGGGCTTTATCTATCGCCCGATTCGCGAGAAGTCGCCCGAAACGGTGAATAAGCAAAGCCGTGAGCTGTGCAAAACAACAGGCTATGACGAGGTGTCGCTCTGCTCGTTGTCAAGCTCTGATTATACGAAAATCAAGGAATTGCTTGAGCAGATGCTCGATTGGACGGTGGAGGACCGTGTCAACATTGCCCTGCCCTCGCTGCGCGTTGATAATTTCGATGAAAATTTGATGCAAAAACTGCAGAGTGTGCGCCGCAGCGGCCTGACCTTTGCACCTGAAGCGGGAACACAGCGGCTGAGGGACGCAATCAATAAAAATGTGAGTGAAGAAGAGATGATCCTGACCTCGCGCAAGGCTTTCGCAGGCGGCTGGACGGCGGTAAAGCTTTATTTCATGCTTGGTTTGCCCACGGAAACCGATGAAGATGTGACCGGCATTGCGCAGCTTGCCCAAAAGGTCGTGGACGAGTATTATAAAAATCCCGATAAGCCCAAGGGCAAGGGCGTGCAGGTGAGCGTGAGTGTGTCCTCGTTTGTGCCGAAGCCGTTTACGCCCTTCCAGTGGGAGCCGCAGGACACGCAGGATGAGCTGAAAAGAAAACAGGAGCTGCTCAAGCAGTCTGTTACCACGCGAAAAGTGTCTTTGAGTTTTCACAACAAGCCTATGAGCGCGCTGGAGGGCGTGTTCGCCCGGGGCGACCGCCGCCTTGGGCGTGTGCTCGAAACGGCGTGGCGCAACGGCTGCACCTTTGACAGCTGGGACGACCATTTCAAAGAGGACGTCTGGGCACAGGCGTTTCGCACCTGTGGCATTGACCCTGCGTTTTATGCGAACCGCCGCAGGGATCATTCGGAGATTTTGCCGTGGGACCATTTGGATTACGGCATCCGTAAGGAGTTTTTAATTGCGGAGAATCAAAAATCTCACAGCGGCGAGGTGACGCTGAATTGCCGCGAGCGCTGCGCGGCCTGCGGTGTGAATCTGCTCAACGGGGGGAAATGCGATGCGAAATCTTAGAATCCGTTTTGATAAGACGGGCAGGGCGAAATATGTTTCGCATCTTGACCTCAACCGCTGCATGCTGCGTGCCTTTCGCCGGAGCGGCGTACCGATTTGGTAC
Organism: Oscillospiraceae bacterium; assembly: GCA_031270605.1. Lineage (GTDB taxonomy): Bacteria > Bacillota > Clostridia > Oscillospirales > Acutalibacteraceae > JAISXG01. The sequence continues at coordinate 6,581 of JAISXG010000091.1, read as the reverse complement.
ACCGAGGGCTTCAACCCCCACCCCTACATGACCTTTGCGCTGCCGCTGCCCCTGGGGGTTGAGAGTGAGCAAGACGTGATGGATGTTCGCATTGACGGCGAAATGGAAAATGACGAGATTGTTTCGCGCCTCAATGCCGTGCTGCCCGAGGGTCTGCGCGTGACGGACGCGGCGGAGCCATGGGGCAAGCCGGATGAAATTGCCGCCGCGCAATATTCGTTTTTCTTTGACGGGGAGGGGTTTGCTGAAGCTGCATTGAAAGAAATCTTGGATTCCGGCGAGATTTTGTGTGAAAAAATGGGCAAGAAAAATGGAAGAAAGGTCATGAAGCAAATGAACCTTGCCGAACATATCCGCGGATATGCTCTGGGGCGTGAGGGAGATTATAATGTTTTATATATAAAACTGTCTGCCGGCAACAAAGTCAACGCGAACCCCGTTCTGCTCTCCGACGCGTTGTCGGCCCGCAGCGGCGGCAGGCTGCGCGCGGTGAACATTCGCCGCACGGCGCTGCTCACAGAAAATAATGTTGCATTCAGCTGACGGTTTTTGCGTGCGTCATGTTGCATAAATGTATGATAAAGTGATAAACTTTATAGAAAAATAAAAAAGTTCTTGCTTCTTGCGGTTGTTTGTGCTATCATATTTGAGCGTTCGTTTGCGTTGGCGGGCTTTCTTGTGTTTTGGTTTTAAAACACGGTTTCCCGCATACGGCAGTTAATGCTATGCTTGTCGCAACGGTGCATTAAAGCTGCCGGTCCTCTGCCGCCTTTGCTGCGGGCATGAACGGCTGAAAACAAAATTTTGAGGCAGTCTGTTTGCCTCGCCAGAAAGGAACAGAATTATGGACGCATTAAAATTAATCGCACAGGACAGTTTAAAAGAAAATCCGCCCAAGGTCGTGATCGGCGACACCGTAAAGGTGCACGTGAAAATCCGCGAGGGTGAAAGAGAGCGTATCCAGTTGTTTGAGGGCACCGTCATTGCCAGAAACGGCAGCGGTGTTTCTGAAAGCTTTACGGTTCGCCGTTTGTCTTATGGCGTGGGTGTCGAGAGGGTTTTTCCCCTGCATTCCCCCAATGTGGTGAAGCTTGAAACCGTCAGAAGAGGCCGTGTGCGCAGGGCGAAGCTTTATTATTTGCGCGGCAGAGTCGGCAAGGCTGCCAAGGTCAAGGAACAACTTCGATAACAATGGCATCAGGGGCATTTCGATGCCCCTTTTTTCATGTTTTTTGTGGTTCGTGTCGGGTCGTGCCGGTTTTTGCAAAGTTAAGGAAACTCTGATTGAATCCATCGGCACACAGCTTGACGGCATATTTTCCCTCGCTTTGAGCCGAATTTTCTTGAAATACGGCAGTATTCCTTCAAAAATTCAACTCATTCGATGAAAAATCCGCTCGTCAATCCGTGCACCATGAATGAATCAGAGCTTCCTCAAGGTTTTCACACAATGAAATTGTTATGTTTTGTTCATAATTTGGGAACATATTCATAGTACACTCAAAGCAGAGAAAGAAAAGAAACGTCGCTGCTTTGAGAAAGGCAGTGGCATGTTCTTTTTTGCGTATTTGGTGCCTGCTGAACAGGGCAAAGCAATGATTCGCAGACAGTATTTGAGTGGTTTGGCGGTGTAAAGGTTGCGGAAACGAAAACAAGAGGTGCCGGTAAACGGCAATGAAAACGCGCCGGAAGCAGATGTGATTGCAGAGCTCGCGGCCCCTGAAGAGCCGGCCACCTGGGCGGGCATGCTGTATGATCTTTTCTCTTCTGTTGTGTATGCCCTGCTGCTTGTATGCATTATTTTCACCTTTTTCTTCCGGTTGGTTTCTGTTGACGGCGAGTCTATGGAAAACACGCTGCACGACAGAGACTGGCTCGTGATCGCAAGCTTTTTGTCTGCGCCCGAGCGGGGCGACATCGTTATCATCAGCCGTGAGGAAAGCAATGAGCGCCCTCTGGTGAAGCGCGTGATTGCTGTGGGCGGCGACGAAATCGATATTGACTTTGTCACGCACACCGTTCGCGTCAACGGTCAGGTGCAAAATGAGCCTTATATCAAAGAGCCGACCGCCCGCAAGGGCGAGCTCGACTTTCCCCTCACGGTTCCCGAAGGGCATGTGTTTGTGATGGGCGATAACCGCAACGAATCGCTTGACAGCCGTTTTTCGGCCGTGGGGTTTGTGGATACAAACAAAATCCTCGGCAAAAAGGCGATCCGCATTTTTCCGTTTGGCGACTTCTGATTGTTTTTATATTGAATAGATATAATAAAAGCGAACACACTTTAATCATGACCAAAATGCTATTTTGAAATAAGGCAGGAGATTGCTTTGAGCAAAGATGAGTTTTTTGAAAATGAGAGCGGCCTTGACGGTGCAGCGCAGGAAGAAGAGCATGCGGGAGAAGATGCCCCCCAGGACACGCCGCAGGCGGAAGAGCCGGGCAAAGAGAGCCGTTCTTTTGCCGGTGAGCTGTATGAAGTCGCTTCGGTAATCGTCACATCCGTTGTCACGATCGCAATTATTTTCACGTTTTTATTCAGGCTGGTCGGCGTGAGCGGGAGTTCTATGCTCAATACGCTTACCTCCGGCGACTGGCTGATCGTGAAAAGCCTTAATTTTGAGCCGGAATATAAGGATATTGTCATCATTACCCATTCCAAGTATGATGATAAAACGCTTGTCAAGCGCGTGATCGCCGTGGGCGGGCAGAAGGTCGACATTGATTTTGACGCGGGTGTTGTGTTTGTTGACGATGTTCCGCTTGCCGAGGGCTACACATCCACATTGACGAATTTAAAGGATTCTGTGTTGGACTTTCCGCTGACGGTGCCGGAGGGGTATGTGTTCGTCATGGGCGACAACCGCAACAATTCTCTGGACAGCCGCTCAAAGAAGGTTGGATTGATCGAAAAGGATCATATTCTCGGCAAGGCCGTGGGGCGCATTTTCCCGATTGGCGGCTGGGATATTTATGAGAACAGCAAGTAGCGGTGACTGAGAAAACGCTTGTGCTTGTTCTTTGTGAGGAGGACATTTATGGGCGATTCCCAAAAACAGATTGTACAGTGGTTTCCGGGCCACATGGCGAAAACAAGGCGCCTCATAAAAGAGAGTATGCCGCTTGTGGACGCCGTTACCGAGCTTCTGGACGCAAGAATACCGGAGAGCTCCCGAAACCCGGAGCTTTCCGGTTTAATTATGAATAAGCCCAAAATTGTGCTGCTCAATAAGTGTGACCTTGCGGACGAACGGGCAAACCGCGAGTGGCTTGACTATTATAAAAGGCAGGGCACCGCGGCGCTGCTTGTGGACTGCCGTTCGGGCAAGGGGCTGAACCTGTACCGCAAAACGGTGCGGGATGTTTGCCGCGAGCGCATTCGCCAAAACGAAGAAAAGGGCATGGCCGGCCGGCCGCTGCGGATTATGGTCGTGGGCATTCCGAACACGGGCAAATCCTCTTTTATCAACCGCATGGCGGGCAAAGACCGCGCGAAGGTCGAGGACCGCGCGGGCGTCACAAGGCAGAACCAGTGGTTTGTTATCGGCGGCGGCATCGAGCTTCTCGACACGCCGGGTGTGCTCTGGCCGAAGTTCGACGACCCCGCCGTGGGCGACCGCCTCGCTTTTACGGGCGGCGTAAAGGACGAGGTGCTGGACATGGAGCTGCTCGCGATGCGGCTTCTCGGGATTTTGGCGGCGGATTATCAAGACAGGCTCGCCGAACGGTATAAAATGATACAAATTGAGGGTTTGCAGCCCCATGAACTGCTTGAGCTGCTTGGGCGTAAGCGCGGTATGCTCGTCAGCGGCGGTGAGGTGGACACGGAGCGCGCCGCATCCACGCTCTTGGACGAATACCGCGCGGGCAAGCTCGGCAAGATTACGCTGGAGCGGCCTGCGATATGATAGGGGGAACGTATGGGCAGAGAGAAGAAGTATCAAAACAATGAAAACAAAAAAGGCATGGTCAATCCCGACGCTGCGCCGGAGTCCGAAACGGAAGAGGGCGGCAATCAGGGAATGGGCATAGCGCTGGGGCTTTGTTTCGGCTGTGGCCTTGGCGTTGTTTTTGGGTCGCTGTTTGATAACATCGCAATGGGGATCAGCCTCGGCATGTGTTTTGGTGTGGCCGTGGGCGCGGTGTTTGACTCTATAAACGCAAAGAAAAAATAAATTGAATTTGATTATCAATATATTATGCGGGACAGACGCAGACCACTGCGGTTTGTCCCGCATATATTTTATAGAAGCAATCCGTTAAAACCACTTGAAAAGCAATGAATTATATAAAGAAGGTTATGCTTCTTCTGAAACCGTGGGATACCATTGGCTGTTTTTTGCGGACTCCACACCCACATTATCTTTTATGATCACACCTTCCTCATGCCCGCCCAAATCCAGAATGTTCTGCTTCACCGCGCCGCAGAGCATGGCGTTGTCTTTGATAACGCAGCCGCGCAGATGCCGCAGCACAACGGAATAGTCGGGGCTGAGGACGCCGCCCCCGCCGTCGTTCATGCCGCACCGAAAGCTGTTGCCCGAAAGCACGGTGTTCGCGCAGCGCTCCATGCGCACATGCGCACTGTCATGTGAATCTGCGGGCGCCCGCTCCGCAAAATCCCCCGCGCCGCTGCGGTTGAACACGTTGCCTGTGATCGTTACCGTTTCTGTACGGCAGCCCGATGGGTTGTTGAGGTCAATGGCAGGACCGCCGCTGCGGTCAAAATAATTGCCTGTGATGTTGAGCGTGTTGCCGCTGTGGATATAAAACCCGGCGAGGCGGTTCCACTCAACCCGGTTGCCCGTGAGCGTCATGGAGCAAATCGCCTTGTCGCCGAACAGACCCGCGCCATGGTTGCCTGACATCCAGTTATCGAGAACAAAACCGTCCCAACCGTTCACATAAAGCCCGTGGCCGCCGCAAAAAGCGAGCATGCAGTGGCGCACCGAAAAGCACCAGATGTGGTTGAGGTGCACCGCGTCGCCCGAAAAGCCGCTCACACGGCAGTCTTCGATCGTGGGCGTGTCCTCCTCGCCCGCGCCGTTATACTCTGGGTTTGAAAGATAAATGCCGTGAATGCACTCGCCGAGGTTGCTGCCCTCAAGCGATATGCCCTGAATGGTGCAGCCTACTGCCCCCGTGAAGTTGAGCAGGCAGCGCTCGTTTGCCGACGCGAGCGTCAAAATGCTGCTGCCGCCGTGCCGGAAGGACCACGCATGGCTGCCCGAGATGTTCACGCCGCGCGGCACGCGAAGCTCGCCGCACAAATAGTTGCCCGGCGGCACAACCACACCGCCGCAAACCATGCCGGCTTTGTCAAGGGCCCGCTGCACGGCGGCGGTGCAGAGCGTTTTGCCGTCGCCCACCGCGCCGAAATCGGTGATGTCAAAAAGATGCTTCATAAAGATCCCCTTTCTGTTCTCTTTGGTGGAGTGCGGGGGTGTTTTGTTGCAAGTACAACATTTGTGTCAACACGGGTGCTCTTTCCCGTGAAATGTACGGAAGCGTTTTCCTTAGAATTGCATTTATTATAACACATTTTTCGGGACTTGGGCAAGCATAGGGCGGGATTTGTGACGATTTTGATGCAAAATGGCTAGTCCTTTAAGTCACCAATTGTTTGCCTTTCCATAGAATGATATTGAAGTTTCTACAAATTTCAAATCTTTTTATAGGAGGAAACTATTATATGGCTGACAGAAACAATAACGCCAACAACAACGCTTGCTGTCCAAATGACAAAAAAATCACCGAAGCGGTTTGTGTGGATGTCGCTAGGGTTTATGACTCATGTGCCGATAAAGACTGCCTTGCAGATCTTCGAGTCTATTTTCCCGAGCAGGACGAAGTGGTTGTGCAGAACGCTGTAAGCGTACGGTGCCGTGGCGTAGAAGTCTGTGATGTGCTTGTCGAAGTTGAAAAAATCCCTTTTAACAGAGGATTCTACAGTGTAGACCTCACCTTCTTTTTCCGTGTGGCTCTTGATGCGATTGTCTGCCCCACATCCCCGGTTGCAACAGTGTATGGCTGCTGCGTATACACCAAAAAATGTATTCTTTACGGGAGTGAAGGCACTGTTAAGGTCTTCTCGTCTGAGTATGAAGCCGACGGTCAGGATTGCCAGTTGCCCGCAACAAACACCAACCCTGTTGCAACAGTGCAGGTTGCCGAGCCGCTTTGCCTTGACGCGAAGCTTTGCCGCCCCTGCGACTGCTGCGACAACCTTGCCGACGCCTGCTGCGGCATTCCCGGCCGCGTAAGAGGCCTGTTCGGCGGCGATTTTAAACGCCCAAGCGCCGAAAAAGCCGTCAAGGTGACCATTGGTCTGTTCTCGATCATTCAACTCACACGCGATGTGCAGATGCTGATTCCGGCTTATGACTTCTGCGTTCCCACCAAAGAGTGCTGCTCTGACGCCAATGACGACCCGTGCGACGCATTTAGAAAAATCCGCTTCCCGGTCAACGAGTTCTTCCCGCCTGATGAAAACGACATCTGCGCCGAACTGGATGCAGACATGTTTAAAGGCGGCTGCGGCTGTGGCTGCGGCAAATAACATGGCGGCTTGACGCCATGCT
>JAISXG010000086.1 GCA_031270605.1 Oscillospiraceae bacterium | reverse complement strand
CAAAGAGAAATATCCCAGCGTGATTGACGATGTGCGCGGCCTCGGGCTGATGCTTGCGGTTGAGTTTTGCCTGAGCGACGTGGGCTACAGCGTTGCAAAGGGGCTTTTTGCCCGCGGTGTGATGACTGCCGGCACGCTTGTGAATGCAAAATGCATCCGCTTTGAGCCTGCAGCCGTGATTAGCTATGAGCAGCTTGACGCGGTGCTTTCACGCATGGACGCGGCCCTGGCGGACACAAAAACAGAGTTTTCATTATAACTATATAGCGCATAAAGCCCTGGCCGCGCGGCCAGGGCTTTAATATGTTGTGTCATTATTTGTTACTCTTTTTAAACTTCAGCTTGTTTTCCTTGCCTGTGAGAATCCGTTTAATGTTTGGCCTGTGGTTAAAAATAATCAGCAGGGCAATAACAATGCTCAAAATGATTGCCTCTGTCTTCGTCTCTTTCGCCAGAAAAACAATCAGAATTGGGAAGAGTGCCGCCGCCGTGATGGAGCCGACAGACACCATTTTAGTGAGAAGCGTGAGCGCCAAAGCCGCCGCGAAGCAAAGCATGCCGATCTTCCAGTTGAGCATCAGCAAAACGCCCAAGCCGCTTGCCACGCCCTTTCCGCCCCGAAAGCCAAAGAATACGGGGAATGTGTGACCAAGAATCACAAACAGGCCCGCCAGATACTTCAAAAGCACGAGGTCAAGGTCTTTCCAGATGAGTGCACCGAACATTGCGACCGCCAGTGCCGCCGTGCCCTTGAGCAGGTCGCATAAGAATGTCAGGGCGGCGGCTTTTTTGCCCACGCTGCGCAGCACATTGGTTGCGCCCGCGCCGTGGCTGCCCGTGGTTCTCACGTCAAAACCCGCAAAGCGTTTGCTGAAAATGACACCGAAACTGATGCTGCCAATGCAGTATGCCAAAAAAATGATCGCGATATACTGTAACATTTTCTTTCCCCTTAATTATTTTACTTAGTCTTTACTATCCGATTTTCTCCTTTCTTTGCTGTTATTATGTATAATACAGAAAAATATCATAAAATATAAGTCTTTGAAGAATCATTTTATCTGATATTTTCGCCTGCGTCAATCAAAAACGGGATGTTAGACAGAATCGAAGTTTTAGGTTGATTTATTTCAGGCACACCATAAGAAAATGCTCTCAATAATAGACTTCTTTTCGTTTTTTTGCTATAATCATAAGCGTTGCGGCAAATCCGCAAACTGTTTTTTGTGTGGGAAGTGTTTCTAATGAAAAAAGTGGAAGTCATGTTCTTTTTTGATACAGAGGATTTTACTTCAGAGCGCAGCGCAGAAGCAATTTTGCGAGAGGCCGAAATTTGCACCCGGGCGGGCGTTGTCGGCCATTTTGCGGTTGTCGGCCTTGTGGCGAAGCAGCTCAAAGCATGGGGAAGGCAGGATATTATTGACGCGTTACAGCCGCATATCATCGGCACACACACCTATGGCCACACTCTGCACCCCGATATTTGCGAGCAATCTGACTGCGAGAGCTTTACGGAAGCGTTTCAGAATGTGGCTCTTTATGAAGATCAGGGACTTGCGCTGATTAAAGAAGTCTTAGAGCCTGAGCACATTTTGTTTGCCTGCCCGCCCGGCAACAGCAAAAGCTACGCTTCGATGTATTATTATGCGGACCGCGGCCTGCCGTTTTATTGCGACACTGTGGTCCATGACGAGCGCAGCACGCCGCTGCACTATTGCAATCAGGAGCATATCTCTTATTTTCGTTCTATGGAGGGCGTATTTTTTCGCGGCGACGCGGATGTTGATGCGTTTTTGGATGAAATATATGCCAAAAAAGACCGCGCGATTATTTATACTCACCCCAATGTGGCGGTGAAAACAGAATTTTGGGATGAGCTGAATTATAAAAAGGTCAACCTTCGGAAATATGGCGACTGGATTGAAGCGCCCGACCGTGACCCCGAAGAAACGCGTTTTTTCTATGAAAAAATGGTCGAGCTGCTACAGAAGCTCAAGCAGGACGAACGCTTTGTGCTGACCGATTTAAATGAGATTCTTGCAAAAAGAAAGCCGCGGACGCCCGTCACGAAGGCCATACTGCCTGTTGTTCGGGAACATCTGCGGCGCGGGCTTGCGCCCGTGCGCGGGCCTTCTTTTGCGGTTGCCGATATTTTTTATGCGGTTGTTGAAATGCTCAAGGGCGAAGAGGAATATGTTCCCCAAAAGGTCTATGGTTTTCTTTCTGCGCCCACGGGGGTGGGGAAGGCTTGCACTGTCAGCGCAGAGGGGCTGCGTAAGGCGGCTCATGCGATTCGCACAGACACGTTCATTCCCGAAACGATAGCAGTGGATGGCAAGCAGCTTGGCCCAGCTGACTTTTTGATGGCGGCGCTTGACGTGTTGGTTGACGATGTCGAGAAAGCGGAAGTTCTGCCCAAAGAGCAGCTTGTGCGCCTTGAAGGCTTTGACGAGCTGCAAGGCTTTCAGCTGCGCGGCACATGGATGCACTCGGATGAATTGCGGGATGAGTATTTGTCAGACCGCCTGCGCCTGCAGTGCTGGACGCTGCGTTATGAATAATTGAAATGCGGTGAGGGTTTTGAGCAAACATTCAGAGAAGGCAAAATCCCTTTTTCATGAGGGATATAACTGTGCGCAGGCTGTGTTCGCCGCCTTTTGTGATGAAACGGGGCTGGATTTTGAAACGGCGCTGCGGCTGTCGTCCTCATTCGGCGGCGGCATGGGGCGGCTGCGTGAGGTTTGCGGCGCGGTCAGCGGTATGCTGATGGCCGCGGGGATGATTTTTGGATATTCTGACCCGAAAGACAAAGCGGCAAAGGCAGAACACTATGCCCTTGTTCAGGCGCTTGCAAAGCGTTTTGAGGTTGAAAACGGGTCGATCATCTGCCGGGAGCTGCTCGGTCTTTCGGTGAAAAAGGAAAGCCCTGCGCTGGAGGAGCGTACTGAAAGTTATTATAAAAAACGCCCCTGCGCAGATCTGGTCGCTTGCGCGGCGGAGATTTTGGACGATTATTTGGAAAGCTCCCATACAGTCGCAGGCAAGGGGCAAGAAGCGCGATAACGCCAACGGATGGCTGTGGCGGCATCGCTTTTTACGTAAAATAATCGCGCAAGTCTGCGTGTTTGATTTGATGTGCTTTGCGTAAAAACAGAGCAAGATTTCAATATCAGATATTTTAGGAGAGCTGTTGTGGGTAATACAGAAAAAAATAATATTCAAGCACGTTTGTCAAAGGACAGGCCGGCAGTTTTGTTTGTGGGCTTTGGCAGCCTCGCGGCTCTTGCGCGGGAGGCGGCGGAGGTTTTTGCAGGTTATGATATTGTCACCGCAAAAACGGCAGCCGAGGGACTGCGGCGCACCAAGACGCAAACTGTGTTCGTGCAGCCTGTTTTGCTCCTGCCCGGGGTGGAATATGAAAAATTGCGTGAGGAGTCGGCATGCCCGGGCAAGCAAGTTGTCATCGGCAAGCCTTTGCTTGCGTCACCGGTGCAGGTTCGCGCGCTGGCGGGCATTCTTTGTAAAGAATACACGGGTGAAACCGTGCTGTTTGTGGGGCACGGCACGGCGCACCCCGCTTCTGCTTTTTATGGCGAGCTGGCACAAACGCTGCGCAAAAACGGTTTGCCGCGTTCTTTTCTGGGTGTGCTGGAAGGCGAGCCGGACTTTGAGGCCGTGGCAGAAAAGCTGAGCCGTAGCGGCATAGAAAAGTTGCTGCTTGTGCCGCTGATGCTTACCGCGGGCATGCATGTGCGCGAGGGCATTCTGGGTGAGAGTGCCGCAAGCTGGTTTTCGCGCCTTACACGCATGGGGCTGCGGGTCACGGGTGTGGAGCGCGGGCTGCTTGATTATCCCGGTGTTCGGCAGATGCTTCTCGGGTCGATCGTGCATGCGTTGGCCGAAGCGGAATAAAGACATAACAAACAGCGCACCGGTCACCTTGCCGATGCGCTGTTTATATTTTAAAAAATTTTTATGGTTCTTTGGTCGGAGGTACGCTACGGCTTCTTTGCTCTGCCTGCGCAGCAAGCACCGCGCGGATTTTTGCGGAGTCGCCGCCGTTTTCACTGATGATGCGGCTCACCGCGTCATAGCCGAGAAGCGGGATGTATGACGCTGCAACGGCATAAGAGGCGTTCAAAAGCGCGGCGCAGCGCTCGCGGTCCGGCTCAATCAGCTCGATGCATTTGGTGCGCAGCAGTGTGAGCGTAGCCTCCAAAAGCTCGAGGCTTTCGAGCAGGGCATCTGCGATGAGCGGCAAAAAGGCGTTAAGCTCAAATTCGCCGTGGGCCGCCGCAAGGGTGACGGCGCTGTCGTTCGCAATCACCCGCATGGCAACCTGCATGGCCATTTCGGGAATCACAGGGTTGACTTTGCCGGGCATGATGGAGCTGCCCGCCTGCACAGGGGCAAGGCGAAGCTCGCCAAACCCGCCGTGGGGGCCGGAATTCATCAGGCGCAAGTCGTTAGAGAGTTTCATCAAATTCACGGCAAGCGCCTTCAGTAACCCCGAAACCTCAACAAACACGTCGTTGTTTTGGGTGATGTCCATCGGGTATTCTGCCGCCGCGAGGCCATAGCCTGTCAGCTCACGTAGTTTTTCAATCACGCCGAAGCGGTATTTTCGGTCTGCCGTGGTGGCAAGGCCCACCGCCGTGCCGCCGAGGTTGATTTGCCGCAGCCGTTCTTCGACCTTATAAATCCGCCAGCGGTCACGGGCGACGGCCTGCGCATACGCGCCGAATTCCGCACCGAGGGTGATCGGCACCGCGTCCATCAGCTCGGTGCGCCCCAGCTTTTGAATGCCGTCAAACGCATTCTCCTTGTGCTGCAGGGTTTCCTGCAGCTTGGCGCAGGCATCGCTCACCCTGCGCAGCTGCCCGATGGCGGCAATGCGCAGCGCGGTGGGGTAGACGTCGTTTGTTGACTGCGCGCGGTTGACGTCGTCCAGCGGGTGGATATAAGAATAGTCGCCGCGCGTGTGCCCGCAGCGCTCAAGCGCAAGATTGGCAAGTACTTCGTTCACATTCATGTTGGTGGACGTGCCTGCCCCGCCCTGCAATGCCTCAACGGGGAACTGGCCATCCGCGCCGCCTGAAAGAGCTATGTCGCATGCTTCGGCAATCGCGCGGTGGATGGGTGCGCGGGTTTCGTCCAGCGCCGCGTGGGTGAGCGCGGCGGCCTTTTTCACCGTCACAACGGCCTCTATCAGCCTTTTGTTTGTGCCTCTGCCGCCCAGCGCAAAATTTTCTTTTGCCCGGGTGGTATGAATGCCGAACAGTGCGTCGTCGTCCACAGCAAGCTCGCCCAGCATGTCACGCTCCATGCGCATCGGTTATCACTCCAGTTCTGTATACTGAATAAAAACCTTACTAAAAAATCTGCGCAAAACCGCACAAATGATCCTGCAAAGCAGGATTTGAGCTTTTTGTTTGATTTGTTAGAGGTTTTTTAATCGGGAATCAGTGTTAAAAGGTGCGGAAACATGGCGATGCTCCGCTTTAAAATCCCCTGCATATAGGCAATCGCGGTGCCGTAGTTTGTGATGGGCACGTTTTGATCGAGCGCGCATTGCCGGCGAAAGCGCATCTCGCGCTCATTGAGCATGCAGCCGCCGCAATGGATGACCAAGCGGTACTCTGCCAATTCTTCTGGAAATTGGGTGCCGGACGTAAACGAAAATTCCAGTTGTTTGCCGGTGTAGTTCCTGATCCAGCGGGGCAGTTTCACCGTGCCGATGTCATCGCATTGCCGGTGATGCGTGCAGCCCTCGCAAATCAGAACCGTGTCGCCGTCCGACAGTGCGTCCAGCGCGGCCGCGCCCTTGACGGCCGACTCCAGCAGGCCTTTGTAGCGCGCAAACAGAATAGAGAAGGAGGTGAGCGGAATCTCTGGCGGCACGTCCGCGGACACTTTGGCAAACACCTGACTGTCTGTAATGACAAGGCGCGGGGCTTTGCCGAGATTTTTAAGGGTTTCGCGCAGCTCAAACTCCTTGACCGCAATTGCCACGGCATCCGCCTCCAGAATATTGCGGATCGTTTGTTGCTGGGGCAAAATCAGCCGCCCCTTGGGTGCGGCCTTGTCAATGGGGGTGACCAGCACCACAAAATCAGACGGACCGATCAGGTCTGCAACAATGCGGTGCTTCGGCTCCTCTGTCGCCGCCAGCGAGGCGATGCGTTCTTTCAGCTGCATGATGTTTACATTGTTTGCGGCGCTGATAAACAGCTCGTTTTCAGCGGCTCTGCCCGGCTGCCCGAGCAGGTCGCTTTTATTATATGCAATCAGAAAAGGAATATTTTTTGCGCGAAACAGCGTGATCAGCTCATCGTCGGCATCCGCCCTGCCGGCGGATGCGTCCACCACCAGCACGGCAACATCGGTTTTGTTGAGCACCTGCCGCGCTTTTTTCACGCGCAGTTCACCCAGTACCCCCTCGTCGTCGATCCCGGGGGTGTCAATGAGCATCACCGGCCCCATGGGCAGGAGTTCCATTGCTTTATACACAGGGTCTGTTGTGGTGCCCAAAACTTCTGAAACAACCGCGAGGTCCTGCCCTGTCATTGCGTTGATCACGCTGGATTTGCCCGCGTTGCGCCGGCCGAAGATGCCGATGTGCACCCGGTCTGCGCTGGGGGTTTCGTTCATGCCCATAGGCTTCACTCCATATATAAAAAATCATTTTACAGCCTGAAATCGCGCTGCCCGTTTTCAATGTTCGTGAGATTGCGTCGCACGAGGTCCTTGACCTTGTCGCGAGGGATGTTGGGAATTTCCACCTCGACAAGCGCCTCACCGATTTGCCGCGTGCCGGGTGATGCGTAGTCCATAAGATATTCCTTGAGCGTCATCAGGGCGTTCGGGTGGCAGCAGTTTTGAATTTGCCCGCTTTTGCAAAGGCTCATAAAACGGTCGCCCGTGCGCCCCTCGCGATAGCACGCGGTGCAAAAGCTGGGAATGTATCCCATATCCATCAGCCAGCGCACCACTTCGTCAAGCGTACGCTTGTCGCTCACGTCAAACTGCTCTGATTTTTCGTCCTCCGGCTCCGGTTCCACATAACCGCCCACGCTGGTGCGCGAGCCGCCGCTGAGCTGCGAAACGCCGAGGTGCAGCACCCGCTCGCGGCAGGCCTTGCTCTCGCGCGTTGAAACAATCATGCCCGTATAGGGCACGGCAATGCGGATGCACGCCACGATTTTTGCAAAGGTGTCGTCGTCAATGCCGTTGTCAAACACGCCCGGGTCGATGTCGTCCGCACGGCGGATGCGCGGCACGCTGATGGTGTGCGGGCCGACGCCGTGCACCGCCTCAAGGTGCTCGCCGTGCATGAGCAGGGCGGCAAACTCATAGCGGTAAAGCTCCAGCCCGAACAGCACGCCCAGCCCGACGTCGTCAATGCCCCCCTGCATGGCGCGGTCCATCGCTTCGGTGTGATAGGCATAATCATGCTTGGGGCCTGTGGGGTGCAGCTTTTCATAGCTCTCTTTGTGGTAGGTCTCCTGAAACAGAATATAGGTGCCGATGCCCGCGTCGCGCAGCTTGCGGTAATTTTCAACCGTCGTCGCCGCAATGTTGACGTTCACGCGGCGGATGGCGCCGTTTTTGTGCTTGATGCTGTAAATGGTTTTGATGCTCTCAAGAATATATTCAATGGGGTTGTTGACAGGGTCCTCACCCGCCTCGAGGGCAAGGCGCTTGTGGCCCATATCCTGCAAGGCGATCACCTCGCGCCGAATCTCGTCCTGCGTGAGCTTTTTGCGGGCGATGCGCTTGTTTTTGAGGTGATACGGGCAATACACACAGCCGTTTATACAGTAATTTGAAAGATAGAGCGGCGCAAACATCACGATGCGGTTGCCGTAAAAGTCTTTTTTGATTTGCTCGGCAAGGGCATAGATCTCGCGGTTTTTCTCTTCAATATCGCAGTCGAGCAGCACGGCGGCCTCGCGGTGGTCAAGCCCCTTACGCAGCCTTGCCTTTTCTAAGATAGCGTCAATCAGCTGTGTATTATGTTTGTTGGCATCCGCATATGACAGCGTCTCCAACACCTCGTCGTGTGAAATAAATTCTTCAGCTTTCAGTGCTTTTGGATGATACATAATTCTTTCCTTTCTTTCGGGTGGGAGTATCGTTAATTGCTGTATTCCTGCCCGTCAGTTAAATTGTGCCCCTATGGTCGCCCCGTGAGACAGTCAAATGATAGCCGATGCTCTCCATGCGGCGGTGCATGCACATGCGGCATTCCGCGGCCTCGTCGCCAGTGCAGATCTTGTTGTCATATAGCATATATTTTTTGCGAACAGAGGTGGGGGAGAGGTTCGGCATCACCACATTTGCGCCGGCAAGAATGCCTTTTTCTCTGCCGGTTGGGTGGATTGTTCCGAGTGCGGTGGTGGCGGGCAGCAGCACACAGGGCAGCATCAGGCGGATGATTGCAAGCAAAAACAGCGTCAGCTCCATCGTGCCCGGCTTTTCGTCGGCAAAGGGGGTTTGATGATGGGCGATAAACGGCCCGATGCCAACCATGTGCGGCGCAAGCTCTTTTATGAACAGCAGGTCGTCCGCGATGCATTCGGTTGATTGAAACGGCGAGCCGACCATAAATCCGCAGCCGACCTGAAAGCCGATTTCTTTGAGGTCATGCAGGCAGCGCTTGCGGTTTTTGAGTGTCAGATCCGCGGGGTGCAGCTTTTCATAGTGCGCCGCATTGGCGGTTTCGTGCCGCAGCAAGTATCGGTCCGCCCCCGCCTCGCGGAACAGCTTGTAGCTCTCGCGGCTTTTTTCGCCGATTGAGAGGGTCAGCGCGCAGTCGGGCCACTGTGTTTTGATTGCGCGGATGATTTCGACCATGCGCTCGTCGGTATAATAAGGGTCTTCACCGCCCTGCAGCACAAAGGTGCGAAAGCCAAGGCCATAACCCGCCGCGCAGCAGTCAAGAATTTGCCCGGGCGTCAGGCGGTAGCGCTCCGCTTCACGGTTGCTGCGGCGGATGCCGCAATAATAGCAGTCATTTTTGCAATAGTTTGTGAACTCTATCAGGCCGCGCATATAGACCTCGTGGTCATACACCGCGTGGCGTATTTTGCATGCCTTCCCAAACAGGTATTCGGCCGCTTCGCCTGTGCGCGAGTCAATCAGCCGCACAAATTCATCGCGGTTTAATACGCCGTTTTGCTCAAGCTTGTCAATTAAGGTTTTCACTGTATGGTTCATGGTTTGCCTCCCACGTTGGAATATGCCGTTTTCACGTTGATGCCCGGCAGCCTGCCGATTTTGCCGGACAGCGCGCTGATGGCATCCTGCGGTGCGTCCAGCGCCACGCTGATAATAGAGATATTTTTATTACGGTAGGGCACGCCCATGCGCCCGATGATATACGGCGCAAAGTCGTGCAGCAGCGCGTTGAGCTTTTCGACAGACTCCGGGTTTTCAACAATAATGCCAAGAACCGCCACTCGAGTTTCCATATTACCACTCCCAGTTGGATTGTTTGTATAAGAAAAATAAAAAAGCGCCCCGAAAGGCGCAAAAATCCCGGTTTCAGATTATTTTGCCTTTCACTCAGAACATGTCTTTGTGTCAGTGATCAATGATGAATCATTTAAAAAATTTTTGTTGAAAGAAACCTCTTGCAACGCAGAGAGAAACGGCATCAGGCCGATGTTCCGGCTCTTTATTGTTCACTCTTGTGATGAATCAAAGGTGAACCGGAAGGTAAATCCTGTATTTATTATATCAACTGCAACGGCAAAAGTCAAGCGCCGGTTGACGCTTGCAGAAAAACGGTATCTTTGCAATTCAAAACAGTAACGGCAGCAGACCAAATGAGGCCCGCTGCCGTTTGTTGTGGGTTTAGCGCTGAAGCTTATCCTCCGAACAGGGAAGAGAAGAAGTCGGCGATTTTTTTGAAGAAGTCAGCGATCGCGTTGAGGAACTTCACGAAGCCGTTGGGGGCGAGGCCGCCCTCATCAAGGATATCGCCAAGATAGGTGTTGA
This sequence comes from Oscillospiraceae bacterium, assembly GCA_031270605.1. Lineage (GTDB taxonomy): Bacteria > Bacillota > Clostridia > Oscillospirales > Acutalibacteraceae > JAISXG01. Next base: position 36,920 of record JAISXG010000086.1, on the reverse strand, counting down.
GAATGTCCTTCGCTGTCTGCCCAAGATTTCTGAGCAGCTCGTTGTTGGAGTTTGCCAACAGGTCGAAGACCTTGCGCCAGTTGGTGTTGAAGTCGTTGAGGAAGTCGTTGGCGTGGCCGCCGCCGATTCCTGTGCCATAGAAGATGTAGTAGACACCGTTGAGCACGCTGTCCGCGCCGTTGCCCTGTTGCGCCATGGCCGCAAACGTGTCAAGCACGGTTTCAAGAACTTTCTGCTGGTTGCCTTCAAGGCCGGCCTCTTCAATGAGCATTGTCTTGATCTCAGCCTGATTGTCAGGATGCACGACGAAGTTGATCAGATAGCGCAGCAGCATTGTCACAACGTCCTCATTGCCTGCGTCTACCACATAGATGGGCTCGCCATGCACGTTGTTTTGCGCCACGGCATAGGCGCCGAGGTTTTCAAGGCCTGCGTCGGGCAGTGTGAAGCCGCTGCCTTCCACTGCTTCTGTGATTGCCTCACCGATCATCGCTTTCACGTCAAGCTCAAACTCCAAGCTGTAGATGGGTCTTACGGTATCCAGCAGCACAAGAATGGGCTGCGCGAAGTTGAGCAGGGCGGTGTCAAGCGCGCCGGAGTTGACGAAATAAATCAGGTTCGGCAGGATCGAGAAGAGTGTTTCGGTGGGTTTTTCATAGACTCTTTCAAGCAGTGCGAAGATGGGGTTGACAATGTGCTTGATCATGCTGTTCGGGTCTTCGGCAACCGCGGCGAGATATTCGTCGCCTGTGAGAATCGTGTCATAATCGCAGCCGAGCGCCTCAAGGATCGGCACCAGAGCGTAACGGTAACCGTTGTAGCCGTTTGCGGTGATCTGGCCGTCCATAATCGTGTAGTCCATATCCGCAAGGAACAGGCCCACGGCATTGTTGAGCGGCGAGAGTGCGTCGCACAAAACATTGAGGAACGAATCCTTATCACCGTCTGTGATGCCCCAGTCGTGACCCTCTTCAATGCCCTCCCACGAGGAGATGTCGATATCAAGAATGGGAAGAATCTTGTCAGCGCTGCCGATGCCGGTAAGGGCGTCGCGAATGGTGATGATCGCTGTTGTCAGTGTTTCGTTGGTGTAAAGCTCACCCAGCTTCTGCCGCAGGAAGTCGCCGGCGGTGGGAAGGCCGAGAAGCTTGAGGATATTGTCGATGTAATCATCCAGATTATCGCTGATGTATTTTGCCTGATCACGCGTCCAGTACTGCGAGTACTGCACTTTTGCGTAGCCCGCTTCAAGAGGATTGCCGTAGTCGAGCGTGCGCATGGAGTAGTCCACGGGATTGCACAGCTCAACAATAGCTGCGATAGCATCCTCGGGGCTTGACGCAATCGCCCGGATAATTGCCAGAATGGACTCGTCAATTTCTGCGGGCTCTTCAGGCTCTGTGGGATTTTCGGGTTCTGTAGGTTCTTCGTCATCCTCAAACGCTCCCAACAGGTCGGTGACAAACTCTTCGTTGCCCAGAATGTTGAAAATGTAGTTGAGGAGGATGTAGGTCACCTTCACAGAATCGCCGCTGATGTAATAGCGGGTGAGGGAGCGCGTTGCGGAGTCCATCTGCACCACGTCGCCGAGCGACGCAAGGTTTTTGTTGTTGAGGGAGGGCAGCTCCGCCTGCACGTCAAGCTGATCGAGCAATATCTGCATTAAGCCGTTGATGCTCGAGAGGTCTGCGTTATAGAGGATGTCCCCCTCTTCTTCCGAGAGCATGTCATAGAGGTTGATGGCGATGTTTTCTTCGGTAATATTGAAGTCAATGTCGCCCAGCCAATAATCGAACACGCCGTCAATGTCTGCCCTGACGTTGGTTTTGAGTGTTTTGATCCATTGCTCCACAAGACCAAACTGCAGGCAGTAGGCGATATTGGGCAGCAGCTCCACAAGATTGGAGAAGGGCTTGCTGAGCAGTTCATCCTCAAGCCAGGTGAACACCGGCAGCAGGATGCTGTCCATCATGTCGTCAACGTTATTGAATTCATTGAAAACTGTTGCGCTTGTAAAGCCTTTGACATTCAGCATTTCAAACAGCGGGACAATCGCGCTGTTATAGGCATCCGCAGCCGCAATCTCGATTCTTGCCGCGACGTCAATGTTTGCAATTACGCCGGAAGATTGTCTTTCATTGAAATTGTATGTGGTAAGCATCGGGCGGATGACTTTATAGATGCCCCTCAGGCTGTTGCCGAATGCATCCACAAAGGCTTCCTTATCCATCCCTTCGCCCCAGTTGAGGTAATTTGGTGCGTCAGGGTCTTCAAAGTTCACCGCGCTCCAGTTTTTGCCCGCCGCATTCAGCACGTCTCTGACCGAAGTATATTTCGGGTCGATTCGGGCGGCAAGCTCGCTCGGGTAAATGGCGAGGCCGAATTTGCGCATCAGGTCTTCAATCGCGCTTCGGGCCTTTCCGCGGAACGTGATGGTTGTGACGCCGAGATCGATCTCCGCGCTTTCAACGCCGGACTCCAGTTCTTCCACGATCATCGGGTAGATCGCTTCAACGACGGAGTTGATAATTTCGCCGGTGTAAACGCTTTCTGAAAGCTTTTCCTTCACCGTGTCGCGCAGGGAGATTTCCATGCCTGTCAGAAGTGCGAAATCTTCGCCAAGGAGCATGGAGTCCACCTTGTCGACCACGTTGCGCATCTTGTCATAGGTCACGGCAAAATCGTCGCGCGGGCTTTCATATCTTGCGATGTCGTCGTCGCGCACAACACGGGTTGTGAAGCCGACCGTCACTTCATAGAAAGAATTATAGCCGTAGTTTGCCATGTAGGTGTTGAAATCGTCCACTAACTGGAGATAGAACGCGTATTTGTCAGCGGTCGTGCCGGAGAGAGGGATGCTGGTTGCGATTGCCGTCGTTACGGTGGGAAGCCACGCGCCGATGGATTCATAGTTGAAGATGCAGATCATGCCGTATTCGTTATAGATTCCGCGCAGCACGTCGATTTCAGCCTCAAGGCGAAGCGCAAGCTCGTCGTATACAGCAGCAAGGAATATCTGCACAGTATCATATAATTCGCCGAACAGCGGTTTCAGGGACGTTGTGTTTTCATTCTCGAAGGATTTGATGAATGCCGCGTCGCCCACATAGTAGGCAAGCAGGTCCGCTGTGGGAAGGCTGGTGATGTCGCCATCATAAACGCTCACCAGAGAAATGCCCGCGGTGTTGCCCGCCTGGTCCGCAACATTGCTGCCTACAAGCGGTTTGTTACTCACATTCGCAGCGAAGCTGTTTGAGAAGTTGCCGGAGGTTCTGTAGCCAACAAAGCTGCCCACATAAATTGCGCTGCTGCTCACTGAAACGTTATTGACATAGTTCAGAGAGAGGTTGTGCGCCGCGGTGTCTATCTTGCCGATGAAGCCGCCCGTCATTCTGCCGGGGGAGCTGATGGACACACCGTTCACATAAGAATATTGAATGGTATTCGCCGTGTTCCAGCCCACGACGCCGAACAGTCCGCCCACGCAGTGCTCGGAGTTGATGTCGGTGCTGGTGGCGGTGATGGTTGTGTCAACAACGCCGACCCTTGTGATTACGGAGCCGTCTTTCAATGTGTAGCCGATACCGCCAATATGCCGCTGGGCCGTTACGGATGAGTTTTTTACAATTGAATCCGTAATATCGGTTCTGTTATTGATATAGCCGATAAGGCCGCCCGCCTTCTCACCGTTCGCGACGACCGTCAGATTGTCAACGGTTATGTTCGATACCGTTACGGTGCTTCCTGTTGTGTTCCCCGCAAAGCCGCCGACTTCAGATGTGCCACCCACCGTGGTCGCGGTTACGGTTGAATCCGAAACCGATATATTGGTTGCGGTAGAGCCGTTGCGCAGGGCGAATGCGCCGCCGCCGGCATACCTTGTTGCGGCAATGGTGTTGCCGCTTGCCGACGAATCCGAAAGAATGACTTTGCCGTTTTCGGTGTCGGAAAGGATTCCTCCGGCCCTTAAATTGGCGGTGATCGTCATGCCCGTGACGTTTGCGTTCGTTATGGTTACGGTTCCGGATTCGACGTTGCCTGTGATGCCACCGGCAAAGGTTCCCGAAGCGGTAATTGTTTTTCCGCTTTCGGTACCTGTGACGCTGCTGTCGGTGATAGAAGCGTTGTTGTTGTCAATGCTCAGGCCGGCGATTCCGGCGACGTTGGATCCGCCGGAAATGCTGAGCCCTTCGACATGGACATTGGCAATCACGCCCCTGTTGACGCCGACAACAGCTCCGACGTTGTTTGCGGTTGAACTGACCACGGCATTTTTAATCGTAAGGTTTTTAATGACGCTTTGGGTCGTGGTTGTGCCGAACAAGCCGATGTCATTGCCGGTTCTGTTGATTTTCAGGTTCAGAATGGCGAAGTTGTTGCCGTCAAAAGTGCCCGCGTAGCGGTTATTGTTGGGGCCGATGGGGTCTAAACTTTTCCCGTTGAGGTTAATGTTGTCCATCAGCATCGCCGAGGCGGAGGTGTTGCCCGCGTTGACGTAACGCATGAACCACTCGAGGTGATAGCTGGAATAGAGAAGATAATAACCGTTTTCATCCTGCGCCGGGGCGGAGACCTGCGTTGCGTCCGGGATGGGGTAGCCGCCTTCGGAAGCGATCCAAAGCGGGGTGATGCCGTTGAGCTGTGAGAGAAGACTGCCGCTGGTGATATCCTCCTGCGCAATTTCAATCAGGTCGACGGATGCGCTTGAACTGGCTTCACCGGTTGCGTTCTTGCCCGCGCCCGGAACATAGAAGATGTTTGAAAGCTCGCCGGCACCGACATAGCCGATGACGACGCCCGCCCTTGTGGGCGTGCCCTGCAGATCAAAGTTCGCGTCGGAATAGGATTCGGTGATCAGGTGGCGTGAGGATTCGGATTTGCCGATGAATCCGCCGGACATGCGTGAGTAGGAAACCACCCTTGTACCGATCGAATAGCAGTATTGAATGCGGCTGGCGGTGCTGTCGGGCAGCACGCCGATGAAGCCGCCGATTTCACCGTCGCTGTTGGCGTTGGTGTGCGTGGAGAGCACCTGCGTGTTCACGATACCGCTGCGCTCCACAATCGAGCCGCCGCGGATGACGAACGCAAGGCCTGCGAGCATCCTGCCGCCGTTAATGGTGGAATCCGTCACGGTGCTGTCATAGATGTTGGTTCTGCCGTTCGTATAACCAATCAAGCCTGCCGCTCTGGAGTCGTTGTTTGTGGCGGTGACACTGACGTTTTTCACATGGCAGTTCTGGAAGGTCGTGCCCGCGTCTTTTACATAGCCGACGAGGCCGCCCACATTCTGCGCGCCGACAACGGCGTTCATGCCTTCGGTTCCGGTGACGGAGCAGTCTGAAACAGTGACGTTGCCGTCTATCTCGCCGATCAGGCCGCCGGTCTGGTTCAGGCCCGCGGTGATGTTAATGCCCTTGATGTGGCAGTTGACAACACTGCCGCCCACCAGATAGCCCACGAGGCCGCCGTTATAGTCGCGGCTGTTGCTGAGTGTCAGGTTTTCAATGTTGATGTTTCTGAGGGATGCGGTTGTGTTTGTTTTGCCGAAGAATCCCCTGTCGCCAACGGCAGTTGTGGTAATGTTGACGTTTCTGATCGTGTAGCCCTGGCCGTCAAAGATGCCCGCATAACGGCGGCTGTCTGTGCCGATGGGATTCCACGGCTTGTTGCGGAGATTAATGTCCTTCATCAGCTTTGCGTTTGCGCCCGTCGTGCCGTTGTTGACAAGGTTGCCGAACCACTCAAGCTGGAAAGAGGTTTCGATTTGATAATAGCCGTCCACAAGCTGCGGAGGCTCTGCGTTGCCGATTTCAGGCCAGCCGTTTGTGAGGTCGTTTGCGTGCTGCGCCCAGATGTCGGTCACGTTGTTGAGCATTTCTGTGAGGTTGCCGTTTTTCACGTCGTCAGCGGTGACGGCGGTGATGCCGGCTGTGTTGCCTTCCTGCCCGAGGGTGGCTGCACCGCTGAGCGGTTTGCCGCTGGCAGGAACCACGAAGTTGTTGATAAAGTTGCCGGTCAGCCGATAGCCGACGAAGCTGCCGGTATAGATTGCGTTGTTGTTGATGGAAACCACGTTCGCATAGTTTTCACTTACGTTATGCGCGGATGTGTCAATTTTACCGATGAAGCCGCCGACAGCTCTGCCGGGGGCTGTGATCGTCACATTGTTCACATAGCAATACTGAACGGTGTTTGCCGTGTTCCAGCCGGACAGGCCGATCAGGCCGCCCACGCAGTGCTCGGAGCTTGCGTCGGTGTTTGTTGCGGTGAGGGTGGTGTCCAGAATACCGACTTTTGTAATAATGGAGCCGCCCGTCAGCGAGTAGCCAATGCCGCCCAGATGTCTTTGAGCAGTTACGGACGAGTTTTTCACGATAGAATCCGTAATATCGGTTCTGCCGTTGATATAACCGATAAGGCCGCCGGCCTTTTCGCCGTTCGCGGTGACCGTCAGATTGTCAACGGTCACTTTTGACACCGTTACGGTGCTGCCGCTTGTGTTGCCCACAAAACCGCCGACTTCGGAGGTGCCGCCAACGGCGGTTGTGGTGACAGTGGAATTTGAAACAGTCACGTTTGTCGCGGTGGAGCCGTTGCGCAGGCCGAACGCGATACCGCCGGCATATCTTGTTGCGGTAACGGTGTTGCCGCTTGCGGACGAATCGGAGAGAATGAGTTTGCCGCTGTCCGTGTCTGCCGTGAGGCCGCCCGCTCTTTGGCTTGCGGTGATAGTCATATCGGTTACGCTGACGTTGGTCATTGTCAGCGTACCGGAGGAAACATTGCTCGTAATACCGCCCGCAAAGTTACCCGAAGCGGTAATACTGCTGCCGTTCGCGTTGCCTGTGACGGTGCTGTCGGTGACAGAGGCGTTGCTGTTGTCAAGCCAGCGCCCGGCGATACCGCCGACATAGGTTCCGCCGGAAACGGTAAGGCCCTCCACATGGACGTTCGAGATGACGCCCCTGCTCACGCCCACGACCACGCCCGTATTTTCGGCGGTCGAGGTTACCGACGCGGTTTTAATTGTCAAATTCTTAATAACGCTCTGCACTGTGGTCGTGCCGAACAGCCCGGCGTCATTGCTTGTCATATTGACCCTGAGGTTGCTGATTGTGAAATTGTTGCCGTCAAAAGTGCCGGAATATCTGGTTGAGCCGCCGCCGTCGGGGCCGATGGGCACCCAAAGCTTGTTGCGCAGGTTGATGTCAGCCATCAGCCTTGCGTTTGCCGAGGGATTCCCGGCGTTGACAAAGTTCTTGAACCACTCAAGCTCATAAGGCGTGTTGATTTCATAATAGCCGTTCACAAGCTGCGGCGGGTCTGCGTTGCCGATTTCCGGCCAGCCGTTCACGAGGTCGTCGTTCGCCTGGCGCCAGACCTCTGTGACGTTGTTGAGCAGGTCGCAGACCTCACCGTTGTTAATCTGAGCCAACGTGACGGTGGTGATGCCCGCAGTGTTACCCTCAACGCCAACAGTTGAGTTGCCGACAATCGGCTTGCCGCTGGCGGCGACCGCGAAATTGTTCACAAAATTGCCGGTGTCGCGGCGGCCGACATAGCTGCCCGTGTAAATCGTGCTGTTGTTATTGATGGAAACCACATTTGCATAGTTTTCTAAAATGTTGTGCGCGCTGGTGTCGATCTTGCCGATGAAACCGCCGGTCGTTCTGCCGGGGGATGAAATGGTCACGTTTTGCACATAAGAATACTGGATGGTATTGATTGTGCTCCAGCCTACCAGGCCGATCAGGCCGGCCACATGATTTTCTGAGGTGGCGGACGTGTTTGTGGCGGTGATGGTCGTGTTGACAACACCGGTTTTTATAATACTGGAGCCGTCTTTCAACGTATAGCTTACGCCGCCCATATACCGTGTGCCGGTAATGGAGGAGTTTTTGAGAATGCTGTCTGTAACATTTGCCCTGCTGTTGATATAGCCGATGATGCCGCCGATGCGCTCGCTTGTGGATGCGATCGTGACATTGTCAACCGTCGCGTTTGAAACAGAAACGGCTGATCCGCTGGTGCATCCCGCGATGCCGCCGAGTTCTTCCGCGCCGCTGACGGTCGTGTTGGAAACAGTCGTGTTGGTGACGGACGACGCGTTGCGCAGGCCGAACACGATACCGCCCCCGTAACGGACCGATGAGATGGCGTTATTTGTTATTGTTACATCTTTAATGGTGGCCGTGCCGCCGTCCAAATCGCCGGCAATACCGCCCGCGCGTTCACTGTTCGCGCGGATCGTCATGCCGGAAACGCTGATGTTTGCGACATCAGAAGCGGATGTTTTGATGTTGCCGACGACACCGCCCACATAGCTGCCGGAGCCATAAACGGATTTCAGCGCATCCGTGCCGGTGATGGTCACGTTTGTAACGGAGGCATTGTTCTCTGTCTGGCCGGCAATACCACCCACATAGGATGAGCCTGAAACAGAAAGCCCTTCGACCTCAATATTTGAAATCAAGCCGCGGCTCAAACCTGCGATTACGCCGACGTAGCTGCCATTTGTGGTGAGGCTGGCGTTTTTCAGTTTAAAGTTGCGAATGACGCTCGTCACAGTGGTGGAACCGAACAAGCCGCGGTCGTTGCCCGTTTTGTTGATATTCAGGTCATGGATCGTGAAGTTGTTGCCTTCAAAAATGCCGGCAAACCGAATGGAGTTTGAACCGATGGGTTCAAAGCTCTTTCCGCTGAGATAAATATCGTTGAGAAGCTTTGCGGATGCCGAGGGGTTGCCCGCGTTCACATATTTCTCAAACCACTCAAGCTGATATGCCGAAGTGATGAGGAAATAGCCGTTTTCATCCTGTGCGGGAGCAACTGCTTTTTCAGGGTCAATTTCAGGGTAAGAGCCTTCGGAGGCTTTCCAGACATCCGTTTTGCTGTTGAGCATCGCAAGAAGCGCGCCGTTTGAGGCCTGCTCGTCCGTCACCTGCATCAGACTCACAAGCGCGCCCGAGTTGGTTTCGCCGATTGCCGCGCGCGAGGGGTTGAGAACATAATACAGGTTCGTCAGCTCGCCGCTGCCCGCAAGACCCATGAACGTGCCCGCTCTTGTGGGGTTGCCCTGCAGGTTGAAGTCGACATCCGAATAACATTCTGTGATGATGTGGCGGGCGCTTTCCGTTTTGCCGATAAAGCCGCCGACAACGCGGGAATACGCGGTGATTTTTGTGTCCGCCGCATAGCAGTACTGAATGCGGTTAATCGTGTCGCTTATCACAACGCCGATAAAACCGCCGATTTCAGCGTCATTAGTGGAGCTGGTGTTGCGGGAAACGATCTCTGTGCCCACAACGCCGGAGCGCTCAATAATCGTGCCGTTTCTGACCACAAAAGCCAAGCCGCCGATGTATCTGCCCGCATTGATATAACAATCTTTGACCAGGCTGTCATACATGGTGAACCTGCCGTCAGTATAAGCGATCATACCCGCGGCACGTGAATCGTTGTGCGATGCGGTGATGTCCAGATTTTCGGTTTTACAGTTTACGAATGTGGGGCCGTTGTCTTTTATAAAACCGACCAGACCGCCCACATATTGGTTGCCGGTGATTGTTTTCATGGCGGACGTGCCGGTAACCGAACAGTCAGAAATCGTCGGTGTGTTTTCGATTTGACCGATCAGGCCGCCAACCTTGTTGTGGGGCGAATTGATGTTGATGCCTTCAATGTGAACGTTGCTGAAGGTGCCGCCCACCGCGACGCCCACAAGGCCGCCGGAATACTCCCGGTTTCCGGTGATGGTGACTCCGGAAAGGCGTAAGTTGCGGATCACCGCCGAGGTGGTGATTTTTCCGAAAAATCCCCGGTCAACGCCGGTTGTGGTTATGTTGATGTTGCTGATTTTGAAGTCCTGGCCGTCAAAAGTGCCCGCATATTGCCGGTTGTTGTTGCCGATGGGCTCCCAGACTTTATTGTCAAGATTGATGTTTGCCGTCAGCCGCCCCTTGATGGTGCGGTTGTTGTTGGTGGTTATTTCATAGGCATACCAAGCCAGCTTCGGCGCGGTGTCAATTTCATAAAACCCGTCTGCCGAAAGGGTTGGGGTCTGCCTTGAGCTGCCGTCCCACGGGTCGCCAAGGTCGTCGGCGGCAAAGCCGATAACCGAGAACAGCGGGGAAAGACAGGAGAGCACAAGCAAAATGGATAAGCTTGTACACAAGGCCTTTCTGGAGTACCTGAACGCTTTTTTCATTTCATCACCTTACACTTCTATAAAATGCCGCAATGGCTGTACTCTAATAATAGCAACAAATCGACCAATAGTCAATAAAATACTAAAATAATGTATAGTTTTTATTGTTGTTTTGTATAAAGATATGTTAAAAGTGCAATAAGAATTTACACATGTAATAAAAGAAATTTTTCTAAATATTTTGAATCTTATCGAAGAATAATGTTTTATATTTATCCATATGGGATAAATATGGATATTGAAACATGCGGTATGGCGTTCACACCAAAAAGCTTCACAAAGGCAACCAGCCGTTGTGAAGCTTTTTTCATTGCAGAATATAACCCTTTTATTTCGCGAAACGGCCTTTGTGACTTGGCTCGATAAATTTGTGTGCCCTGTGCAAAACACCCTGTACCAATTTCACAAGCAGAGGGTTTTTGATAAAGTCATCCACGTTCAGGGCAATGTAGTGCAGAATGGTTTTTGTTTCAGGCGCGCTGCCGAACGCTGCTTTGACACGCCCGCCATGAAAAGTGAAGTCCACCCGCCGCTGGCAAACGGCCTCACGCGGGCGTACCCAAACAGAAAGACGGTTGTCGCTTTGCCACGCGGCTGTGGCAGACGCGGTGAAATCCATGCCGGCAAGGCGAAGGGGGCTGACGCGGGGCGTGCCGTCCATACCGCAGACGATGCTGTTTTGTTCATCGCCCTCCGCCCAGAGCATGGTGCATTCTTGGTCACCGAATTCGAATTTGATGTTATCAATGTTGCCCGCTTTGTCGGAAGACATATAGACCACAGCGACGGGCAGCATGCTCAGGGGCATGTTGATTCGTTTCAGCAATCGTTGTTTGCGCATTCTGATCGTGCGCCCCGCAATATTTTTTTCAAGGGGACTGCGGAGTGAGGGGGGCAGATCCTCAAGCGGCGCAAGGCGCGGAAGAGCTTGCGGTACGGGCAGGGGCTGTGCTTCGTTTTTATCGGTGAACGCTCTGGGAAAATGCCGCCAGATGCAGTCGCGCACATGCTGCTCCACCACTTCGCTGGCGGTAATCACCAAAATTGCGTCATAATCTTCAAACACAATGGCAAACTGCGAAAACATGCCGTCCGCACGGAAGGTGTTGGGGCAGCTGTTGCGCCAGAAGCACATGCCATAGCCAAAAACGCCGTCAATGTTTTTGCTGATGCTGTCCGCGTGCTTTCTGACGGACGCCTGTGCCCATTCTGCGGGCAGAATTTGTTTTCCCTCATATTGCCCGCCCTGCAAATAGCACAGGGCAAACTTTGCTAATTCCTCGGTTGTTAAAAACAATCCCCAGCCGCCGGCCTCAATGCCGCTCGGGTCGGTTTCCCAAAACGGGACTCTGCCAAAGCCCAAAGGCTCATAAAGCCGCGGGGCGAGGAAGTCGGTGACGGACATGCCCGTCAGCTTTGTGAGCGCCGCGCAGAGCATATAAATATTTTCATTCACATACTGCCACGACTCGCCCGGTGCAAACTTCCACGGCGCACCGAAAAAATCCTGCGCCCAGTTGGTGTTTGCCTTGCCTGAAAGAAAGTTCACATTTTTGCCTGCCGTCATGGTGAGCAGATGATAAACCGTGAGCTTTTCAAGGTTTTCATCCCGTTTTTGGGGCGCATATTCGGGAAAAATATCAATCAGGCGCGTGTCCAGACGTAAAAAACCTTCTTCAATGGCAAGGCCGATTGCCGCGGAGGCGAAGGATTTGCTCACCGAATACATCATGTGCGGCACCTCGGGGGCATAGGGCGCGCTCCAGCTCTCAAAGGCAATTTCGCCATGCCGCAGCACCATCAGGCTGTGGGTCTCAATGCCGCTTTCGCACAAGTCCTGAATAAAGTTCCCGATGACCGCGGATGAAACGCCTGCCGCCTGGGGCGCTTCGGCACGTTTGAGTGATCGTTTTTCGATTGTCATCCAAAAACCCTCCCTTATCTATAATGTATTTAATATACAAATAAAATGGTGCACGCCAAAAGCTGCTGCGCCGCATAATAGGTGATGATGTTGAGCGTCATGAGCTTGTGCGAATCCTCTTTGCCGAAAAAAACCTTCACCGCAAGCAGCGCGTCTGAAACCACAAACAGCATAACGCCCAAAAGCAGAATCAGGCAAACAAGGCCGCCGTTTTGCGTATTTGACATGGCAAGGCGCATGCCGAGCGAAGAGGCCTTGACAAACATCAGCAGCAGCATGGCGGCATAAAGCACCACCGGCACAAAGGCCTTTGCAAACTGCTTGCGCCGCGCAAGGGCAAACACAAGAACCGCCGCAAACAGCACCAGAAACGCGGCGGTTTCTGCCGGGTCGAAAAAACTTGCACCGGGGGCAACCGTGGCGATTGCCTTGCTGTATGCCGCAATATAAAACACATGGCCGCCCAAAAAACTCAGCAGCCCGGCAAGCAGGCAGAGCTGCTTTTGGCTCACATGCAGCAAAAAGTCCCCGGCCCAGCCAAGGGCAAGGCCCCAAAGAATGAGCGTTGCAAAAAGCGACCGGTTGCCGGCAATGCCGCTGGCAAGAGCCGCCGAAACAAGAAACAGGGTGGAGCAAACCGTTTTGAGCAAAAGGGACTTTCTGCTTCTGCCCGGGCGCACAGCCTTTAAAAACCACGGCACAAATAGAAACGAAAGGGCAACAGAGGCAAGCAGCAGGATTTTTAAAAGCAAAACAGCACCCCCACATTTTAATATAGTAACTTAAAATAAAAAGCAAAGAACCATCAATACTATAACTTATAATATTACTGATTTTTTTGGATGTCAATAGCGCTGAAGGTATTTTTCCATAAATCATATGGACTTAGTGGGTTTGTGTTGACAAATTCTGATTTTTGGGTAAAATAATAGATAACCCGTTTGAACTGGGAATATTAGGGTAAAAAAAGGAAGGGAGAAAGGGCATGGAAATCGAAACTCTTTGTATCCACGGCTGTGATAAAACTTATGACGGCACGGGCGCCGTATCTGTGCCGATTTTTCAGTCGGCCACGTTTGCGCACCCAGGCGTGGGGCAAACCACAGGTTTTGACTATTCGCGGCTGCAAAACCCCACGCGCGAATACCTTGAAGAAACGCTGGCGAAGCTGGAAGGCGGCAGTGCGGCTATGGCGTTTTCAACGGGAATGGCGGCAATCAGCGCGATGATGGAACTGTTTTCGCCCGGTGACCATATCATCGCTTCTGACGATTTATATGGCGGCTCGCACCGCCTGTTTCACCATATTTCAATGAAAAATGGCATTGCGTTCGACTTTGTGCACACCTCGCATGTGGAGCGCATCCGTGAACGCATCCGCCCCGAGACCAGGGCGGTTTTTGTGGAAACACCCACAAACCCCATGATGCAGGTCACTGACATCCGCGCTGTTTCTGCCCTTGCCAAGGAATTCGGGCTGTTGCTGATTGTTGACAACACTTTTTTGACCCCTTATTTTCAGCGTCCGCTGGCGTTGGGGGCCGATATCGTGGTGCACAGCGGCACAAAATATCTGGGTGGCCACAATGATACTCTTGCGGGTTTTTTGGTGGTTGCGGATGAAGAGCTTGCCAAGCGGCTGGTGTTTATCGGCAAAACCACCGGCGCTTGTCTCTCGCCGTTTGACAGCTGGTTGATTCTGCGGGGTATCAAAACTCTTGCTGTGCGCCTCGAACGCCAGCAGGAGAGCGCGCTGAAAATCGCCCACTGGCTTTGTGAGCAGCCGAAAATCCGCGCGGTGCACTATGCCGGGCTGCCGTCGCACCCGGATTATGCTGTTTCAAAAGCGCAGTCAACGGGCTTTGGCGCAATGATCTCGTTTGAGGTTGATGGTGAAGAGACAGCAAAAGCTGTTTTGCATCGCGTAAGTGTGATTCAATATGCAGAAAGCCTCGGGGGGGTGGAGTCGCTCATCACCTACCCTCTGTTGCAGACCCATGCCGACGTGCCTGAAGCGGAGCGCGAGGCAAAGGGCATCAATGCGCGGTTGCTGCGCTTGTCTGTTGGGCTTGAGCATGCGGAGGATATCATTGCGGATCTGCGCCATGCGCTTGCAGAGAATGGACGGTTAAAATAATGAACTATAATTTTGATGAAATTGTTGACAGGCGAAATACGGACGCCTTAAAATATGACTTTGCCGCAAAGCGGGGCAGGCCGGACGGCTTGCTGCCCCTTTGGGTTGCTGACATGGACTTTCGCACCCCGCAGTGCGTGATTGACGCGCTTGTTGAAAAAAGCCGCCACGGCATTTTTGGTTATACCGAAAGCCGCGAGGATTTTGACAGGGTGCTTGAAGACTGGTTTTTGAGTCGTTTTCAATGGAAGATGCAAAGCGAGTGGAACATTCAGACCGTGGGCGTTGTGTTTTCGATTTGCTCCGCAATCCGTGTGCTGAGCGAACCGGGCGACGGGGTGCTGATTCAGCAGCCGGTCTATTACCCTTTTCCCGAAGCGATTGCAGAAAACGGCCGCAGGGTGGTCGTGAATCGGCTTGTTTATGAAAACGGAACATATAAAATTGATTTTGATGATTTTGAGCAAAAAATCCGCGAGGAGGGCGTGAAAATCTTCATTCTTTGCAGCCCTCACAATCCTGTGGGAAGGGTGTGGACGCGTGAAGAGCTTGAGCGCATGGGCGGTATCTGCATGCGCTATGACGTGAATGTGATTTCTGACGAAATCCATGCGGATATTGTGATGCCCGGTCACAAGCACCTTGTTTTTGCGGGTTTGAAGCCCGAGTTTGAAAATATCACGGTTACCTGCACCGCGCCGTCGAAGTCTTTCAACCTTCCCGGTTTGCAGCTGGCGAACACCTTCGTTGCAAACCCCGAAATGCGCGCAGCCATCCGAAAAGATGTGAACAGGGTCGGCTACAGCCAGATCAATGTGATGGGGCTTGTCGCATGCCGCGCGGCCTATGCCCATGGGGCACAGTGGCTCGACGCGCTCAACGCCTATCTTGCAGAAAACCTTGCTTTTGTGAGGGATTTTTTGTGGCGGGAGCTGCCCGAAATCAAGCTGGTGGAGCCGCAGGGAACCTATCTTTTGTGGCTGGATTGTTCTGCTTTGGGCTTGTCGCAGACGCAGCTTAATACGCTGATTGTGAATAAAGCGCGGCTGTGGCTTGATT
This sequence comes from Oscillospiraceae bacterium, assembly GCA_031270605.1. Lineage (GTDB taxonomy): Bacteria > Bacillota > Clostridia > Oscillospirales > Acutalibacteraceae > JAISXG01. The sequence continues at coordinate 21,590 of JAISXG010000086.1, read as the reverse complement.
CGGGGCGTATGTTCGGCGAGGGCGGCGAGGGCTTTCAGCGCGTCAACATGGCGTGCCCGCGCCCGCTGCTTGAGCAGGCGCTCTCGCAATTGCGGGATGCTTTACGGGAATCGATTCTGTAAATTATAATTTGAATAAGAAAGAAGGATAGTATGGATTTTTTCACAAAAGGTTATTTGCCTATGACAGACTATGAAACCGCCGGGGAAGACGTGAAAAAAGAATATGACGACCAAATTGAAAAGCACGGCAGAATCACAAATATGAAGCGCACGTTGCTGCATAACGTGCCCGCTTTTCATGCTTATATGGAATGGTACACCTTAAAGGATTTGATTGTTCCTTTCCTTGGAGAGCGACCGTTTTCACTGTTCTCTTATGCCATCTCCGCGGGCAACAACTGCCTTGTTTGCTCCACATTTTTCCGAAAGATTTTAATTGACACGGGTGAGAATCCCGACGATCCGCAGCTCTCTGACCTTGAAAAGTTGCTTATGGATTTCGGGCAGGCCATTTGCGTGAACCCCCACGAAGTGCCGCAGAACATATATGATGAGCTTAAAAAGCGCTTTTCAACCGAACAGATCGTGCTGCTGATTTCATTTGCGGGCATCATGTATGCCACAAATTTGTTCAATACTGTGGCGAAGGTTCCGCTTGATGAGGTCTTATATAAATATACGAAGAAAGAGGACGAAAACAATGCCTGATTTTGAAAATAAAGTTGCCTTTATCACCGGCGCCGCCCACGGGCAGGGCCGGGCGGTCGCGCTGTCCTTGGCCAGGGAGGGCGCGGATATCGTGGCCTTTGACGTGGCAAAAAAAATTGAGTATCCGTCCTATGCCTTCGGCTCGAACGAGGAGCTGCAAAGCCTGAAAGAGGAAATTGAGGCTCTGGGCAGAAAGGTGCTGATTGCTGTGGGCGACGTACGTGACGATGAGAGCGTTACTGCCGCGGTGAACGAGGCGATTGCCGCGTTCGGCAAGATTGATATTCTATTCAACAACGCGGGCATCTGTGCTTATGCGGAGGTTGACAAGATGACGGATGAAGAGTGGGACGCGATGATTGATATCAATCTCAAAGGCCCCTTTATTGTAACGCGGCGTGTTGTACCGCACATGAAGGACGCGAAAAGCGGTGTGATTATTAACAATTCCTCTGTCATGGGCATGCGCGGCGGCAGGCGCCTTTCGCACTATGTCGCTTCAAAATGGGGACTGACAGGCCTGACAAAGGCTTGGGCGATTGAGCTTGCGCCCTATAATATCCGTGTGGTGAGCATTCACCCCACTGGTGTGAATACCCCCATGAATGACGGCCTTGCCGAAATGGAGGGCGCAACACCTCTTGAAATTGCCGAACGCTCCGCGGGCAATTTGCTCCCCGTGCCATGGATTGAGTCTGAGGACGTGGCACATCTTGTGAACTACCTGGCCAGTGACAAAGCGCGTTATGCGACCGGTTCGCAGTTTGTTTTGGATGCGGGACTACTCAGCGTTTAATGTCTATTTTTTAAAAAGAAAAGCCCTTGAGCTGGAATGCTCAGGGCTTTTTTTGTTTATCCAGGTTTTATTTAAGATTCATGTTAATTGTATGGTCAATAAACAGCACATTCTGGCGGTTGTGCTCAATGGTGAAACAGATGTGGCCGTCTTCATAAAAGCCGTCTGAATAATCATAGCTGCCGGGGAAGTCTGTGACGGTTTCGCGGTAGGGCCATGTTTTCATGCCGTCTTCAGAAATCCACACTTGAAGAGGAAAGCGCTTTGCACTGTTTGGTGTGTGCAGCAGGGCAATCCGACCGTCGGGCATGGGCACAAGCTTTGGTTTGTTGTTGGGGTTCGGGATGGTTGTTTTCACGGCTTCACTCCAGCTCACACCGCCGTCACGCGATTCGCTTCGCCATAAAAAGCCGGTTCTGTCGCGCCTTAAAAGCATCGCAATCGTGCCGTCCGCAAGCTCGGCCAGGGTCGGCTCTGACCACGCCCACGTGTCTTTGATGTCAAAGTGAACGGGCTGTTCGCAGCGCGTGAAGGTTTTACCGCCGTCACGGCTGATGATTACGCCGCTTTCCACATAGTCAACCTCTGCGTCGCGCACGCGGTTTCCCGGCTCAACCAAAAGGCGCAGGTGTTCCTTGTCGTCAATCGGGTAGTGCTGGTAGGGCACGAGCATATCTCCGTTTTTCAGCCTGAGCATGCCGCGCATAAAGGTGAACTTTTCAAAAAACGGGGGCGGACCCGACGCTTCCCAAGTGTAGCCGCTGTCGTAGCTTCTCATGACGGTGTTGTGCCATGCGAGAAAATCACCGTTGTGGACGGTGAGAAACGCGCTGATTTCGTCATTCAAGACCATAACCTCGGTGCAATAAACCGCTTCACCGTTTTCGGGGAACACGCTGACGGTTTTGCTCCATGTTTCGCCGTTGTCGCTGCTGTGAAAGGCAAACACGCGGTTTTCGGGGGCGGGCTCTTTGAGGCCGCCGCACTGGGTCACGCAAAGCAGTTCACCGCTTGGCATTCTGCGCAGAATCGGCTCGCAGCTCAGGGTGTCGCGGTGGATCATTCGAATGCGGTTCATAGTTTTCTCCTTTAAGATAATGCGTCTTTCATTCCCAGGCTTGTATTATATCAAAGAATAACGCACAAGTAAACCGCGCAAAACAAATGCCCCGCGAAACAGCGTCACAGGGCATTTAAATTATTTATTTTTCAGCTTTTTGCGCTCGAAGTTCATCAGGTCCTGCAGCAGCCGCAAGACGCCGTTGAAACCAACAAAGGGGGTGTGTGGGTAAAAATTGTATTTGTCCATATTCGGGTTTGCGACCTGAAAAAACGATTCGTCTGAACACAGCTTGCGCAGGGTGTCGTCGCCGAATGCGGCATAATAACCGCCGCCAAGCGCCTCTTTCAACTCGGATTCCGCCGGTTTTGCCTTAACGAACTCTTTCGCCCGAGCAGGAAGGGCGTGCTTTGAAAACACATGGCTGCACGAAAGCCCCAGTTCCGCAAGCAGGTCAGCCAGACCTGCCGCGGTGTCATAATCCGCATAAATCACCGCATTTTTATGTGCGGCGTTGCGGATGAACATTTTGAATTCAGACAGGTGGCGTCTGACCTCTTCAGTCTTTTCCGTGACGCAGCCCATGTCGACTTTCAAATCAAAGGTTTCGGCAGTTTTTTTGAGCCACGCAAGCGTGCCGGTGATACCATAGGGCTTTTGATAAACAAAAGGAATGCCGAACTTTGTCTTCATCCATTCCGCGGCTTTCAGCCCCTCGGCGCGCAGCACGATGTTATAGCCTGCCTTTGCCGCCCGCTCGATTTCTGCAACGGAGGTGTAAGCCGTGAAGCAGGTGTTCAGCTTCAGGCCGAACGCATCGGCAAGAATGCCTTTGATCTCGGTTTTGTCTGAAAGAAAATTATAGGAGTCGATGTTGGAGCCGATGATATTATAAAGCCCCTGATCCTGCTTTGCATCCTGCACCATGGTTTTGCACAGCGTCAGCAGCGCGCGCTCAATGCCTAGATTATAGTCGCCGTCATAGCCGCCATAGGTCACGGGAATCAGCGTTGCGGCAATTTCATCCTGCAGTTCAAAGCATATGCTGTCAATGTCTATGCCGATGAGGGAGGAGATGGAGGACGCCATTACGAAGATATATTTCGGGCGGTGTTCCGCGTCCACCTCGCGAATGGCGCCCGCAAGCTTGTCATGTTTGCCAAAGGTGATGTCAACCTCTGACATATGCGTGGTGAACACATTCATTTTGTGCTCGCCGCCCAGCTCCATCGCGCCCTCAAGGGCAAAATGGGTGGTGCCCGCGGGGCCGAACTCAATCACATAGCAGTCTTCAATGCTTGTCAGCGTCCATAAAAATCCCATGCGGTCAGAGGGGGTGGGGAAGTGTTTTGTCATCATAGATAAGGCCATCCTTTCATAGAAAGTTTGAAAAGCGAAGCTCTCAAACTTTTGCCCCCTTTGATGCCATATTTGCCATTGCGGGCATTTTTTGCATGGCTTCCTTTGCGCTCTTTATGAGGGATGGTTCTGAGGCGAATTGCGCCAGTTCCGCAAACAGAGCATCCACAGTTTTTTGCGCCGGTTTTTGCATTGCCCCCGTCATGCCGCTCATATTTGCCGGCATGGACGAAAGCCCCATCATGCTCATCATCCCAACGGGAACATTGGGCGAGGATAATGCCAATTCATAAATAGAAATGATTTTTTCAAGGAAAGTGATGGGCACTTCATATCCAATTTTTTCTGTGACCTCATCCGCCGTAATCTGCACAATTCCTTTTTTAAAAAGGGCCATTGGGTTTTCGTGCCCGAGATAAATATGTGGCTTCAACTGGTCATAAACATGCTGCATAGGGGCGATGTTTGCAATCTGCGCAACATAAGGGTCGAAGCCTTTTGCAAGAATGGCGTCTATGTCCTCCCGTTCGGATTCATAATACTCACGCACCTGAATGAACAGGGGAGTCAGCCCGAGGCTGCACAGAAAATCAGAAACCTCAAAAGCCATCATGGGCGTGTTGCCGTAAATAAAGGTTTTGCCCGCAAAAAGCGCGGCGGCCTTTTCACAAAGTCCGGTAAGCTTTTCGCGTTTGTCCTGCAAATGAGAAATGATGTTAACCCCGAGAATCTCTTCAATCTTCTGATATTCGCCGTCTATTTTTTCTGTTAAAAGATGCCTGCCGAAATACACAAAGGGAATCGAAAGCTTTTTTTCCATTTCCCTTGCAAGCGGAAGCGCGGTGAAATCCGTCACCACATTTAATGATGCGCACGATGCCTCTTCAATGTCCTGAATACGGCAGTTTGAGGGGATGACTGTGCCGATTTTGACGCCTTCATGGGCAAGGGCGGCAATTACCTCCGTTTTTTCAACGCCGTGTTTTCTGTGGCCGAGAATGTTGATGCGCTTTTCTTCTTTTTTTGCTTTGGACATCAGGCCGGCAAGGGCAGAAAGCGAGCGTTCCATGCCCGGAATGTGGCTGCCGCATTTGAAGTGCTCGGTGTTCACCGCCAGCAGCCTTGCATTGAACTCCCGCTCGTGTTCGAGCACAAGGCTGCCGATGTCTTCGCCGATGACCTCTAAAACGCAGGTGGTGACCACCATGATGGCGGCGTGGGCGTTTTCGCTGTCAATCTCGCGCAGGGCCGAGAGCACCTTTTTGCCGCAGCCGAAGGTCAGGTCGTTTTTGCCGATCACAAGAGAATAAAAATTGTCGCTGCCTTTTTGGTTGCCGTAGGCAAAGCCCTTCGCGTAATAAGTGCATTCGCCTGTGCCCACGACAAGCACCGCCATGTCGGCGATAAACGAGGCGATCATCGCCACGCCGAACAGCGGGCAGTGGGTGCCGGGGAATTTCGCGAATGAGAGCGCTTTGATTTCTTCGTTGCCCCGCACTTGCGAGAGCCTGCAGATTCTTTCATCCAGATTAAGCATGAGCGGCCTCCTTTTGTGTTTTGCAGATTTTAACGGGAAGAATGCAGAAACCGCCCAGGCATTCATCTGTCGCAATATATGCGTCCACATGGTATACCTCGCGGATCAGCTCTTTTGTGAGCACTTCTTCCGGCCTGCCGTCCGCCACCATGCTGCCGTTTTGCAGCACAACCACCCGGTCTGAATACCGTGCGGCGTGGGCAAGGTCGTGCAGCACCATGACAATTGTTAGCCCGAGGCGCTTGTTGAGGTCTTTGAGCAGCTCGAGCACCTCGATCTGATGGCAGATGTCAAGGTAAGTCGTCGGTTCGTCGAGCATGAGCACCTTTGGCTCCTGCGCGAGCGCGAGCGCAATCCAAACCCGCTGGCGTTCGCCGCCTGACAGGGTGACCACGCGCTTGTCTGCCAATGCTGAAAGATTCGTCTGCCCGATTGCCCATTCGATGACACAATCATCCTTCTCGTTTTTTTGCTCATACCACTTTTTATGGGGCAGGCGGCCGTAATAAATGAGGTCGCGCACGGTGAAATCCTCGGGGCTTTGGTTGACCTGCGCCAGTACTGAAAGCCTTTTTGCAACAGCCTTTACGCCCATTTTTGCCATGTCACTGCCCTCAAGATAAATCACACCGTCCTGATGGGCGATAAATTTTGCGATTGCGTTGAGAATAGTGGATTTGCCCGAGCCGTTCGGCCCCAAAATGGACAGAATCTCACCCTGCACCACTTCGAAAGAAAAGTCCGGGATTACCTCGTGCTTTTCATATTTTACATTGAGATTTTTTGTTTTTATCATAACAATACCTGCCTCATCTGTTTACAAAATCTGATGAAAAAGCTCCGTTTTTACGAATCAAATTATAAATTCTTCTATTTAACTTATAAGGAGCTTTTTTCAGTGCCGAATCACATTCAGCCTACCTTGCTCCCTTTCTGAGAAGATACAGGAAGAACGGCGCGCCGATAATTGCCATGATCAGGCCGACGGGCAGCTCGATCGGGCTTGCGATTGTTCTTGCGAAGGTGTCGCCCAGAAGCACGAGCATGCTGCCGACCACCACGGAAAGCGGCAGCAGATATTTATGGTCGGAGCCGACAATCAATCTTGAAATGTGCGGTACCGCGAGGCCGATAAAGCCGATGGGGCCGGTGATGGCCACCGAAATGCCCGCGAGGAATACGGCCACAAGAGAGAGCAGCACGCGGTAGACGTTGGTGTTCACGCCCACGTTCGCCGCCATTTTGTCGCCCAGCTGCAGCGCGTTTGCATAGCGGATGCAGAACATGGACGCCGCAAGGCCGAAAAAGGAGTATGTCGCGAGCACGCGGATGTCACCCCAGCTTTTGCCCACAAGGCTGCCGTTCATCCAGGCGATCACGCCCTGAATGCGGTCGCTGTAAAGCACGGACAAGAGCGACGTTCCGCTGCCGAGAATCGCGTTGACCGCAACGCCCGCGAGAATAATGCGCATGGGCTTGATGCCGTTTTTCCACGCGAGGGTGTAGACCATCGCGCAGGCGATGATGCCGCCGCCGAATGCCGCGAGCGGCACGAGGTAGGTATAGCCGGGAAAGAGCATCATGATAAAAATCGCCACAAGGCTTGCGCCGGCGTTTACGCCGGTGAGCCCCGAGTCCGCAAGCGGATTCTGCATGACCGCCTGCAGCAGGGTGCCGGACACTGCGAGGTTCGCGCCCACCATAACCGCCACAAGGACGCGCGGCAGGCGAACGTTCATGATGATGTTGCGCGCAAGGTCGCTGCCGCCGCCGAACAGGGTGTCCACAATTTCGCCGTAGGTAAGCGTTACGCTGCCAAAGCGCATGGCAAGAATCAGGAGCACCATAAGAGAAGCTGCCGACAGCAGAATAATTGAAATGTTCGTTCGTGTTTTTTTCACAAGATCCTCCAAAATCCGGGGTTTGAGCAGTTCTGCCGCAGATATAATCCGGTTGATATGCCAATGTCAAGCTGAGTCAGGAAGGCTGCCCCTCGCCGTAAAGCATGTCTGCCAGCAGGGAAGGGGCATCGATTGTTTTATAGTTTGCCGTAACGCCGAAATATTCAATGTCCAAATCATACACTCGGTTGTTCTGCACCGCTTTGATTTGCCGCCAAAAGGGCTTTGAGAATTCAGTTTCAAATGCTTTTGCGGTTTCCGCCGGGTCGGCGTGTGACAGTCTCAAAATCACGTCGGGGTTGAGTTCCGCAAGTTTTTCACGGTCAAAGGTGACATAGGCGTCACCAAGCCCCAGATCATCGGTTATGTTCGGCGCGCCAAGCAGATTTACCATGCTGCCCACGCACGAATTGTCCGTTGCGAGCATGAACATGGCGGTGGTGCCGAAAATGACCGCGACCTTCGGCTGCTCTTTGCCTTCGGCTTTTGTGAGAGCCGCCTGCTTTTTTGCTTCAATTTGAGAGATAACCTCTTCTGCTTTGCTCTCAAGGCCGAGCTTTTCCGCAAGCAGGTTAATATTTGTGGCAATACTGTCATAAGAGTTGTTGTCCAGAAGAATCAAATCCACGCTTTTGCCGTAGAACATCTCGTCAAGCGTGGCTTTGAGGTTCATATCCGCAATAAAAATATCGGGCGTCTGCGCAAGGATCATTTCAAGGTTCGGCGACATGGGCATGCCGATTTCGGGTTTGCCCTGATAGTTTGCGGGAACCTCTTTGTCGGTTGTGGGAATTGCGACAACATCCGCGCCCAAAGCGTCAAGGTACTGCATTGCAGAAACCGTGCCTGCAATCACTCTTTTTTCGGCCGGGGCTGCCGTGCTTTGCGCCCCGCTTTCCGCGTCCGTCCCTGCCGGAGTGCTTCCGCAGGCGGTGACAAGCACGCTCAGGACAAGGGCTATCATAATAGAAACCGCTTTTTTCATATATTAATTCATTCCTTTCAAAAATCACTCAGCCGCCATAATTTTAGTGGCAAGCTCCTCATAAATCCCATACATTTCCGAGCCGAAAAACTCCTCGGCGATGGTGTGGCCTTTGTTTTCGGCCTCTTGAATCGCCCCGTGGCGGGGCACCTCGTGAAACACCACCGTGCCGATTTCATCCGCCAGCTTCTGCACAAGCTCCGTTTCGTTTTCCACATTTTTGTGGTTGAGAATCAGGCCGCGCACCCGCGCATAGCCGCGGGTTTTGAACTGGTTCACCGCAGAGGAGATGTTTGACGCGGCGTACATGCTCATCATTTCGCCGCTGGTCACAATATAAACATCCTCGGCATAACCGATGCGGATGGGCATGGCAAACCCGCCGCAGACCACGTCGCCCAAAACGTCATAAATTACAATATCCGGCTGAAACACTTCGAATGCGCGCAGCTCTTCAAGCTTTTCAAAGGCGGTGATGATGCCGCGCCCCGCGCAGCCGATGCCCGGAGTGGGCCCGCCCGACTCCACGCACAAAACGCCGTTGTAGCCCACGGTTACAATGTCCTCCAGGGTGACGCCGCTTTCTTCTTTTTCTTTTAAAACATCCAAAACCGTGGGGATAATCACACCCTGGCACAAATTTTTGGTGGAGTCGGCCTTGGGATCGCAGCCGATTTGCATGATTTTGTATCCCAAGTGGGAGAGTGCGGCGGAAAGGTTCGAGGTTGTTGTGGATTTGCCGATGCCGCCTTTGCCGTAGATTGCTATTTTTTTCAAATGAAAAACCTCCGGAAGCGTTTTGCGTGAACTGAATGTTTTGAAGCAAAGCCATAAGAATGGCTGTTTTGCACAATTGCAAACCTTCACCACGCTCATGGCTTTGCCCATTAAAAATTCAATATTTGATAATCAGGGTAGGATTTCTTCAGAAATTTGCCTTGATCAACAAAAAAATCTCTCATTTTTCGTCATCTTGCTAATTTCCAAGCACATCCTAACCGAGTTGCCGTTTAGTTTTTGGCCAGGAAAGATTTTTTCTTCAGTGCAAAGAACACTGCGCCGGCCGCGGCCAATGTCAGCATGCCGAAGAGATAAATCATGTTTGTTTCGCCGGTTTTGGGAATGGAAACGGAACCTGTGCCGGTTGTGCTTTCCCCTGAATCGTCGGTGGTTGAAACGGTTGCCGTTTCTTCTGTCGTCGTTTCAGTCGTAGCATCTGTTGTTGTGGTTGTAGTTGTAGTAGTTGTTGTTGTCAGCGTTGTCGTTGTCGTAGAGGCGGTGGACGGCTCTGTTGTTGTGGGGGATGTGGTGGGTTCTGTGACAGGAGGAATGACAACATAAGTCAATCTCACAGTGTCGCCTTTTTTGATCGTAACCGTGCCGTTTTGATATTCTGCCGAGAAGCCGATGGCTTCCATTGCTTCCTTCACTTTTTCAATGGCCGCGTCCTGGACCTCTTTTGAGCAGTTCTTCAAATATGTTTCGCCGGTCTTTGTGACAACCACGCTCATTGTGCCTGCTTCCATATCTATGAGTCTTTCGGCCTCAACGCCCATAAGCTCGCCGATTTCACGGATGCAGCGCCACACCGCGCCGCTGCCGGCGGGGCCGCCGCCACCTGCGCCATATTCGGAAACAAAGCCTTCAACCGCTGTTTTTACGTCGTCCGGCAGGCCGGGAAGATATGCGTCAAGATAAATTCTGGTGGAGCTTTTGGGCTTTTCTGTCACAAGCGTGATTTGCGCAAAGCTCTCTGTGCCTTTTGTGATCGTGATTTTGCCGTCTGCAATCGTTGCGGTCAGGCCCACCGCGGAAAGTGCGGGAACGAGATAAGACGCAAAGCTTGCTTTTTGATCGTTTGTAAGGGTGTAATACTGTTTGATGACATCAACCGTGGGTTTCACGCCGTTCGCCTGATTTTCAGCGCTTTCGGCAACCTGGCCGGCTCTTCTCACATTGGCAAACGCGCTCATGAGCGACATCATCTGAATCGAGCCGTCGTCATAGCCCGCATAGACCTGATCTTTAATGAGGTTTCTTGTCGTTTCATTCACGCCGAAAAGATAATATTCCATATAATCGCTGTAGCACTGGGAAAATCCTGCGGCGTCCTGCGTGTAACCACCCATATTGGGTGCTTCGTCAAGGGCGAAGGACTGTACGGAAAATGCGGTGAGCGCCAAAACAAGCGCAAAAATGAAAGCCAACCTTTTTTTCATAAACATCGTTCTCCTATTTCTTTATTTTAAAAATCTTATCCTTAAAAATGACCAGCAGCATCGCGCCGATCACAACGATGGCGGCGGGAATGAGATAGAGCGGATGAAAACCGCTCTCCCCGCCTTCTTCCTCTGTGGCGGCTGCGGTTGTTGCCGCCGCGGGAACAGGCTCTTCAGCGCCTTTCACCGTGTAGCTGAATTGTACTTCACCGAGCTTTGTGAAAGAAAAGGTGCCGTCTGCAAACGTTGCGGTGACGGCGATGCCGCTCATGCCCTCTTTCACTTTTTCAATAACCTGCTCCTGCACGCCTGCCGGGAGTTTCAGGAATTCCGTTTCGCCTTCCTGTGTCACGGTGAACCCGCTGTAATCCGCGGCCATGTCGACCTCGCGGCCCATCAGCGTGCCGATTTCACGGATGCAGCGCCACAGCGCTCCGCTGCCCGCCGGGCCTCCGCCGTTTTCGGAATAGGTTTTGATCAGGGCTTTTGTTTTATCAATGTATTCCTTCGAAACGCCGGGAAGGTAGGCGTTGAAATACAATGTGGTGACGTCCGGCGCGGGGGCGTCGCCGTTTGCCGCGTCAATCATGCCCTGATTCGGGGCAGAAACATCCGCGCTTGTTGCTGCGGCGGTTGTGCCGGCCGGCGCCTTTGTTGTGCTTTGCGCGGGAGTATCTTTTTTGGTGGTCGCCGGCGGGGCGGTGGTCGCGGGTGTTTGTGCCGGCGCTTTCGTGGTGCTCTGGGATGCCGTCGGGTCTTTTGTGACGAACACTATCTCTGTCAATTTGGCGCCGCTCTATGAAACGGTCATAACCCCATTTGAAAAATTGACCGTCAAAAACACGCCTTTGAGTGCGGAAGACAAATAATTGACCGCGTTGGTTTTGGCCTTATCCGAGAGCTTGTAATACTGATTGATGACGTCCTTGACTCCTTCGCCCTCACCGGCTTGCCCGGCCTTTCTAATGTTGGCGAGTGTGGACATCATCGGCATAAAGTATTTATCTTTATTATTCTGAAGCCCTGTCTTGACGCTTTTTTTGATTGCATTTCTGGACTCTGTTTTTAACCCCGGCAGGTAGTCGCTGAAATATGTATCCAAGCTGGCGGTCAGGTCCGCGACGTCGTCGCCGGTGCCGCTGGGCATCTCAGCCGCCAGCGCGGGAATCGCCGTGCCGAACAGCACCGCAAGAACGAGCATCAGCAAACAGGTTTTTTTCATGAAACCAATCCTCTCCTCTTGAATTTGGTTAGTTAAAACTAACCATTAGGCAATAGTATATCCGGGGATTTCTGATAAAACCACTCCATTTAGTCGGAAATGCTCCGATCGGGCAGGTTATTTTTTATATTGGCTGGGGGAGACGCCCATTTCGTCTTTGAATGCGGAGGAAAATTTGCTCGCGTTATTATAGCCCGCCGCAAGCGCGATTTCGGTTATGGAGCTGTCTGTGTTTTTCAGCATCCACGCCGCTTTCTGCATGCGGTAGGTGCGCACAAAGCTGTAAACCGGTATGCCGTAGATGCTTTTGAAGTTGGATTTTATGGATGTTTCGGAGATGGAAAACTTTTTTGCCAGCTCGCGCATGGTGATATGCCGGTCGATATGGCCGATTAAATATGCACGGATGTTTTTTATGATTTCAATATCAGTTTTGCGGATATAAAGCTCTTTGTCGGAATAATCTGAAATTCGCAGCACGCTCAGGAACAAGAGCAGCTCCAGGATCTTTATTTTAATGTAGGTGTCTTTTATTTCCCCGGGAATGTGATAAAGCTGGCTGAAGATATGCTCGATCGTGGTGTCCGCGCGCTCCACATAAAACTTGTTTTTTTCGCAAAACCGCCGCGCGAGCTGCTCCAAATCCACCCCGAAGCTGCGCAGCATGGGTGTGATGGTCGTGACGGTGGGAATATCGATCAAAACAGAGATACCGTGATAATGCTCAAGAGGGAAGTGCCGTTTTTGAACACTGTCATATATGTGAATTGAAAGGTCGCCTTTACCGAGATAAAAATAGCGGTCTTTTTCAATTTCCCACTCAATGCGGCCCTCGCGGCAGTAGTTGATCAAAAGCGTGCCATCTTTGGGCAGGAGATCGTTTTTCATATATTGATAGGTATGGAAATCGTGGTATTTCAGGCGGATGCCGGGAAAGACTTCCACAAAGGTGATCGTATTATCGTCCTTCGTCTTAAACAAAGAATAATCCTGATCATTTGCAGGATGTATCATAGAATGCCTCCTTTTTGAAAGCACGGTTTATCCGAATGTATAGTCAAACCACTTAAAAACCAATACGTCTTTGCGGCTTATTTTCCGCCTGTTGTCGTTAGGTTCCTCTTCATACGCGAGTATGCCTTCGTCACCTGCCTAAACAGACGAAAAATCTCCTCGCAAATACTGTATCGCTTTTCAAGTGGTTCGACTATAACAGGTAAGTCAAGACTAACCTGATGGTAAAACAAAATGGTTAGCTAATACTAACCATTTTATAACTTAACAGACTTCGGGGATTTTGTCAAGAGTATGACGAATTTGGTATGGGTTATAAAGGATCATTCCGATTCATACTGCGAATGGTACAGCTCATAATAGAACCCGCCGCGGCGCATTAACTCCCTGTGCGTGCCCTGCTCGACAATGTTGCCGTCGCGCACAACGAGAATCAGGTCCGCGTTCTGAATGGTGGAAAGGCGGTGCGCAATCACAAAGCAGGTGCGGTTTTTCATGAGTTTGAGCATCGCCTGCTGAATCCTGCGCTCTGTCTGCGTGTCCACATTCGAGGTGGCTTCGTCAAGAATCAGCATTTTTGAGTCAAGCAGCATTGCCCGCGCAATGGTCAGGAGCTGTTTTTGCCCCTTTGAAATATTTACGCCGTTGTCGCTTAAAACGGTGTTGTACCCTTCGGGCAGGGACATGATGTATTTGTGGATTTTTGCGGCCTTCGCGGCTTCCATGACTTCGTCGAGGGTCACGTTTTCTTTGCCGTAGGCGATATTTTCAAAAATGGTGCCGTGAAACAGCCATGTGTCCTGCAGCACCATGGTGTAGGCGCTGCGCAGGCTTTGCCTCGTGACGCGTGTAATGTCGTGGCCGTCGACTGTGACGCTGCCTGCATTCGCGTCATAAAACCGCATGAGCAAATTGATGATGGTTGTTTTGCCCGCGCCCGTGGGGCCGACAATGGCAATGACCGAGCCGCAGGGGGCGTAGAGGCTCAAATGGTTTAAAATGGTTTTGCCCGGGTCATATGCAAACGAAAGGTCATTGATTGCAACGCAGCCTGAAATATTCCCAAGTTCACAGGCGTCGGGCGCGTCGGCCGGTTCGGCGGGCTCGTCGAGCAGGCGAAACACGCGTTCCGCCGCCGCGAACGCGGACTGCAGCTCGCTGAGGATGTTGGCGAATTCATTGATCGGTCCCGAAAATTTGCGCGAATACAGCACAAACGAAGAGATGCTGCCCAGTGAGAGGCTGCCGCCCATAAAAAGAATCGCGCCGAACACGCTGACCATGGCCAGGGAGAGGTTGTTGATGAAGTTCATCGAGGGGCCGACCATACTGCCGTAATAGTCGGCGGTGAAATAAGCGTCCACCGCTTCGGTGTTTTTCTGTGAAAACCGGCCGAGCACAACCCGCTCGCGGTGATAGGCCGCCGTTGTTTTTTTGCCGCCCGTCATCTCTTCAATAAAGCCGTTAAGCTCGCCGAGCTTTGCCGAGCGTTTTCGAAACAGCGGGCGTACTCTTTTTGTGTTGTATCTTGTAAACAGCACCGAAATGGGAATTGTGAACACAAAAATCAGCAGCAGCTTCGGGGATATGGCGATCATCATGCCCAGCGAGCCGAGCACCGTGATGACGCTTGTGGCGATTTGCAGAACGTCGTTTGAAAGGGATGCGTTGATGGTATCCACATCATAAGAAACAATACTGATGATGTCGCCGGTTTGGTGGCGGTCGAAAAAACTGATGGGCAAAGACTCCAGCTTTTCAAACAGGTCTTTGCGCATTTTATAGACGACCCCGCGGCTCAGGCGGATCATAATGATCGAAAGAAAATAGCCCATGACCGCGGAGGCGGCATAAAACGCCACCATCAACCCCGCATAATGGAACACAACGGGGAAATCCACCGCGCCGCGGCCAGGCTCGATGGCGTCGATCGCATTGCCTGAGAGCTTGGGGCCGACGAGCGCCAAAAGGTTGCTCGCGACCGACAGCACAAACGCCAGCAACAGCAGCCATTTATATTGATACAGATAGTTCCAGAGCCTGAGCAGCAAATAGGATTTTTTCAGCCGCGGTTTCTCCGCGGCAGGCTTCAGCTCACGTTTTTTTAATGAATTTGCCGGGTTCAAACAGGTTCGCTCCTTTCAGCGGCGAAAAAACAGCATGGCGTATTTTTCAGCCGCAGCAGACTTCTTCCATCTGGGTTTCAAAAATTTCGCGATAGCTCTCGCAGCTCTGCAGCAGTTCGTCGTGGCTGCCGCTGCCGATAATCGCGCCGTCCTCAATCATCACAATATGGTCCGCATTCATAATGGAGCTGATACGCTGCGCAATGATAATGGAGGTCGTGTGTGAATAGTCGTGATGCAGCGCTTTGCGCATCGCGGCGTCGGTCATATAGTCAAGGGCGCTTGACGCGTCGTCAAGCAGCAAAATTTCAGGGTCCGCCGCGAGCGCGCGGGCAATCAAAACGCGCTGCTGCTGCCCGCCGCTGAGGTTTGAGCCTTTGATGGCGAGCTGATGCAGAAAACCGTCTTCTTTTGTTTGAATGAACCCCGCCTGCGCGGCGTCGGCCGCCGACGCGATCTGCGCGTCATTCAGCCCGCGGCCGAAATCAATATTTTCACGGACGGTGTCGGCAAACAGAAAGTCGTTTTGAAACACCACGCCGAACTTCGTGCGCAGCGTTTCAAAGGGAATGGCCCGGATATCTGTGCCGTCAATCAAAATCCGCCCCATATCAGGGTCATAAAACCGCAGCAATAAATTGAGAATGGTGCTCTTGCCGCTGCCGGTCGCGCCGATAATGCCGAGGGTTTCGCCCCTTTTCAGCGCAAAGCTGATGCCCGACAAATTGTCGCGCACTTTGTTATAAGAAAAGCTGACGTTTCGGAATTCAACATGATAGGGGCTTTGTTCGCTGTATTCTTCCGTGTCAAGAATCTGCATTTCATCGGGCGCGGTCAATATTTCTTCAATGCGTCTGGCGCTGGCGCCGCCCTTTGAATATAAAACAAACAGGCGCGTGACCGTGAGCAGGGCGTTCAGGATAATTGTCACATAACTCAGAAAGGCAACGATTTTGCCGGGCAGGGAGATGCCCGCGTTCACTCTGTATGCTCCCACAACCACAACCAGCGTCAGGGCGATGTTGAGCATCAGGTTCATCACTGGATTTGTCAGCGCCATCAACATGCCCGCTTTTTGGTCGCGCTCGATGACTTCGGTGTTGATCTCGTCAAAACGCTGCTTCTCATATTCGGTTTTTGAGAGCGCTTTGATGACGCGCATGCCCGTCATGTTCTCCTGCACCTTGCGCACCATACCGTCAACCGCCGCTTGTGTTTTTGAATAAAGCTTCACGCCTTTGCGCGAAACAAAAAGCACGATGGCGGCAAGCAGCGGCAGAATGCCGATGAGAATCAGCGTGAGCACAGGCTCGAGCGTCAATGTGACGATGATGCCGCCGATCAGCAGAATCGGGGCGCGCACACCGAGGCGCTGCATGCGGTCCACCATCTGGTGAACGTTAT
Organism: Oscillospiraceae bacterium; assembly: GCA_031270605.1. Taxonomy (GTDB): domain Bacteria; phylum Bacillota; class Clostridia; order Oscillospirales; family Acutalibacteraceae; genus JAISXG01. Next base: position 5,257 of record JAISXG010000086.1, on the reverse strand, counting down.
AGGTATCGGAAGTGAGTCTTGAAATCAGGGAGGGCGTGGTGAACGTGTCCGTCTGCCGGCTGGATAAGAAGGAAATTTTTGCAAACAGGTCATAGCGCAGACGCTCTGTGACGTTGCGCGCGGTTTTAATGGCCATGCGGTTGGCGACAATGTTGAACACCAGCGCCGCAATCGCGCAAAGCACCATCAGCGAGCCGTAAAAATAAACCGCGCCAAGGTTGTTTTGCGGCACCACGTCGTCAATCATATAAGAAAGCAGCCAGGGCAAAAACAAATCCATGATGGTGCCGAGAAATTTTATGACGAACTCAATGCCGATGGTAAAAGAATAGGGCTTGATATAGCTCATTAACGTCTTCATGGCTGTGTTTGTTCCTTTTCCGGTTTTGCGGCGCTTTTGCCCGCATAGCGCTTCGCTTTTTCGGTGATGCGCCGCAGCAGGGAGTCTAAAAGCTCTTTTTCCTCGTCCGTAAAATCCTCGGTAATGTATTCGTTCCATTGGTGAAACACCTGCCGCACCTTCGGCAGCGCGTCCAGCGCCTTTTGGGTGGGATACACTTCGGCCACCCGCTTGTCGTCCTCACGCGTGCGGCGTTCCACATAGCCGTTCTCCTCCAGCACCGCGAGTTTGCGCGTGACGTTGCTTTTGTTGATGAAAATGTTTTTGGCCAGCGCGTCCTGCGTCAGCCCGGGATGGTTGCAGATATGGAGAATATAGACGCTTTCAATGCCGCCCAGGTCATAGTCGATCAGCTGCTCGCCGCGGTATTGAACGCCGCAGCGGTAGGTGATGTTGATATATTTCATAAAAGCGATCATGTTTTACCCTCATTTCGATCATATTAGTTGCGCACGCAACTAATTATAGAAGTATATCGGCAAAATGTCAAGCGGGAAAGGGGAAATCAGAAAATTTTGTGCCGACAGTTTATATAGATTGGAAATATATTTGCATTTCAGAGAAAAATTTGTTATGATTATCCCCGCGACAGGAGGTTTAAACATGTATTATCCGTTCGGAATTTTGCCCGCGATGATCACCCCAATGCATGAGGATGAATCCCTCAACCTGCCCGCCTTGCGCGCCCAGACGCGCCGTTTTCTCAACAGCCGCGTGCACGGCTTGTTCTGCCTTGGCACAAACGGCGAGTTTTATGTCCTGAGCAAAGAAGAAAAAATTGAAGTGATGAAAACCGTGCTTGATGAAGCCGCGGGTGAAAAGCCGGTTTGCGTGGGGGCCGGGTGCGTCACCACAAGAGAGACGGTGGAGCTTGCGCAAACCGCCCAGAGGCTGGGAGCAAGCGCCGTTTCAATCATCACGCCCTATTTCGGCCAGGCGGGGCAGCAGGAGCTTGTGAACCATTATCGCTCCGTTGCCTCGAGTGTGGACATCGGCGTAATTTTATATAACATCCCCGCCCGCACGGGTAACGCCATCACCTGCAAAACGCTTGAAAATCTGGCGGCTGTGCCGAATATCGTGGCCATAAAAGACTCAAGCGGCAACTTTGACAATATGCTGCAATACCTTGAAGCGACGGGCCGGGAGTTCGCTGTTCTTTCGGGCAATGACAGCCTGATTCTCTCGGCTTTGCAGGCAGGCGGAGTCGGCGGTATTGCGGGCACCGGCAACCTGTTTCCCAATAAAATGGCGGATATTTATAATTATTTTCAAGCCGGCGACGTGAAAGCTGCCGCGGCAATTCAGGACGGCATCCGCCCCATGCGCAACTGTCTCTCTCTCGGCAACCCGAATTCGGTCATCAAGCGCGCGGCGCATTTGCTCGGCCACGAGGTCGGCCCGGTGCGCAGGCCGTTTGAAGGTGATTATGGGCAGTGGGACACCGTGCTGACCGATTGCCTGAATGCGTATTATTCTGATTGGAATTAAGGCGTGTTCAAAAATAAAATAAAGGAGATTTTATGATGCAGGAACAATCACCCATTGCATATAACCCAAAAAAACAGTATGAAGAGGCCTGTCTGCCCACGCCCTATGGCTCCAACCATGCCAGCAATCTTTTAGGATTGCCGAATGGCGACCTGCTCTGCGCCTATTTTGCCGGCAGCCGCGAGGGCAACCCCGACATCAGCATTGTGATGTCGCGTTTGCCCAAAGGCGAGCGGTGCTGGACGCAGCCGGTTGTGCTTTCGGGCGACCCGGGGCGCTCAGAGCAAAATCCTGTGCTGTTTCTTGACCCGTCGGGCAAGCTTTGGCTGTTTTATACTGCCCAAGACCGCAAGCAGCAAAGCGCAGAGGTGCGTTTTCGCACTTCTTTGGACAAGGGCGAAACATGGTCCGGCATTGCAACGTTGTTTGACAAACCGGGCAGTTTCATCCGCAACCGTGTGGTGGTGCGAGAGGACGGCACCTGGATTCTGCCGGCCTATTACAGCCAAAAGCCAAAGGTGGAAAACGGCCCTTCCTACGGCAATGATTTCAGCGTGATAAAATATTCAAAAGACAACGGGCGGACATGGGGCGAAATTGAAGTGCCCGAAAGCCGCGGCTTTGTGCACATGACAATCGTGCGCGCAAAAAATGGCGGATATCTTGCCTTTTTCCGCAGCCGCTGGGCGGACTTCATCTATCAAAGCCGCTCTGACGACGGCCTGCACTGGCAGCCGCCAAAGCCCACAGGCCTGCCCAACAACAATTCCTCGATTCAGGCGATCAATCTTTCAAACGGAAAGATCGCCCTTGTCTGCAACCCGGTGTATTGCAGCCGCTATGTGCCCGATGGGGTTCTTGACGCCGCTTTCACCCGCTGGACGCGCCCGGAGGACAGGGATAGCAATACCGTTTATCCGCAGGGCTTTGAGCAGCGTGACGCGGTTTGGCAAACGCCCCGCACCCCGCTTGCGCTGTTTGTTTCAGACGACGGGGGCGAAAGCTGGAGGCAGAGCAGAGAGATCGAAAGTACCCCCGAGGGTTATGACGTTGCCACCGCCCCTCATGAGGGTGTGAATTATAATTATGCCTATCCTTCCGTTTGGGAGGGCGGCGACAATATGCTGCACATCTCATACACCTATTCCCGCGACTGCATCAAATATGTGACTGTTGCGCTGCCGTAACTGAGTGGCAAAATAAATGCATGGCAAAAATTGAGAGCCTCTTGTGCCGTTTTGATCGGTCGACCATATGAGCTATGCTGAAGTTGCAATGCAAAATCATTCTGAGTATTTCTTTTTTCCTCTTGCGTTGATTGAATAATTTTAGTAATATAAAATAGATATCATTCCTGCGAATATTCCGGGTGCGTTTTGAGTTTTTGTTTTCAAAAAGAACGGAGGAGTTTTGGCATGATTGACAAAATCAAACAATTTTTTGCGTTTTTTCTTTCCCTCGGCACGCTGATCCCCAGTTTCTTTGGGTTGCCGTCTGTCTATGCGCCCTATAACGACGCTGAAAAATATGATGCGTCTTTGGGTGAGATCACGGTGGAGATGGACACATCCGTGCCGCATATTACGCTTGCCGAAAACGGCGTGAGCGGCTATGTAATAGTGCGGGGCGAGAACGCGTCACCCTCTGAAGTGACGGCAGCCGGCACGCTGGGGGACTACCTTGAACGCATCACCGGCGTCAACTTCGCGGTGGTTGACGACACTGCGCCGCCGCAGGAACAGGAAATCCTTGTGGGCAAAACCAACCGTGAGGGGCCGGGCGCTTATGAGATTGACCGTGAAAAGCTCGGCGATGACGGGCTGGATATTTTTGTGTCCGGTGAGAAGCTCGTGATCGCGGGCGGCGAGAAACGCGGAACGCTTTACGGCGTGTATGCATTCCTTGAAGAGGTCCTTGGTTGCCGCTGGTTTACGGCGGAGCTGACTGTTGTGCCTGAATATAATTATATTTCTGTGCGGCGCGACCTTGATATAGAACAGATCCCCGTGTTTGACAACAGGGATGTGTATTGGCGCAGCACCTTCGACGCGGAGTTTTCTGTTGCGCAGAAGATCAACAGTGGCATTAATCCGGGACGGAATCTGACCGATGCGCTTGGCGGCAGCGTTCAGTATGCCGGCCAGTTTGTGCACACTTTTAATCTGCTGGTTCCTCCCGGGCAATATTTCGGTGAGCATCCTGAATATTATGCCTATACCGAAAACGGAAAACGCGAGACAACCCAGCTGTGCCTGACGAACCCAGAAGTTCTGCAAATTGTGATTGCAAACGCGAAGCAATGGCTGCGGGATAATCCCGGAGCAAAGATCGTTTCTATTTCGCAAAATGACGTCGATGGCTATTGTATGTGTGAAAGTTGCAAGGCGATCGATGCGCAAGAGGGAAGCCCCGCGGGCAGCCTGCTGCGCTTTGTGAACGCTGCGGCAAAAGAGATTGCGAAGGAATTTCCCGATGTTTGGGTGGATACGCTCGCTTATGACTACACCCGCCAGGCCCCGAGCATCACAGTGCCCGAGCCGAATGTCGTGATTCGCCTGTGCACGATTGAGTGCTGCTTTTCACACCCCATCAACGAATGCCCTGTGGCTGACAAATCCGGCAGGAAACTGTCTGAGGATCTGAAGGCATGGCAGGCCATCTGTGACAAAATACAAATATGGGACTATACGACAAACTATTCTCACTATCTTACCCCGTATCCGAATTTCGATGTTTTGCAGGCAAACGCGCAGTTTTTTGCGGAGAACAACGTAAAAAGCGTCTTTGAGCAGGGGAACAACATGCTTGTCAACAACGGCGAGTTCGCGCACCTCAAGGCATATCTCATTGCAAAGCTGCTGTGGGACCCATACACAGATATTGAACAGCATATGAATGAGTTTATGCTCGCTTTTTATGGCAAAGGGTATCAGAGTATTATGAAATATATTGATTTTACTATTGAACGCGCGGAGCTGAACCACATTGAACGCAATTCAAAGCCCGGTGAGGTGCTCTATCTCTCTTCCGCGGATCTCAAGCATTGCGAAGCGTGGTGGGATGAGGCAGAGGCGGCCGCGCAGACCGATTTTCAGAAAGATAACATCCAATGTTCGCGGCTCCAGCTGACCTATTACAAGAACTTTACAAGAAAAGGCGAGTTTTCGCTTTTGAAAGACAAAAGGGCAGCAGGCGAGGCCTTTTATGACGAGATGGCGCGTTTCGGCATCACGCGGCTGAAAGAGCGCTATCCGCTCAAGCCGAAAGAGCAGATTGACTTTTCAAAGCGAGTCGACACCTGGCACTTGACAACCGGGTGAACGACTATAAAATTGCGGCGGCGCGGCACCCGAACAGGTGACCGCG